>NZ_LRMM01000029.1 GCF_001647275.1 Rufibacter ruber | reverse complement strand
TGAAACCAGGGCGCAGCACTGGCTTGCCCTGCATCTGCTAGCCTTTACAGCCTTGTTTATCCGAAAATTCAACCAAAATCAAAAACTCTAAACAGCTTCGTACTTAACTTGCAACCATCAATCAAAAACAATTAACCAATTTTCTATTTTTTAAACCCTCAAAACCTTTATGAAAAAGCTATTATTATTTGTTGCCGCATTTTTCACTTTTTCTTTTGCCCAAGCACAAGATGGACTGAAACTAGGCTTGAAAGCTGGGGTGAACCTAAGCAATTTTGCCGGTGACGGTGCTGATGCAGATTATAAATTCGGTGGCCATGGTGGTCTGTTCGCCAATTTCGGGATTTCAGAAATGGTGTCAATTCAACCCGAGTTACTTTTCACTATGAAAGGTGCGCAGGAAAAGGAAGGTGACATTACTACTAAAGTAAAACTAAACTACATTGATGTACCAGTACTAGCACACATTAATGCTGATGGCCTATTTTTTGAATTAGGCCCAACTTTATCGTTTAACGTCTCTTCAAAAGTGACAATGAACGATGAAGACGGAAATGAAATTTCTGGAGATTTTGATGGAGTAAATTCAGTTGACTTTGGGTATGCCGCAGGTATAGGCTATCAGCTACAGAATGGCATCAGCATTGGCCTTCGTTACAATGGCGGGTTGTCTGATATTGCAGAAAATTCAAAAACCAGAAATTCTAACTTCTTATTATCTGTAGGTTACACATTTACCAGATAATCCGTCTTTTCTTATAAACAAAAAGGGCTCCCACACAAATGGGAGCCTTTTTTGTTACCCTCCAAGTAAGGGTAATCTCCTTTACTTTAACAAGTAAAATAAATAGAAATTTATCTTTTTCTAAGTCAATACCTTATCTGAACAACATCTGTTTCTTAGCTGCAATACCTATGCAGAACAAGAACCTTTCTAGCTATAGCCGTATATAGGGTTGTTTTAAACGCCATATAATAAATGGCAATGTTTTACATTACCAAATGAAACAATGAAAAAGATTGTATTATTCATAGCAGCTGCTTTTTCTATCAGCTTTGCTCAAGCACAAAACGGGCCTAGAGTTGGGATCAAAGCCGGGGTAAGCTACTCTAATCTCTCAGGTGATCTGGACAACCAGGACATCTATGACAACAAGTTTGGGTTTACAGGTGGCCTTACCGCTAACTTTCCCCTCACCAGTGACGGCTTCCTGTCTATTCAGCCAGAGCTCCTTTATACTCAAAAGGGATATCAGTACAGTGATGAAAAGTTCAGTAGGGCTGGAGTTGATTATAAGTACAAAGGTGATGTAAACTTCAACTACCTGGAGCTCCCTGTGCTACTTAGAGTAAATGCCGGAGGTTTGTTCTTTGAAGGCGGGCCTCAGCTGTCTTACCTGTTAGGGGTAAGAAACAACACGGAGATCCAGGTTGGCGGCAATAAGTATGAAGATAAAGACGTAATTGACAAAGACGATCTTTCTGAGCTGGAAATTGGCTATGCGGCCGGTATTGGCTACCAGTTGCAGAATGGCCTCAGCTTAGGCTTACGTTACAACGGCAGCATCAACAGTCTGGCCAAAGAAGACAAGGATGAGTTGACCAACGCCCGCCATTCAGCCTTCTTATTAACGGTTGGCTTCCTTCTTCCCAGCGGAATATAAGGCACCGTTCATTTTGCACCCATTATTCTGGAGGCCGCTCATGGAGCGGCCTCTTTTTTTTAGCGGTGCAGTCAACCCCAGGGGCAGGCCGCTGTTTTTGGGCTGTTTTCTGAAAAACAGCCCAAAAACAGCAAATTCCCAAAACCAGCTGTTCCCAAATAAGTCCCCCTCATATAGAGGCATTTACAAAAGAACAAAACCAAATAAATAGCAGCCACACCTCTCTTTTGTAAAAACAGGCACAGTCTTTGAAATAAAGTTCCCACCAATGGAACTAATTTAACTCATAACATTATGAAAAAGCTATTCATCTTAGTGGCCGCCGTAGTAGCGTCTTATGCCGCACAGGCGCAATCAAGTTTCGGGATAAAAGGAGGCGTGAATTACTCCAACCTTTCTGGTGATTTAAAAGAGGAGTCACGTTTTAACAATAAGCTGGGCTTTCATGCCGGCCTGTACCTGAATGCACCTATTGTGGGCGACTTCTTCTCTATTCAGCCCGAAGTGCTTTACTCAAACAAAGGGTTCAAGTATGATGACAAAGTCATTGCCACGCCGCTGGGCGAAACCCGCTATGAAGGCTCCGCCAACTTCAACTACATAGATATTCCGGTGTTGGCCCGTGTCAAAGCCGGCCCGCTTTTCTTTGAGGCGGGTCCGCAGGCATCTTACCTGCTCAGCATCAATGACAAGACCAAGAAATATATTGACGGTGAACTGGTCACCAGTGAAACCAGCACCAAGAGCAAAGACAACTACTCAGATTTTGAAATTGGTTATGCCGCAGGCGTGGGTTTTGCCACCTCCGGCGGAATCACCCTAGGCTTGCGCTACAACGGCGCCTTCACTGACTTCACAGAAAAAGTGAACATGAACAATGAAGACTTCAAAGACGCCCGCCATTCTTTGTTTCAGCTATCTGTGGGGTTCCCTATCAGCAGATAGAGCTGGCCCACGCCCACTGGTAATAAAAAACCCCGTTGCCCAAAGAGCAACGGGGTTTCTGTTTTAAGGCTGTTTTTCTGAAAACAGCCTTAAAACAGAAACTACGCCTGCGCCTGGTGCAGCTGCGCAAAGTGCTGGTAGAACCTGGGAATGGTTTCTATACCTTTCATGAAGTTGAAAATGCCATAGTGCTCATTGGGCGAGTGAATGGCATCAGAGTCCAGCCCGAAGCCCATCAGCACCGTATCCAGCCCCAGCTCAGACTTGAACATGGCCACAATAGGAATACTGCCCCCGCTGCGCACCGGCACCGGCTTTTTGCCAAACGTATCTTCCATGGCCTTGGCCGCCGCCTGGTATCCCGCCGACGTGGTAGGCGTCACCACCGGTTCTCCGCCATGGTGCGGTTTCACCACTACTTTCACGCTAGGCGGGGCAATAGACTCAAAATGCTTCTGAAACAATGCACTGATCTCCTCATGGCTCTGGTGCGGCACCAGGCGCATAGAAATCTTGGCATACGCTTTAGACGGAATCACCGTCTTGGCTCCCTCACCCGTGTACCCGCCCCAGATACCGTTCACATCCAGTGTTGGTCTAATAGAATTGCGCTCCATGGTCACATAGCCTTCCTCGCCGTGCACATCAGGTAAATCAAGGGCTTTTTTATAAGCCTCCAGGCTGAACGGCGCCCGCGCCATCTCGGCCCGCTCCTCCTGGCTCAGTTCCTCTACGTCATCATAGAAACCGGGAATGGTGATGTGGTTGTTCTCATCATGCAAGGAGGCAATCATCTTGCAGAGAATGTTGATGGGGTTGGCCACCGCCCCGCCGTACAGCCCGGAGTGCAGATCCCGGTTGGGCCCTGTCACCTCCACCTCATGGTAGCTGAGGCCACGCAGGCCGGTAGTGACAGACGGGATGTCATTGGCCAGCATACCCGTGTCTGAGATCACAATCACATCGGCTTTCAGCCGATCTTTGTTCTCTTTCACAAAAGTGGCCAGGTTCACAGAGCCTACTTCCTCTTCGCCCTCAATCATGAACTTCACGTTGCACGGCAGCGCCTGGTGCTGCATCATGGCCTCAAAAGCTTTCACGTGCATATAGGTCTGGCCTTTGTCATCACAGGCCCCGCGGGCATAGATTTTTTCATCTTTGATCACCGGCTCAAACGGCGGCGAGTCCCACAGTTCATAGGGGTCAGCGGGCTGCACGTCATAGTGGCCGTACACCAGAACCGTGGGCAGTGCGGGGTCTATGATTTTTTCGGCATACACAATAGGGTTGCCGGCGGTCTCAAACAACTGGGCGTTTTCAGCTCCGGCCTGCGCCAGCTTCTCCCTCAGGAAGTCAGCGGCTTTTAGTACATCGCCTTTAAAAGCAGGGTCAGCACTCACAGACGGGATACGCAGCAGGTCCAGCAGTTCCTGAATGAAACGGTCTTTATTCTCTTCTATGTAAGCGTTCATAGCAGATGGTTTGGTGAGAGGTGTGTAGAATAAAAAAGCCACCCTGAGCAGGAATGGCTTCTGTTGAAACATTTATTTTTTGCCGAAGAGGTAAATCTTGCTTTCCACGCCCTGCAGCAGACGGGTAATGTTCTTGCGGTGCGTCCAGATTACCATTAGGGCAATTAAGATAGCAAAGACAAAGAGCATGGGCTCCTCTGGCCTGAAAGAGGGCAGCAACAGAAGAAGAGGAAAGCAAACGGCCGCGGTCATAGAACTTAACGACACATAGTGGGTGATGAGCAGCACTACCAGAAAGATACCCAGGCAGATCAGGGCGGCCGTCAAATGCACGCCCAGCACCATGCCCATGAGCGTGGCCACGCCCTTGCCTCCTTTAAAACCCACGTACACCGGAAAGATATGCCCTACCACCGCCACCGCACCCAAGATAATCTTGAACAGGATCAACTGGTCAGGGGTGACAGCCCCCCACTGCACCAGCAGATATGCCAAGGAAGTAGCTGCCCAGCCTTTAAAGATATCTACAGCCATGACCAGCGCCCCCGGTTTTTTGCCCAGCACCCTAAACGTGTTGGTGGCCCCCGCGTTCCCGCTGCCGTGCTGGCGCACGTCAATACCGTAGAACTTTTTGCCTACCCACACGGCCGTAGGCACGGCCCCTATCAGGTAAGCCGCCAAGACAACTCCTGCAATGATCATCCACTCCATAGAACTCTTCTGGTTAACGGTTTGGTTTAGCGGCAGATGATACTGAAACAGCCCGCTGCGCCATAAAATGAGTTTTCAAATATAGGAAAAAGCCTCTACCTACGCCCCTCCTGCTTACGCAGATCCCTTAAAAAGAAAACCCGTTTTTGCTGTTTTCTGAAAAACAGGCCAAAAACGGGTTCCTCTGGCTTTCAGTGGAAAGACTAGCCACCAACGGGCGGTCAGTTCCCCACCTGAATATCTGGTGGGGTCTCTTCCTCCTCCTTTTTCTTCTTCTTTTTCTTCTCCTTCTTGCCCTCCTCCGGCTCTGCCACCGGAATGTCTGGGGCCGGGGCTACTTCCTCCTTCTTCTTTTTGTCTTTTTTGCTGTTCTTCTCAGAAGCAGCCTCAGTGGCCGGGGCAGCTACCGGAATGTCAGCGGCGGGCTGGGCCTCCTCTTTTTTCTTCTTCTCCTTCTTAGACTTTTCAGCCGGTGCTTCCTCTGCCGGAGGGGTGTCAAAGCCGGGAGGCATGGCGTCTGTTGCTTCGTCTTTCTTGTTCTTTTTGCTCTTCTTGGCTTTTTTACCAGAGGCCTCTTCCTCATCTGCTGAGGCAAAGGTGTCAATGGTAGGCTGCACCACTTCTTTTACCGGCCCTTTGCCCAGGTAGGTCTTCCGGAAGTAGTTCACAAACTCCATCTTCTCCACCTGCTCTACCGGGTAGAAGTTATACGAGCCGGAGCCCGGGCCACCTTTTGACTTGTTGGCAATAATGCTGTTGAAATCCCCATCGGCGGCAGCCAGGCCTAACCCTCCCTCATAGAAGTTCAGGTAGTACCAGGAGTAAGGCGTTGGCTCCAGGTACAGAGACACCACATCACCGCTGGCACCGCGCTTGATCTCTATGTACCCGTTCATTTTGGCGTTAATGTCTGTCTTGCCAATGCCCGCCACACTAAGCGGCCCCACGCTGTACCAGGCGTTGGTCTGCGGCGACCACTTCAGTTTCACATCATTGAGCACCAGGGAGTGCACCAGCTTAGATGAAACCTGCGCAAACGGCACATAGGTACTGGCCGTTTTGGCTTTAAAATCTTCTACCCCTTTGTCACCAATGAAGGCGGCCAGTTTGTACGGCAGCGTGGGGCTGTTCAAATCAACCGCCTCAGGTGCTCCCTCTGCGTTCTTAGCCACAATCTTGGCCATGCTCTCAACAGCCTGCGCCGGCACATCAAAGTTAAAGGCCATAAAGGTGTCTAGCTGGTACAGGCTGCTATCTGTACGCCCAGAGCCGCTCCCCGCCACCTGCAGGTCAAAGCCTTTTACCGGCTCAATCAACTTGAACTTGCCCTCATAGGTCACCTCTTTGGTGGCATCATTGTATTTGAGCACGTTACCGGTGTACGAATTGCCGTAGGCCCGGCCTTCATCTCCCAGCTTGAATTTCTTTTCTTCTTTGTTGAAAGAGAGCAAACCTTCTACCTCAAACACGTCCAGGTCAGTGTCATCTTGCTTCTTGGTCACAAAGGTGTTGTAGATCTTGCCGGTGGCGGTGCTTACGTGAATACCGGTTTTTAACGGGGTACCGTCTGCCAGCTTAGGATCTTTGATCTCCAACCGCACGTCTTCGGGGTTCAGGCCATCACGTTTGTACGGAAACCAGTCAGAGCTTTCATTGCCGCTGAACAGCAGCTTGGCGTGCCCGTCAAAGTTCAGCAGCTTCTGGTTAGACATCAATTTGATGTCACCGTAGTACCGCACGTTGGGCAAGATGAACAGGGTGTCTGTCTCTTTCACCGTGGCTGAGGCCAGGAAATACGGCGTGGCGGCCTCTCCTTTTTTCTCAGCTTTCTTGTCTTGCGCAGGCTGGTTCCAGGCAAAGTTGTCAAACTTGATGTTGTAGGCCTCTGAGGCTGAGTTGGTGAACTTGTAGATGGCGTTTCCGGTCAGGCCGAACGCATTGTCAAGATGCACTTCGCCGCGCACCATCTGGTGGTGCTTCTGCACGGAGTCCATGGCAATGCCCGCGTTCTGGAAGGTCTTTAGTTTGGCATCCTTTAAAATATGCACCTGGTTGCTGTCTGGGATTAGGTAGCTGTCCCCCACCGGAATATAAGGTACGCCTGAGGCTACCAAAGTGAAATCGCTCAAGTCATACACCGCCCCGGTAGCTTTGAACCGCAAGGAATCAGGCCCAGATTTCATGGAGTAGAAGTAGGAGGTGTTGAGGTCTTCGTTTCCGCTGGAAAGGGTAAGTTTCTTGGTTTTGAAATCCCAACGGCCACCCCCCAGCGAAGACTTGTACTGGGCCAGCGGGAAGACAGTGCTGGCAAAGCCTTTCCGCTCTGGCGCATACTGGGCATAGCCGTCATCCAGGTAAAAGTCCAGGAACACGTCATAGGTGGTGAGCGCCGGCACTTTTTTGTCTGAAGAATTCACCTCCATAGAAGCCCGGTTCCCGTGAATCAGCCCCTTCTTGAACATAAAGAGCGGTGATTTAATGGCCACCTCCTTGCTTTCGGCCACGCCGTCACCAAACAGCGCAGACGGGGTAAAGCCCAGCATCCCTTTATAGGTAAAGCGGTCATTGAACATGCTCATGAGCTCTTTGCCTTTAGAATGCACTTCCAGCGTATCACGGTACGGCCACCAGTCCATTCTGAAGCTCTTGAACGACCCGCTTGGATAGGACCCCTGCGCCACAGAACCTGCCTTGAAACTACCTTTGGTTCCCACCTCGGTCACGGCTGAGTCTACAAAGAACACAAACCCCGGCGAATGCATGGTGGCGGTTTGGTAGGTAAGAACCCCTTTGCCGCGCAGGCCTTTGGTGTTCATGGTAACAGTGTCATTGAAGTGGCCCTTGCCGCCATACACGGCAAAGCCATTCTTGGGCACCACATACTCAAAGCCCAGCGCACCGTCTGGCTGAATAGAAAGTTTAGTATCAAACGGGGGGAAGATACCGCCCGAATAGAAGGTACCGTTAAAGCCAATGGCACTTTTGGCGCTGGTGATGCTGTCAATCTTAAACGGCGGTATGCTGAAATACACACTGGTATCATACACGCCGCCCAGAATCTCAGGCTTGTTAAAGTAGACCGTAGCCCCAGAAACCGCATCTAATGAAGGGTATCCCGGCACTTTTTTACGCCCTGATTTATTGTCTGGCCTATTCAGGTACAATTTGGCCTTCCCTTGTCCGCCGCGGTTTACCAGGGTAAAAGGCGTTTCCTTTACTTTCCCGTCTTTGTCTTTTGACTGGGTGGTCAATACAGTTGAATCAATCTTAGCCAGGTCTACAAAGAAGCCGTCATAGTCAAACACGAACTCCTGCCCCTTAAAGGTGAAGTTGGCTGACTTGACCCGGCCGTTGAACAGGATATTCCGGTTCTTTTGGATCCTGACGATCTGGCTGTCTGGCTCAGCAATGACAGAGGAGTCACCAGTAAAGGCAAATTTCTTTACCCCTCTCAGCAGCAGCTCCCCGGTAGTCATGTCAAGGGTGGCGTTTTTACCGGCCGGCGACAAGGCGTTCAGGTGAATGTAGTCATAGTCTCTCTTGTCACGGGAGGCATCTACGTGGTGGTACGCCTTCTCTTTCAGGTACACGTAGCCCGTGCTGGGATCATAGTCTACATAGTTGCCCTGCACCAGGGTGGTGAGGGCGTTGTGCAGGGTCTCAGGCCTGATTTTAGTCTCTTCTGCCATCTCCAGCATGTAGAAAGAGCGCTTGCCCAATTTAGTGCCGTAGCCCACCACCGCATACAGCGGATGGAAGTTGGAGATGGTTTTGATCTGCTGGAAACGGGTCTCTGTAAAATATTCTTTAGAGTTCACCTGCGCCGGCACCTGGTTTTTAGCCGTTAGAATGGCAAAGTCAATCTGGGGCTTCTGAATGTTCCAGACTGCCATGTCAGTGGCCAACTCTACCTGGTTGTATGAGTGGTAATAGGGGGTAGTCTTGTAGACCCCGTCTGCGTTGAGCAGCACCAGGCGTTTGGCGTCTTTGTTGTACTTGAACTTAACGCCCGGGTGGGTGATGGAATCCTGCCCCTGCAGGAGGGTGATAGACGTCACGGGCGCGGTGATGAGGCTGTCACTGATGGTGTAGTTGCGGGAGGAGGCCCTGAATTTCTTCTCAGCACCGTCCAGCACCCAGATGGTAGACGGGCTTCCGTCTAAGGCGGCACTCATGAGCGTGCTCCCGCTCAAAGACATACCGCCCGTGTACTGAATGTCTGCGCCAAACCGCTTGATTTTGGCATCATTGGTATGGGAAATAAACCGCGGATACGCTTTCTCGCCTTTGGCATTGGGCCGAACCATCTTGTACTCCAGGTTTCCCCTGATGCTGTTGTCCAACACCGCCGGGAAAGTCAGGGTCACATCTTCGGCTTTGAAGCCGGCTTTGCTCACATCAATGGCTAATCCTTTAAACTCTGCCGTGGCATCACCGCCTAACGTGTTCCAGACATATTTCCCGCCCTGGCCCACAAACAGTTTGCCGTCTAAAGACATGGCCCCGGTGGTACCTTTAATGGTCACCGAGTCAAACGGGGTGGTAAAAAACAGATCTGCCCCGTTTAACACCACCACCGGCCCCGCCAACACCGGTAGCGGATCTGCCATGTACTCAAACTTTGGCACCACTGGGGCCGCCTCTTCTTTGGGAATGGGCGTACCGGTGGGCTTGGCCGGTACTTTCTCTTTTGTGGGCGTGGCAGCTTTGGCAGACTTGCTGGCCGTGGTCTTTTTAGGAACGGTTTTCTTCTTAGGCTTTTCCCACGCCGCCCACGGGTCGTCTTCGGCGGCTACTGCTTTGGGGGCTTCCCAGTCATCCCAAGGGTCGGCTTTTTTGGGAGCCGCTTTTTTGGGTGCTGTTTTAGCAGCCGCGGGTTTTGCAGCCGCAGGTTTCTCTGGGGCCGGCGCTTCTTTCGCAACCTCAGGCTCCTCGCCCCAGCCGGCACCGGCGGCCCCGGCAATAGCGGTACCGTCGCGGTATTCAAAGGCAAAGCTGCCGCCCAGCACCCGCAGCCCGTTGGTGGGGCCCTTAAACAGGGTTTTGGAATCCAGGAACTGGTGGGCATTGGTCAGAAACTTCTCATACACTTTGGCATCCTGCTTTTGCAGGGTCTGCTCAGCCACGTTCAGGAACTGGTCCAAAGTACCTCCCGTGTACTGGTGCACATTTACGCCACTGGCCAGCGCCCCAAAGAAATGCTCAAAATGCGGACGGGACTTCAGTTTCCTCTTCAGCATTTGCTGAGTCAGGTCCATCACCTTGGTTTTCTGGGGGGCACTTACCTTGCCGCTGTTCCAGGCGGTTTCCAGACCGTTGGCTACCTGTATGGCGGCCTCATTCTTGGTGCCAGCCATCATGGCCTTCACGTCTGTAATAAACTGCTGCTGATCCTCTGCGGCTATCTTATAGCTCTGGGCAAACCCTGCACCCCAACCCAGCAAGAGAAATAAGAATAGAGTAAAGTGCTTCATATGTTGTAAGATACCGTTTATCAGGCGTTTTTTCTAAAAACCGCTGAAACCCAGTTGTTTTTGGATCGCATGCTTTCAAACGCAAGCCCCTGCTCCTCGGCTTTCGCCTGAATGGCAGGGAGGTCTTCTGTGTAAAAGCCGCTCAGCACCAGGGGCCCTTGCGGCAGCAGCAGACGGCTGTACTCTGGCATGTCTTCCAGCAGCACATTGCGGTTGATGTTCGCCAGCACCAGGTCAAAGGGGGCTTCAGCGGCCAAGACCGCGGCATCACCTAATTTCACCTCCAGGGTAGAGCAGCCATTCCGCGCCGCGTTTTCTTTGGCGTTCTCTACCGTCCAGTCTTCAATGTCAACAGCCAAAACATTTTGCGCGCCCAGCTGTTCTGCCATGATGGCCAGGATACCTGTGCCGCACCCCATGTCTAATACGCGCTTGCCTACGTGATTCAGGGTTAATTGGTTCTCAATCATGAGCGTGGTGGTCTCATGGTGCCCGGTGCCGAAAGACATTTTTGGGGTAATTACCACGTCATAGGTGACTCCCTCTGGTTTAGGGTGAAAATCTGCCCGCACGCTCACCTGCCCTGAAATCAGCAACGGCTCAAAGTTCTTCTCCCACTCCTCGTTCCAGTTCTGCTTGGCAATGGTTTTCACCTCATAGGGGAACGCACCGGCAAACTTATACCGCTCCAGCACCTCCTGCACGGCTTCTTCTGAGAACTGGTCTTCATAAATGTAGGCCTGAAACCCGGTGTCAGTCTCCTGAAAGGTGTCAAACCCCAGCTCGCCCAGTTCTGCAATGAGAATGTCTGCGTAGTCTGGGGCGGCAGTAACGGTAACTTCAATAAAATCCATAGGTGAAAGAATGAAGGAGCCACCTGGTCTGGCAGATGGCTCCAAGTTTAAATTGAACGAAATTACAGAAGAAGAAGTACGTTTTAGGCCTGTTTTCTGAAAAAGAGGCCTAAAACGTAAATGCATGGAGGGAGATGGCAATAGATTCAGCAGAAATCAGGGGGAGCGTATGCTGGAAAAAGCTCTCAGGGGGAGAGTATTGCCGTTTAGGCAACTGTGAATTCTTAGAGCCTGTTTCCATTTGTCTTTTGCGCTGCAAACGGGCCTCAATAGAACCTGCCCTCGCGGTTGCCTCGCCCCATAACGCTGCTACGCCGCACTAAAAACGGGATAGAAGAACCTTTTGCTCCCCGTTCTCGCCTGCAAAAGCAAAAAGTAAAGAAGCTCTTAAATGAAAGCTGTTTTAGGCCTGTTTTTCAGAAAACAGGTCCAAAACAGCTTTCATCTCTTACTCACCGTCTTCATCTGGCAGAATCTCCACGTCCTGTACCAGCACCAGCTTCTCTATTTCCCTACCTCTGGGGGTGTTGGCAAGTCCGCCCAGGGCGGTTTCTTTGTACTTGGTTTCCATGCTCTGGCCCACTTCGCCCAGAGCCAGCACACACTGGTCTACCGGAATCACCGGGTTCACCCCGGCAATGGCAATCTGGGCGCTGGAGAAGGCAATGGCGGCGGCACTGGCGTTGCGCACAATGCACGGCACCTCCACCAGTCCCGCCACCGGGTCACAGATCAAACCCAGCATGCACTGAATGGTAATGGCCACGGCGGCAAAAGTCTGCTCAACCGTACCGCCCAGGCAATAGACAATGGCCCCGGCCCCCATGGCAGCCGCACTGCCGGTTTCGGCCTGGCAACCGCCCACGGCTCCGGCCAAAGAAGCGTTCTGCTCAATGATCAAAGCAATACCGGCGGCTACCAGCAGTCCTTCATGAATTTTCCGGTCATCCAGTGTATGCAGGTCCTGAATGGTGGTGAGGATCCCGGGCAGAATGCCTGAAGCCCCCGCGGTAGGCGCCGCTACCACCCGGCCCATGCAGGAATTCACCTCCTTGGCCCCCAGGGCGCGGCTGATCAACTGCTGAAACTCTGGTGACAGCACGGTCACCGGGGCCGCGGCTACTTTCTTGGCGCCGTTGTTCACCATGCCGGAGCGGGAGGTCATGTCTTGGGTGAGGCCGGTTTGCACGGCGTCACGCATAACCTCATAGGCGCGGGCCAGGCCAGCCCATATTTCTTCCTCAGTGCGCCCCTTCTGTTCTATCTCATAGCCCAGCACGGGGCGGTACAGCGGTTCCCCCGTTGCGGTGCAGTGCTGTTCCCAGCTCCTGAAATCATTAAAGAGCAATGCCATCTTGTTTATACGAATGTTAGTTTTAGCAATAGGCGCACCAAGGTGCCCCTCTGGTTCTTCCTTACGCGTTTAAGGTTGCGCAGGAGCAATTAACCTTTAAATTTACAGGAAAGATCTGGGCTTCTGCTACACCCTCTCCCCCACCTGATAAAGAAAAAAACCCGGGGTTAGTTCCAGCGCCTGTTTCTGGCTTACTTTTCTGAAAACAGCTCCAAAACACAACCCATGCTGGCGTCACTGCTTCAACAAGTGCCCTATTTCACCCCAGATGACATTGCCGCCTTTGTGCCGCTGTGGCATAAAAAGGTGACGGTGAGCCGGGGCGATTTCCTGGTCAGGGAGGGGCAGGTGGAGCAGCACCTGTACTTTGTGCTGAGTGGCGCCTTCTGGCTCTATTACCCCACCCCGGCAGAGAACATCTGCGTGGGTTTTGCCTACCCCAACACGCTGGTCACGGCGTTCCCTTCACTGGTGACGCAGCAGCCGTCTACGTACTGCATTCAGGCGCTGCGCAAGGCTGAGCTGCTGGCCATCACTAAATCTGATTTTGACACAATTCAGGAAAAACGGCCGGTATTTGGCAAATTCTGGCGGCTGGAGCTGGAGAAGGCACTCATGGGAAAGATGGAGCGCGAGATTGACCTGCAGCTCCTTACTCCTGAGCAGCGGCTGCAACGCTTACTGGCCCGAAGCCCGCACATCTTTCAGCTGGTGCCCCGCAAGTACATTGCCTCGTACCTGCGCATGACCCCAGAGACGCTGAGCCGTATTCTGTAAATCTTGATTCTGGTCAAGGTTTGCCGTTGCCCCGCCCGCTACCTTTGCCCGCAAGAAAACGACAAGCACATATGGACACCTCTACCCTTCTCTCACAGCTCCAGACGCAGGTACAGGCGCTACAAGGCACTGTTTCAACAGAGTTCCTGACATTGGAAGACGCCGCACTCCACTTCAAGCCCCACGCCACCGGCTGGAGCATCTTGGAGTGCCTGGAGCACCTGAACCGCTACAGCCGCTTTTACCTTCCGTATTTAGAAAAAGCCGTGGCGGCCGCTCCCGCGCTTTCTGAGCCCCAGCCCGTGCGGTATTCCTGGCTGGGCAGGAAGTCGCTGGATTTGGTCAACCCCGGCAACGTGAAGAAGCACAAGACGCTTCAACACATGAACCCGCGCCACAGCACTCTTTCCCCAGAGGTCCTTCCTGAGTTTCTGCAACACCAGGAAAAGCTGCTATATCTATTAACCGCTGCAGCCAAAGCCGATCTCAATCAGAAAACCATACCGGTAGAGTTCTTCCGGCTCCTGAAGCTGCGCACCGGCGAGGCTTTCGCGTTTGTGGTTCTGCACCAGCAGCGCCACGTACGGCAGGCCCAGCGGGCACTGGCACAGGTGCCTGTTGGTTTGGTGGCGTGATGGTGTTACAGAACCGCGGTTAAAACCATCACCAAATTTCTCCTTTCAGGGGAACAGGCTCTTCGTATGCAGAAGCCTCTCTGCTTTTAACAGCGGGGCAGCCACTCAGCGTCGGGTAGGTTGGCCGTAGCAGGGAACGCGGTTCTGGGATAACTCCGTCACTGCCGCAAGCGTCTGTTTGTACCTGTTATCAGCTCAGGTCCTGTTTTGGAGCTGTTTTTCTTAAAACAGCTCCAAAACGCAAAACTTATCTGCTCAAGATCACAGAGGCAACCGCACGTCTACCACTTCCCGCTCCCAGGTCTCCAGGTGCACCCGCCAGAGTTCATGGGCGTTGGTGTTGGTAATCCAGAGATACCCTTGGTGCACCAGCACATCATTGGGTTCCTCCAGCCCGGAGACTATGGTTTTGATGCGTTGCCTTTCCAGGTCCAGAAACTTAATCTTCCCGTTGTAAGTGTCTGCCAGAAATAAATTCCCGGCATGCGCGGCAATGCCCAGACAGTGCTGCAGGTAAGCCTCATCAAAATCGCCGTCTTCATCTCCAAACTCAAACAGGCCGCGGCCTATGAGGGTGGTCACGGTGCCTTGGCACAGGTCAACGGCCCGCACGGCGCTGGCCTCTGGGTCTGCCACATAGAGCGTGTGGTTGATAAGGGCGAGCCCGCTGGGTTGATTAAAAGCGGCATCAGGGAGGGGGCCGTCTGCGAGGGCTTCGCGGCCGGTGCCCGCAAAGCGGAAGACTTTCTCAGTGGCCAGGTCCAGACGCAGGAGCTGGTGGTTGCCGGCGCTGGCAATGTAGAGCTGGTCTTCTACCACGGCCAGGTCCCAGGGGCTGTTGGGGTTCACCGGCACACCCACCTGCTCATAGAAGAAATAATAGCTCAACTCCCCGGTTCCGGCAACGGTGGTTACTTGCCGGGTGGCAAGGTTTACTTTTCTGATGGCATTGTTCTTGGCATCTGCCACGTACAGAAACTGGCCGTGCAGCGCCAACCCGTGCGGCTCATTAAATTGGGCTTCGGCGTAGCCGCCGTTGGTGAACCCCTGCCGACCGCTGCCAATGACCGCCACCACCTGCCCCTGAGGTGTGAGCCTGAGCAGGCGGTGGTGCCCGCTGTCTGCGAGGTACAGGTGGCTGGTGTCATCTGCCATGAGTTTAGAGGGAAAGCGTAAAGGGGCTTCTACTGGTTTTTCTTTGATGAAAGGCAGCGGGTCCCGGTTCAAACGATCTCCAAACGTCTGGATCAGTTCCTCCAGATACGGTTTGATAATGTCATAGATCCCTTCGCCTGACTTCTGCCCCACCACCTTGCCGTTGGGGTCAATGAGCACCACCGTTGGCCACGCGTTGACCGCGTACTGCTTCCAGACCTCAAAGTCGGCGTCATTGACCACGGGGTGGGAAATCCCAAATTTAAGGATGGCCTGCCGTATGGCAGCCGTTCGTTTTTCAGCGTCAAACTTGGCTGAGTGCACGCCAATGACCACCAGTTCAGTGGGGTACTCCTGCTCCAGGCGCTTCAGGTCTGGCAGCAGGTGCTGGCAGTTAATACACCCAAAGGTCCAGAAATCCAGCAGTACAACCTTCCCCCTGAAGTCTTTGAGCGTGTAGTCCCGGTCTGTGTTGAGCCAGCCGTGGCGGGTGTTGATCTCAGGGGCATTGACGCGTCCGGTAAGCATGCGTTTAAAGTGGTATATGTGTATTCAATTAATCTTTTCAGAAACCAGATAACTAGCAGAATTCTGTCTACCAACTATTGCGTTGAAACCTTATTTTTGTACGGTCCCTTCTTCTATCAAAAACATTCTTTCAGATTTCCTGATTTAATACTCATTTTATATCCTATATGTTCCTGAGCTGGCATTTCATAAGGTTTTCAAAGCAGATTCTTCTAGGGCTGGCTTTCCCATTCCTGCCGTTCTTACCGTGTTGGGGCCAGGAAACTACGGCCAAAGATGATTATACCGTCTCTTACAGACAATTGGGGCCAGACAGTGTGGTGTTCTATTATGAGGCAGGGTGGCACTTAGTGAAACCGCAGTGCGCTGTGACGTACCGCTACACCAGGTTAACCCCAGACGGCTTTTTCACCGGTGCCGTGAAAGACCTCTCCAGAGACAGTGTGGTTACGTTCACCGGCAACTATGAAAACAGGAAGAAAGAGGGCCTGTTTTCAGGTTACCACCATAGAACCGGCCTCCCGGCCTTTAGCGGCCACTATGCAGACAATAAGAGGCAAGGGCTTTGGTATTACTGGTATGAAAACGGGAAGCCACAGATCACCCTAAGGTTTTCCCAGGACTCCGTCTATGTCTTAGAAGCCTGGGACCGGGACGGAAAGCAAACAGTAGCCAACGGAAACGGGACAGTAAAGATTGAGAACTTTGATATCATAGAAGGCAAGGTCAAGAACGGGTTAATGGAGGGCAATTGGCTATACCACAGAAGAGACGGGTACGTCTACTTTCAGGAAAAATTCAAAGAGGGTAAATTTACCAAAGGCACCTCCCCCAGAGACACCTACCAGGACAAGACCCGGTTCAGGTTTTTGCAAGAGCCAGATCAGGTGCTCAAAGGCGAAACATTTCTATTCAGCCCCAATTGTGTAGTGGTCAAGCCCAGGGACAAGCGTGCCATCAAGGTTCCTGGGTATAGGGGCGGGAATGAAAACCTCAACAAAGAAATAGTTGCCCAGATCAGAAACCGGCCCCGCAGTGCAGAAGAAACTCTTTTCACGGGCATTGTCAACATCAATTTTGAGGTGAATACGCAAGGCGAGGTAGTCAACATTCACCCTTCCAACTCCTTTGGCACCCCACCGCCTTCTCTGGTTGAACACCTTAAAAAAATAGTGGCCAGCACTGGAAAATGGCAGCCTGCCCTGGTAGACCAACAGCCCAGCAGGTATTCTATGCAGCTGCATGTCTCCTTTAAAGAAAACAGCTTTTATGCGGAGACAAGGTTTTTCGCCCCACTTGAAGAGGGAAAATAGCATTCTGTTTTAGGGCTACTTTTAGGAAAACAGCCCCAAAACAGCACCTTCCGCAATAGCCCCAGGCAAAACTGCCACACCCGCCGGCAAGCCACCGCCTCTCCCGTAAGAACCGCTCGGCTGTACAACATGCCCGGCCCCGGCGCTTTGTTCCCAAGGCAATGGACCGGCCGCGGGCGGAAGGGGGGGGGAATCTGCAAAATATGGTGAAGGATAACTAGACCACTGTTTGCGCGTACAAACGGAAGTTCTACTCACCAGACCACGTTTGTTATGACACAGATTCCTACCTTCAATCTCCTTGAGTCACTGCGCCACCTAGCGCTAGTGCCTTGCCTATGGTTCGCCTTACTGCCAGCCCCGGCCCTGGCGCAGGTGACGTCAGACACGCTGCAGACCACGGTGACGTTAACTGAACCAGATACCACCAAGGCCGGGGTGCCTGTCTCTACGCTTGACCCTGCCTTACAGAAAGGGGCGCTGCGCAAAAGGCTTATTGCCCCCGCCATCTTTGTTGGGGTGGGCCTGCTTATGATTGACAACGGCCTGTATGACCGGCAAGACTTCAGATATGACTTCAGAACCAAGCCGTTCCCTAATTTTAAATCAGATGTTGATGACTTCCTGATCTTCGCACCGGCGGCCGGGCTGTTGGTGTTTGATATTTTCTCGTCTCAGAACCGGCACGATGTCACGCGC
This sequence comes from Rufibacter ruber, assembly GCF_001647275.1. GTDB lineage: Bacteria > Bacteroidota > Bacteroidia > Cytophagales > Hymenobacteraceae > Nibribacter > Nibribacter ruber_C. The sequence goes on along the minus strand of NZ_LRMM01000029.1, from coordinate 38,913 downwards.
CAGGTGGGGCTGCTGGCGGGATCAGCGGCGCTGGCCTCTGCCCTGCTGTGGCCTCTGAAAAAAGTGACGGCAGTGCCCCGCCCCAACGAGGAGAACAGCTACTCCTTTCCTTCCGGCCACACTACGTACGCCTTTGTGGTAGCCACCATGGTGAGCCGCGAGTTCAGGGGGAAAAGCAAATGGATTGGCATTGCCAGTTACACCACCGCCGGGGTTACCGGTATGATGCGGGTGCTCAATGACGCCCACTGGTTCTCAGATGTACTGGCGGGTGCCGGCGTAGGCATACTGTCTACCAACCTGGTGTACCTGGCGCATGACCGCTGGTTCAAGAACAGAGGCTTCAACGCACAAGTGGTGCCAACTGTGATGTTTAACGGCACGCCGGGGGTGGCCATGGTAATTCCGTTGAACTAACATATACACTGTTTCCTGTTTTAGGGCTACTTTTGGGAAAACAGCCCTAAAACAGGAAATCAACTTAAGGGCATGTTTACATGTTGTCATTATTGTTGAAGCGGGGCAAAGGGAGGTTCTCCAGATGAGTTTTTTTTCTGGGAGCAGTGGCTACCAGGCAAAAAATGCGGCAAGGCAGGTTCCTGGCGGGACCTTGGCAGCACGAAAGACTTATTTTAAACAGGCTCTACGCACAAAACCGGTTACAGTAACCCGGGTTCCCCTATTTTGATGATGCTCCTAACCGACGCAGCTACCCTATAACAAAGAAGACCGTGGCGCTAACCAAGTTTATCACAACGCATCTCCTCTGGGTTTCTTTCACCTTGGGGGCCGTGGCCCAGAACCAGGCCACAGACACCTCTGCAGTTGTTGCCGCCAGAGAAGTGACGGCTACACCCGCCGCCCAAGACAGTCAGTCTAAGACGGGGAGGTTTATAAAAAGGGCGGTAGTTCCCTCTGTTATTCTCATTGCAGCCGGTATCTCCACCATAAGAGACAACGGGTTTTACAGCAGCTATGACGCCAGCCGTGATGCACGCCGGGCATTCCCCAACTTCCAGACCAAGGCAGACGATTATCTGTTTTTTGTGCCCATTGTTGGCTTGTACAGCTTTAACCTCTTCTCGTCACAGAACAAGCATGACATCAGAAGGCAAACGGGGTTGCTGCTGGCTTCGGGGTTGTTGACTACGGCCATGACCTATCCTATCAAGATCTCAACGGGGGTTGAGCGGCCTAACGGCGAACCAAGGGCCTTCCCTTCGGGCCATACCTCGTATGCCTTTACCATTGCCACCATTGTAGACAAAGAGTTCAGAGACAAGAGCCCCTGGATCAGCGTGGGGAGCTACACCATTGCCTCGGCCACGGGGGTCATGCGCGTTCTGAACAATGAACACTGGATGTCTGATGTGCTGGCCGGTGCCGGCATAGGCATTCTCTCTGTCAATGCCGTATATTTTGTGCATGACCGTATCATGCGGAACAAAGGCCTGAACGCCACCCTCGCCCCCACCGTTCTCCCCAACGGCGAACTGGGAATGGGATTCGCCCTTCAGTTTTAGATTGTTGGTTGTGAATGCGCAATTTTTGCTGTAGTCTGCGTGTTCACCGCAATGCCCGCCAGGTGCCTATGTGCCTGCCGCCTTTGCCGGGCAAAGCAAGCAAGTATTTACCTTCATCACTTAATGCTTTTGCAGTGCTGTTCACAAGCTCAAGCCGAACACGGTAGAACCTTACACTGCCAGTTGAGTTTACCACCTTAAAACGAAAAACCAGCTCTACGCAAGAGGAAAAGCGGCAAAGCCGAAACTACTCCCAGAAAGGCACCATTCGCGATAAACCAGTCCCCATGAAAATTCTCTCTGCCGCCCAAACCCGAGACGCTGATGCCTACACCATTGCCCAGGAACCCATCTCCTCCCTGGACTTGATGGAGCGGGCGGCTACGGCGCTGGTGCAGTGGCTGGAGCAGCATTTCCAGCGGGAGCGGCCTTTCTATATTTTCTGCGGCCCCGGCAACAACGGCGGCGATGGCTTGGCTGTTGCCCGTTTGCTGCACCAGCGGGCGTATGATGTCTATGTTTTCCTAACCGGTCCGGAGCAAAACCGCTCTGCAGACTTTACCCAAAACTTAGAGCGGCTCCCAGAAGAAATCTCACAAGCCAACCTACAGTCTCCAGAAGATTTCCCTGCCTTGTCTACCCAGGCAGTGGTGCTAGACGCCCTATTTGGCTCTGGGCTGACACGGCCCTTAGAGGGAATCTACGCGCAGTTGGTTGCGCACCTCAACTCAGGCAGTGCCACGGTAGTGGCCGTTGACATTCCTTCAGGTCTGTTTGCAGATGAACCTACCCCACCCGGGAGCCAGGTGGTGCAGGCTGCGTACACCGTTTCTTTTGAACAGCCTAAGCTGGCGTTTCTGCTCCCAGCCTCTGGCACCTATGTGGGGGAGTGGCAGGTGGTTCCTATTGGGCTGCACCCGGGCTTCTTACAGCAAGTGACCTCTCCTTATGCCTTGGTGACCCTCCATAAGATAAAACAGCTCCTACGCCCCCGGCTAAAGTTCTCCCACAAGGGCACCTTTGGCCATGCCTTGTTAATTGGCGGAAGCTATGGCAAGATGGGGGCCGCCACCTTGGCCGCACAGGCTGCCCTGCGGGCGGGGCTGGGGCTGCTGACAGTACAAGTACCTCAGGCAGGATACCCCATTCTACAGACGGCGGTGCCCGAAGCCATGGCCCTCATTGACGCCCATGAATTTCACTTTTCTACCTTTCCTTCAGATCTGAAGAAATATGACTGCCTGGGCATTGGCCCGGGCCTAGGGCAGGCAGAGGAGTCAAGGGTGGCCATGGAACTGCTTTTCAGAAACCCGTTGCCACCCTTGGTTCTGGATGCAGATGCGCTCAACCTGCTGGCCGCAGACAGAATGCTGTTAACAAACCTTCCCGCAGACAGTATTCTCACACCGCACCCCAAAGAGTTTGAGCGGTTGGTGGGGCCCGCCAAAAATGATTTCCACCGGCTGCAGCTGCTGCACAGCTTCTGCCGGGAACACCAGTGTTTTGTAGTACTCAAAGGCGCCCATACATGTATTGGCACGCCCAGCGGCGAATTCTACTTTAACAGCACCGGCAATGCGGGCATGGCCACCGGCGGTACAGGAGATGTGCTCACGGGAATTTTGACGGGGCTGCGGGCGCAGGGATATTCAGCGCTGGAGACGTGTCTGCTGGGTGTGTACCTGCACGGCCTGGCAGGTGATGTGGCCGCCGAGAAAGAGGGGCAGACTTCCCTTATTGCCTCAGACCTTTACAGATATTTGGGGGCAGCCTTCCAGCGGGTGCTGCAGCAGGAAAAGTAGTATTCCTGTTTTCGGCCTGTTTTCAGAAAAACAGGCCAGAAACGCCTTTTGGTTACAGCACCAGCCACACCAGCAGGAACTGGACAAGCATCATGCCATCAGCTAGAATGAGGAAGTAGTAAGGTGAACGGGTTTCATGGGCATACCAAACCACCAGTGCCGCCCCAACCCCAGAAAGCCCCAAGGCCAGCCGCTCCGGAACAGACAGCCCGGCGGGCAGCAACAGCGCGAACAAGAACAGTGACAGCAATGCCAGCCGCTTGGTCTGTTCTATCCCAAATTTTACCGGGAAAGTCACAGTACCGGTGAGCGCGTCTTTTTGCACATCTCTGATATCAAATACCAGCGTCAGCGCGAAGATGAACAGAAAGCGGCGTGCAAACAACACCAAACTGTTAGTGGAGAACAGATCCTGCCCTGCTTCCATGAGGGGCAGTTGCACCGTGATGGCTGACCATACATAAGCAATCAGGAATACTTTCAGGAGCGGGATGTCTCTCAGGGGAATGTAGTTTTCCCGGTCTGGGATAACAGGTACAGAATAAAGCCCCGCCACTACCACCAGGTGCAGGAGGAACCAGAAGTTGAGGTCAAAGAGGCTGGTCCAATACAGGGTAAAGGTACAAAGGGCACTGGCCAGGGCCACAGACATCAAGACCAGCCGGTTGCTCTGAATCCACTCGGTACGGGGCGTGAGCGGCACGTCCTGGTTGAACTTGTAAGGCAACAGGCTGTCTATGTTATAGACGAACAAGGTGGCGAAGAAGACAATGCCCCCCATGCGCAGTGAGATGGGCATCTGGTTCAGCAGATAGGTCTCCCACACCAGCCCCGTTGCGCAAACAGAGATGAACACGTTACTGTACAGAATAAAATTAAGGGTGTTCAGGGCAAACCGCATGCAAATCTTCTGTCTGGAGAGAACGCCTCTACCTAGGCAAAATACGGCTGTAAACTATATAGGTGCAACAATATTTTAAACAAGGGGTATTTTTCTTGCGTCTCCAATAAAAAACGCCGCCCCTTTGCAGGAGAGCGGCGTTTCTGGTATTCTGTTCCCTACAGCTTAGCTGTTGGCTCTGAACGTGGTGTTGTACAGCTCAATGCTTTGCTCAATAATGCGGTAGGCATCTTCCCTGCCCAGGAAGTTTTCTACAATCACTTCTTTGTTCTCCAGCTTCTTATAGTCTTCAAAGAAACGCTGGATCTCCAACAGGGTGTGTGGAGGCAACTCAGAGATGTCATTGATGTGTTTCACAGACATATCATTGGCAGCAACCGCAATGATTTTATCATCTTCCTCGTTGTTGTCAATCATCTGCATCACCCCAATCACTTTGGCGTCAATGAGGCACATAGGGGCCACATCAATAGAGCAGAGCACCAGGATATCAAGCGGGTCTTTGTCATCACAGTAGGTCTGCGGAATAAAACCGTAGTTGGCGGGGTAATGTACCGCTGAAAACAACACGCGGTCTAATTTAAGCAGGCCGCTGTCTTTATCTAACTCATATTTTGCTTTAGACCCTTTGGGGATCTCAATAATACCGGTCACCACTTTTGGCGCATCTTCGCCGTAATGTACATCATGCCAAGGATTGCTGGCGGTTTGTGAAGTTTCTAACATCTTACTTTTTTATCTAATCTATCCTCTCGCCCAGAAACCCTTATTTCCGGACGTACTCTACTAATGAACGGCCCATGGTGCCATTAGGCTCCTGAATGCGCAGCCAGGCGGCTAAACTTGGGGCTATATCTGTAATGTGGGTCCTTACGGTTGTTTCACCGGCTGGTATTTGCCAGCCATACCAGAGCAGCGGGACATGGGTGTCATAGCCATAGGAACTCCCGTGGCTGGTGCCTTTAACTACGGCCCGGCCATAGTTGTCATACCACCCGGGCTGCAGAACCACCATCACATCTCCGGAGCGGGCGTACATGAAGCCTTTCTCCACCATCATACCCAGGCCGGCCGTCCAATTACTACGGAGCAGGTTATCTGCCGTAAACACACGGGCCACTCCCGGGAAGAGCATCATAATTCTGGCAACCTCCTCCTGTACCTCTATCAGGTTTACTTTTTTGCTCTCTATTACGTTATGGTTGAGGTAGACCTGCTGGTTCATAAACTTACTCACCCAATCAGCTTTTCCAAACTTTTGGTTCAGCCTTTTCTCCAGGGTGTCAGCCATGACTATGTTATTGGTGGTACCAGCCGGAATACGCAATTGCTGCAAGTAGGTTGGGTTATGGGCACCGCCATGGTCAGACGTCAGGAAGACAAGAACGTTTTCTTTCCCCAGATGGCCGTCAATAAACTTCAGGAAATCAGCCAGATCCTGGTCAAGGCGCAAGTAAGTATCTTCTACCTCAATAGAATTTGGGCCGAACTGATGCCCCACATAATCTGTGGTGGAGAAGCTAACAGCCAGGAAATCTGTTACAGCCCCTTTCCCCATGCTCTCTGCCTTGATGGCCTCAACGGCAAATTCTTTTGTATAGGTGTTGCCTGCCGGGATAGCGCGCAGCATGTCAAAGGTTTTACCCCGGTAAGCCGGAATATTATGGGGGAAAACAGGTTTCTGCTCCCCAGCAAAGGTTCCTTCAAACGGCTGATCATCTGCGGTACTGGCGGTGTACTGCTCCAGGGGGCGCAGCGTGGTCCATGGCTGGCTCAGGTATTGATCTGCCAGGTTACGTTTATTAAAAGCTTTCACCCACTCAGGTAAATCCTGCATGTAATATGTACTGCTGATCATGCTGCCATTACTACCGTCATACCAGTAAGCGGCATTGGCGGCATGGCCCGCAGGAAGAATAGAGCCTCTGTCCTTTAAGCTTAACCCAATCACTTTGCTCTTTTGGTTGGTAGCCAGCTTCAACTCATCTGTAATGGTAGAGGCAATCATGTTGACCGGTGACATCTCACCTGCCTTACTTGAACTACCCACCGTTTTAACACTTTTGTCTTCGGCACAGTACGTATTGCGCCCGGTTTCACGGTTGTACCAGTCATTGCTCACTATTCCATGAAAGGCAGGCGTGGTACCCGTATAGATAGAGGCATGCCCTGGCCCCGTATAGGTGGGAACGTAGTTATAGTGATTATCCCGGAAGTTAAACCCTTCCCGGAGCAGGCGCTTAAAGCCCTCATTGGAGTATTTGTCCCAATAGCGGTAGAGATAATCATACCGCATCTGGTCTACCACAATCCCCACCACCAGCTTTGGCTGCTCAGGCACGCGGCTCCCAGACTTCTTCTTTTTCTGTGCCTCTGCCGGAAGCCCCCCTAACAAGATGGCTATGAAGAAAATCCAAAGTTTCTTTGTTCCTTTTCCCATTTTGGTTGTTTTGGCCTGCGTTTATTAGCTATTTTTCTGAAAACGGCTCAAAAACGTAAATATATCTTTGCTTTGCCAGACCTCCACCCATTTTAACAAACATCTCCAAATTTAATATGGAGGTAACATGGGATAGGTATAAAAGCAAAGCGCCCATTTCATCAATGGGCGCTGCTGTATGAGGTATAGGTTAAACTTATCTTCCGGCTGCAAGCGCCTCTGCACCACCCACAATCTCCAGGATCTCAGTGGTAATGGCCGCTTGGCGCGTTCGGTTATAGGTAAGTTTCAATTGTTTCAGGAGTTCACCGGCATTCTCAGTGGCTTTGTCCATGGCAGTCATACGGGCACCGTGCTCAGAGGCGTTAGACTCTAACACAGCTTTATACACCTGAATCTTTAATGATTTAGGAATCAACTGCTCCAGAATCTCCTCTTTAGAAGGTTCAAAAATATAGTCAGACTCGGCTTGAGCCGTCCCCTGCTCCTCCACACTCTCCTGAATAGGCAGGAACTGCTCTGTCCGGATGATTTGGGTAGCCACGTTTTTGAACTCGTTGTAGACAATGTCTACCTGGTCATAGTACCCGGTTCTGAACCCTTCCATGGCTTCTTCAGCGGCAACCCGTACGGTTTCAAAAGATAGCTTCCCAAACACGCCGGTATAATCACCGGGCATGGTGAAGTTACGCTTCTGGAAATACTCGTGCCCTTTCTTCCCGATAGCCATGATCTCTACATTCCCTGCCGCTTGCAGGTCTCTGTAGCGCTCATTGATCAGGTTGTTGACCGCTTTCATAACGTTGCTGTTGAAGGCACCGCACAACCCTCTGTCTGAGGTAACGGCAATGATCAACACCCGCTGCACGTCACGTTTCTGCGCATACACATTCTGCCCCGCCTCTCCCTGTACGCTGGAAAGGTTAGTCAAAATATTGTTCAGCCGCTGGGCGTATGGGCGCATACGAATGATGTTATCCTGAGCCCGGCGCAATTTAGCCGCCGCCACCATTTTCATGGCTTTGGTGATCTGCTGCGTGGAGCCTACAGAAACGATTCGGTTACGTACTTCTTTTAAACTAGCCATTAATAGTTAGTCAAGTATGAACAGAGAAAGAAGAGCACGGCTCTTACCAATGCTCTCCTCCTGTTGATTTTAATTATTTACGGTATCTCGCCGTTAAATCACGAGCTACTGATTTCAACACATCAGTGATGGAATCATCAAATTTACCAGCTCTCAACGCATCTAACACTGGACGGTGCTGCGCGTTTAAGGTCATGGTGAAATCTTTCTCAAAAGTACGCACCTCGTTAACCGGAACATCATCAATCAGACCGTTGGTACAGCAGTAGATCATAGCTACCTGATCTTCTACCGCCACTGGAGCAAACTGAGGCTGCTTCAGAACCTCTAGGTTTCTGCGGCCACGCTCAATGGTCAATTTGGTAGCGGCATCAAGGTCAGAACCAAATTTAGCGAAGGCTTCCAACTCACGGAACTGCGCCTGATCCAGCTTCAAGGTACCGGCCACTTTCTTCATTGATTTGATCTGGGCAGAACCACCCACGCGGGACACCGAGATACCTACGTTGATAGCAGGACGGATACCAGAGTTGAAGAGATTGGTTTCCAAGAAGATCTGACCGTCTGTGATAGAAATCACGTTGGTTGGGATATAGGCAGAAACGTCACCAGCCTGGGTCTCAATGATGGGAAGAGCGGTCAAAGACCCGCCACCTTTCACCAAGTGCTTGATAGACTCTGGCAAGTCGTTCATGTCTTGCGCAATAGAGTCAGAGGCGTTGATCTTAGCGGCACGCTCCAGTAAACGGGAGTGAAGGTAGAATACGTCACCTGGGTACGCCTCACGCCCTGGCGGACGACGAAGCAACAGAGACACTTCACGGTAAGCAACGGCCTGCTTAGACAAGTCATCATATACTACCAGCGCAGGACGGCCGGTATCACGGAAGAACTCACCAATAGCAGCACCCGTGAACGGTGCGTAGAACTGCATTGGGGCTGGGTCAGCAGCCGGAGCGGCTACTACCACGGTGTAACGCATAGCGCCACCTGCTTCCAACGCGTTTACAATCTGCGCTACGGTAGAGGCTTTCTGGCCAATGGCTACGTAGATACAGAAGACAGGCTCGCCTCTTTCAAAGAACTCGCCCTGGTTGATGATGGTATCAATGGCCACGGCGGTTTTACCAGTCTGGCGGTCACCAATGATCAACTCCCGCTGGCCACGGCCAATCGGAATCATAGAGTCAATGGCTTTGATACCGGTTTGCATAGGCTCATTTACCGGCTGGCGGTAGATAACGCCTGGTGCTTTTCTTTCAATGGGCATTTCATACAGCTCACCCACTAATGGGCCTTTGCCGTCAATTGGTTGACCAAGGGTGTTCACCACGCGGCCTACCATGCCATCACCTACTCTTACAGAGGCAATTTTATTTGTTTTTTTAACTGTATCGCCTTCTTTAACGTCGCTCCAGTCACCCAACAATACCGCACCCACATTGTCTTCCTCTAAGTTAAGAACAAGGGCTTGCAGACCATTTTCGAACTCTAACAACTCACCAGACTGCGCCTTAGATAAGCCGTAGATACGAGCAACACCGTCACCCACTTGCAGCACCGTACCAACTTCTTCCAGTTCAGCTTCGGTTCTGAAGTTTGACAGCTGTTCTCTTAAAATCGCTGATACTTCATCAGGTCTAACTTCTGCCATGATTATAGTTTAGTAATGTATGGATTTTCTTTAAACTTATTTTTCAATTTCTGCACGTTGCTGCGAACCGAGTTGTCTAGTTGCAGATCGCCAATGCGCAGTACGTACCCGCCCACTACAGCCGGGTCTACCACTTCTTGTAACTCTACCGTTTTTCCTGTACGGTCTACCACCATCTTCTGGAAGGTAGCCCGCAACTCTGGGGTGAGAGGCACGGCAGTGGTTACCGTTGCTTTTTGGATGCCTTTGATATTATTGTACTGTTTCACAAACTCTGTTGCCACAGACTCCAGAATCTCTTCGCGGTTCTTCTGGGTTACAATTCTAAAGAAGGCCATGGTAAGCTCAGTCATGCTATTCCCAAAGAGGGAAGTGAGGATGGCAAGCTTCTTATCATGTTTTATAATCGGGTTGCGCAGTACTAGGCTCAAGTCACGGCTTCCGCTCAAGGTCTTGGTGAAGGAAAGCATATCTTGGTATACTTTCTCCAGTGACCCTTTTTCCTGGGCTAGTTCTAGCAGAGACTTGGCGTACCGGGAGGCAACTCTTTCGTCTGACATTTCTTTCTCTTGCGTGGGTTAAAACGATTTGCTTCCACTTTTGGGGCGGGAAGCCGCTCGCCTGTTCTTACGTCTTAGCCTAAGTTAGCCTCCTGCAAGTAGCTCTGAACCAACGCGCGTTGCGCCTGCTCATCTTGCAGCTCACGCTTGATCAGTTTCTCTGCAATATCAATTGACAAAGTAGCCGCCAGGTTTTTCACCTCAGTCAACGCTGCTTTCTTCTCATTTTCAATTGACAGACGCGCATTTTCAATCATGCGCTGGCCTTCTTCATTGGCTTTGGCCCGCGCACCTTCCACCAGGTGGTTAGCCGCTTCAGTAGCTTCTTTCAAGATGCGCTCGCGTTCTGCACGGGCTTCATTTAACAGACGCTCATTGTCTGCTTTCAGAGACTGCATTTCCAGCTTGGCTTTTTCAGCCATGCTCAACGCATGGTCAATGTTCGCTTCGCGCTCGCGCAGGGCTGCCATGATAGGCTTCCAGGCGAACTTAGACAACAGGAACAGCACCAGCAAGAAGGTAACCACTTGCCAAAAAAGTAAACCAATACCTGGGGTTACTAACGGATTCATCTTACAATGTTTATTTTTCCAGAGAAACGCTTCTCTCAACTATTGACTCTACTACACTTTTTTTATCGCGTCTCCCGGTCCAGACCAATCGTCAGGACGGGAGATGCGATAAAACTCATTCTTAGCGAATGAAAGAAATCAGAAGGCAAACAACCACGCCAAACAGGGCCACACCTTCAATAAGAGCAGAAGCAATGATCATTGCAGTCTGGATCTTACCACCAGCTTCTGGTTGTCTTGCGATAGATTCCATGGCAGAGCCACCGATTCTACCGATACCCAGACCAGCGCCAAGAGCAACTAAACCAGCACCGATACCGGCACCCATGATAGCTAAACCAGCACCTTCTGAAAAAGCTTGAAGCAATAATGCTAACAACATAGTAGTAGATATATATAGTTAAAAAAAGGAATTCAAATATTAATGGTGGGCGTCTACCGCATACGGGGCGTCGCCGTGGCCCATATCATCATGGTGGTCATGCTCTTCTACCGCCCCGCCAAAGTACATGGCAGACAGCAGGGTAAAGATATACGCTTGCAGTAAAGCCACAAACAGCTCCAAAAAGTTCATAAAGGTAGCAAATGCCACACTCACAGGACCAATGGCTACGCTTTCAAAAATAAAGATTAGGCTGAACAAGCTAAGAATAATGATGTGCCCGGCCGTAATGTTGGCAAAAAGACGCACCATGAGAGAGAAAGGCTTGGTAAAAATACCAATCACCTCTACCAATGGCATAATAGGAATACCCCATTTCAGCCACCACGGAACACCCGGCGTATTGAAAATATGCCCCCAGTAGGATTTGTTCCCACTAAACACAGTGATCAACAAAGTCATCAACGCAAGCACCAACGTAACGGCAATATTACCGGTCAAGTTAGCACCGCCCGGGATCAAGCCCAACAGGTTATTGAACCAGATAAAGAAGAAGATAGTGAGCAAGTAGGGCATAAACCGCTCATACTTAGGCCCAATGTTGGTTTTTGCAATCTCATCGCGAATAAAGATGATGATAGGCTCAAAGAAAGACTGAACCCCTCTTGGCCCCTGCCCTCTGCGTTTTTTGTACGCCCCGGCTATAGAGAAGAACACCAGGAACAACAGCAGCACGCTCACAAACATGGAAGCCACGTTTTTGGTGATAGACAAATCTAAAGGGGCCGCGTGTTTTTCCTCACCGTTCTCCCCCTCTACCACCTTTGGCTCACCTTCTTCATTGGCATAGTAAATATGCCCGTGCTCCATCACATAGCCTTTGTAGGGCTTCAACTGATGATGTTCATCATAAAAGTTAGATGACATAAAAACATCCAACTTGCCCTCGCCATATAATATTACCGGCAACGGCAACACAACACCATCAGCGAAATGCCAGGTATAATCATCCCCCACGTGGTGCATGATCATATCACCGGGGCTGAATTTCTCACCTTCGGCTGATTCTGCCGCTTGGGCAGAAAAAGTAAACAAAGCAAACAGGAAAACGAGTATCTTCTTCATTAAGAGCGATTTAAAAGCAACACATTTTATGTAAACGCATTGCCCTAGGCATGCTTTTTTGAATTTCGGCGCAAGTTACTCAACAATGCGTAGATTTCAAATGCGGTATAAATAAAATAAAGGGCGAAAAAGTTTAACACAAATTGCACCAGCCGTTCCTCATGGAAATATCTATATACAAAAATTGCTATTATTGAGAACAGCATGCGCACCCCCATAGAGGTGTAATAGAACGCGGCCAGGTGCTCTGCGTCAAACTTCAGCCCCATATTGGCCAGGTAGTGGGCAAAGCCGGTCACAAACACAAAGAACGCCAGCAGCCACCAGATGTACGGGTGCACCACCTCAAACCCGGTAAACGCCTGCAGTGCGCTTGCCACCAATACCAGCACACCGGTCACCACTACCATTCCCCGTATAAACTTCACGCTTACTTCTTCTTGGTGAGAGATACTATTACTGAGTACATGGAGGCAAACACCGCAACCACCAGCAGCGCCAGCGTCCACCAGGGTGTCTGGTTCTGGAAATAGGCGTCTAGTTTCCGGCCGCCAAACGCCGCCACCCCCATGATGGCAATCATCTGAAAAGCCAATCCAGAATACTTCAGGTAGGGCTTCACGTTTGATTCTTCCTCTTCCTTCAAAGGCTTCTGGTTAGGTTCCATGGCAGTAGGGTTTTGGAATACAGAGGACAAAGCTACGCACACCGCGCCGATTTCCAATTTTCTGTTTTCGCCTGTTTTGGCCAAAACAGGCCGAAAACGCACCAAGCTGCGGGCATAAGCGTGTAAGCCACTTCTTTAATGCGTCATTATATTTTCTGTTTCTGGCCTGTTTTTCAGAAAACAGGCCAGAAACAGCTTTTTTTTTACAGGAGTTGGCCTACCTTACTTTATCTGCAGCGCAGCTATTTACGTATGGTAGCAAGAGCCTAAAAAATTGTAAATTTGCTTCTTATGTCTTTTACAGTACGGGCAGAGCAGGGTAAAGCGTTGTGCTACAGGCTGAAATAGAAGGTGTTCTTTAAAATAAATCTTGCAGCGTACAGTTCTACTGTTGATCCATATTCCTTTTACGTTGAAGCAGACACGTTTTCTTCTTTTTATTTTCTTAGTTCCCCTTCTGGCTGGCTGTTCCCCTGACAGCACCGGCTTTTTGGGGCGGCGGTTCCATAACCTCAATGCCCGGTACAACGGGTACTTTCTGGCGCGGGAGAAAATGAAGGAAGTAGAGGCCAAAATAGAGGCGGCCCACGTGAATGACTACAACCGCATTCTAGACATTCTTCCGCCGCTGGACACCACGGTCCTGAAAACGCTGCAGCCAGACCTTGAGGAAGTTATCAAACGCGCGTCCTTTCCTATTGCCCGCCACCCTAAATCTAAATGGGTAGATGACTGCTACGTGCTTATTGGCAAAGCCCGTTACTATCAGGGCGAAGAAATAGAAGCCATTAAAGCGTTCCGGTTTGTGCAGACCACCGGTAAAGACCGCCATGCCAGGCATGAGGCCCTGGTCTGGCTGATGCGCACCTACCTGCGGCAGAAAGACTATGATGCGGCCATCTCGGTCTCTGAACTGTTCAGAAAGGAACGCATGAATGAGGAGAATGGCCTGGCGCTTCTGCTGACCAGGGCGCAACTTGCCAGTGAGCAGAATACCCTGCCGGTGGTGATTGAAAACCTGGAAAGGGCCGTCCCGTTTGCGAAGGCGAAAGACCAGGAGTCCAGAATCAGGTTCATACTGGGGCAGCTGTACCAGGCCACCAACCAGGATGACAAGGCGTACCCGCACTATGCCCGCATCCTTAAAAAGAACCCGCCCTATGAGCTGGGCTTCTACGCGCAGCTGAACCTGGCGCAGGTCACAGAGCTGAAAGACGCCAAAGCCAAAGAAGAAATTGAGTCTTTCCTGTTCAAACTGGCCAAAGACGAAAAAAACAAAGAGTACCTGGATAAAATCTACTATGACCTGGCAAAGCTTCAGCTGCGCCAGAACGAGTACCAGGACGCGTTAGGCTATCTCAAGCAGTCTACCGCCGCCTCTACCACCAACAGAAACCAGAAGGCGTATTCTTACCTGCTCACGGCCCAGATTCATTATGAGCATCTGGAGCAATACAAGTTGGCGCAGGCATACTATGACAGCACCCTTCAGCTATTGCCCTCTACCGCTCTGGGCTATGAAGAATTAACTGACCGGAAAACCGTCTTAACGGCTTTTGTGCAGCAACTGGACATCATCAGAACCGAAGACAGTCTGCAGGCCCTGGCACGTTTAGGAACAGAGGAGCGGGCGCAGCGTGTAGCCCAGCAGATTGCCAATGAGCAGGAAGCGCAGCGCCTGGCCGCTCAGGCCGCCGCAGCCCCTGGCGCCACCGGCACCGCCGCCTCCAGAGGACCTGCCGCCGGCTTTGGCACGCAAGGCGGCACCTGGTACTATGACAACCCGGTAGTCATAGCCAACGCCCGCAACGATTTCCTCCGCACCTGGGGTGAACGGCCACTCCAGGACAACTGGCGCCGCATGGCCGCCCTCTCTGGCAGCATAGGGTTGACAGCTGGCGTACAGACCGTAGCCGGAGTTGACAGTGTGGCCCTGGCCGAAGCAAATGCTCAAAAACAGGCTGAGTACCTAGCGGCGATTCCGCTTACCCCGGCACAGCAGCAGGCGTCTAACACCCGTCTGGAAGAAGCCTATTTCACACTGGGCAATATTTACCAGCAGCGGCTCAGGGAGCCTGAAGAGGCTATTAGCACTTTTGAAACCCTGCTGCGCCGTTTTCCCGCTTCGTCACATGCCTCAGAGGTGTATTACAGCCTGTACGTGATGGCCAATGCCCTGCAACAAACAGAGGCTGCCCAGAAATATGCCGCCGCGCTGCGGGAGCGTTTTCCTACGTCTAAGTATACCAAGCTCATTGATCAGCCTGACTTCCTGCGCACCTATTCTGCAGAGAATGCGGCCGCCCATGCCCTTTATGACTCTGCGTTTGTGCTGTATAACACAGAGGCGTATGCCCCGGCCAATGCTGTTTTAGACCAACTTTCAGAAAAATACCCCGGAAACGACATTCCGGACCAGGTAGCCTTTCTGCGAACAATGATAGTGGGCCGCACCCAACCCGCAGACACGTTCAAGGCTGGTCTGGAGCAGTTTATCCAACAATACCCAGAGAGCAAGCTTCTGCCTAAAGCCAAAGAGTTTCTAACCCTGCACCAGCGCTATGAGAGCGGCGAACTGGCAAAGGCTCCAGAACCCGCGGCCCCTGCCGCACCAGTGGCCGTTCTGCCCCAATACAAAGCTGATCTCACCGCTCGGCACTCGTTTGTAGTAGCCCATTCAGCAGATACCCTTGCCCTGAGTCAGCTCATCAAAGGGTTTGAACAGTACAACAGCAGGTTTCACCCTCGTAAGAACCTTACAATAACTACGCTGCCCTTTAATGAGGGTACGGTCTTGCTTGTGATAACCCCCTTCCCAGATTTTAAAGGCAGTCAGCAGTACGCTAAATTACAAACGGCCCGCAGCTCCCCGCTTGCTTCTATAAAAGGCCCGAAATTTGCTACCTTTGTTATCTCAGATGCCAACCTCGCGGCGCTTCAGCAATTGCGGGATATTGAGCAGTATGTAGCCTTCTTTGAAAAAAATTACCAATAAGATGTCATCATCGCCTTCAAATAAGTACCGGAAGATCATTTCGGGGCTTTGGATCCTCTTTGCCGGAGGGTTTGTGTTCTTCCTGCTGTACATTTTTGCCGTCAGCATTAACTTCCTGAACCTTTTTGGCGACCTGCCAGACTTGAAAACACTGGAGAACCCTAAAAGTGAGCTAGCCTCTGAGGTGTATTCAGAAGACGGCCAGCTGCTGGGCAAATACTTCCGGGAGAACCGTAGCCCTGTTACTTATGAGCAATTGCCCAAACACCTGGTTGACGCCCTCATTGCCACAGAAGACATCCGGTTTGAGGAACACTCCGGCATAGACTTTAAGGGCACCCTGGCGGTACCCTACTATCAGCTCACGGGCAAGCAGGACCGTGGCTCCAGTACCCTCACCCAGCAATTGGCCCGCAACCTCTTCCGGACCCGTGAAGACCTGAATGATGGTTTGCTCAGCGGGGTGCCAGGTCTGCGCATGCTGATCATCAAGACCAAAGAATGGATCATGTCTATTAAGCTGGAGCGGTCTTATACCAAGCGGGAGATCCTGCTCATGTACCTGAACACCGTAGATTTTGGCAGCAACGCATTTGGGATAAAAGTAGCCGCCAGAACCTTCTTCAATAAGAGCCCGGAAGATTTAACCGTGGAAGAGGCCGCCACCTTGGTGGGAGTATTAAAAGGCCCCTCCTACTATAGCCCAGTTTCCCGCCCAGAACGGTCCCTGAGCCGCCGCAATACGGTTCTGGACCAGATGCACAAATATAATTTCATTGACGAGCCCACCTATACGGCAGCCACAGCCAAACCTATTGCCCTTAACCTGAATGTTGAAAACCAGAACAAAGGCTTAGCCCCCTATTTCAGGACAGAGATGGGCAAGTTCCTGGTAAAGTGGGCCAAGGAGAACGGCTATGACCTGTATTCTGACGGGCTCAAGATTTACACCACCATCAATGCCCGCATGCAGCAGCACGCAGAGGCGGCGGTAGAGCAGCACATGAAAGTGATGCAGAAAGAATTCTTCCGGCAGTTTAAAGGCAAAAGCCCCTGGATTGATGAGAACGGCCGCGAAATTAAAGGCTTCCTTCAGGATCAGATTAAACGCACCGCCCGCTATAAGAGCCTGGTAGAACAGTATGACGGAAATGAAGATTCTATCAAGTTCTACCTGAATGAGAAAGTGCCCATGAAGGTCTTTTCCTGGAGTGGTGAGCGTGACACGCTCATGAGCCCTATGGATTCATTGCGCTATTACAAACATTACCTGCAGGCGGGCTTTATGGCAATGGACCCCTTGACCGGTCACATTAAGGCCTGGGTTGGGGGGACTAATTACAAGTACTTCAAATATGACCACGTGAAACAAGGCGCGCGCCAGCCCGGTTCTACGTTCAAACCATTTGTCTACACCACTGCCATTGAAAAGGGCTATTCACCTTGCTATGAAGTGGTAGATGCCCCTGTCACCATCATTAATGAAGACGGCGTTCCCTGGACTCCCAAAAACAGCGAAGGAACATATTCTGGCAAAAAACTTACTTTGCGTCAGGCACTGGCCTTTTCTGTGAACTCCATTACCGCGTTCTTAATGAAGAAACTGGGGCCTGAGGAAGTGGTGAGCACCGCCAAGCGCCTCGGTATTACTACTAAGCTGAACCCATACGCCTCTTTGGCGCTGGGCTCTGATGATGTGACTCTTTATGACATGGTGGGTGCCTACGGTACCTTTGTGAACAAAGGTGTCTGGACAGAGCCACAGTACCTGCTTCGCATTGAAGATAAGAACGGCAACGTGTTACAGGAATTTGCCCCTAAAACCGTAGAGGCTTTAAATGAGGAGACCGCCTACCTCATGGTACACATGCTGCAAGCGGGGGCTGACATACGGGGTGGTACCTCCTATTACGGTTTGCGCCACAGGTATGGTTTGAAAAATGAGATTGGGGCTAAAACCGGAACCACGTCTAACCAATCAGATGCCTGGTTTATGGGGATTACCCCAGATTTAGCAGCCGGGGTTTGGGTAGGCGGTGAAGACCGCAGTATCCACTTCCGGAGTGCGGCCTATGGCCAGGGTAATAAATTAGCGTTGCCTATTTATGCGTATTTCATGCAGAAAGTGTATGCAGATAAAAACCTGAATGTCTCTAAGGCACCCTTCCCTAAACCAGCCTCGCTTTCAGTAGAAATCAACTGCAATACCTATAACAATGGCCCTGCCCCCGCTGATTCCGTACAACAAGAGCAAATCTTAACGTTGCCAGAAAACGTTGACGAGCAGAAATTTTAAGGGAAGCAGAAGCATATGGCTGTTGAGGAAACACTGAAGGAGCAGTTAAAACACTTGCCGCACCGGCCGGGTATCTACAAGTTCTATGATGACAAAGGCATTATCTATGTGGGTAAAGCCGTTGACATCAGAAAACGGGTGAGCAGCTACTTCAACCGTTCTAACCAGCACAACAAGAAGACGCTCAAGCTCATCTCCCAGATCAAACGGGTAGAGTTTACCATTGTAGACAGTGAGGCAGATGCTTTCCTCCTGGAGAACAACCTTATCAAGCAGCATCAGCCCAAATACAATATTCTGCTGAAGGATGGTAAGACATACCCGTACCTGTGTATTACCAATGAGCGCTTTCCCCGCGTTCTGAGCACGCGCAACAAGATCAATGACGGCTCCCGTTATTTTGGCCCCTACCCTAGTGTGACCAGTATGTACGTGGTGCTGGAACTGATCAGGTCCCTGTACCCCTTACGTACCTGCAGCTACAACCTGAGCCCTGTCAATATTCAGAGTGGTAAATTCAAGGTTTGCCTGGAGTACCACATTGGCAACTGCAAAGGCCCCTGTGAAGGATTGTATGAGGAGGAAGAATACAACCAGCACATACAGCAGATCAAGAACATTCTCTCTGGTAATATGGCCGTAGCCAAGAATTACTTCAAAGAGAAGATGTCTGCAGCTGCGGCAGAGTACCAGTATGAACTGGCGCACCAGTATAAGCAGAAACTTGACCTGTTGGATGATTTCCAATCTAAGTCTACTGTAGTCAGCAATACCCTTACCAACATTGATGTCTTCACCATTACTTCAAATGAGAAATGCGCATTTCTCAATTACCTGAAGGTGATGAACGGCTCTATTATATCTACCCAGTCGCTGGAGCTGCAGAAAAAACTGGAAGAAACAGATCAGGATATTCTGGCATCTATGATTATGCAGCTGCGCGCAGACTATGAGAGTACAGCCAAGGAGATACTGGTAAACATAGATGACCTGCAGTTGCCGCTTGATAGCATCACCATTACGGTACCCCAGATAGGCGATAAGCGCAAACTGCTGAACCTCTCGCTTAAAAATGCCTTGTACTTGCGCAAAGAGCGCGAAAGCATGCAAGACAAGAGTAAAGACAGCAGTGAGGTGCGCATCATGGAGACCATGAAACGGGACCTTCGCCTCACAGAGCTTCCTAAGCATATTGAGTGCTTTGACAACTCCAACTTTCAGGGAGATAACCCGGTGGCCTCTATGGTATGCTTCAGGAACGCCAAGCCCTCTAAAAAGGATTACCGTCACTTCCACATCAAAACGGTAGTTGGGCCAGATGACTTTGCCTCAATGTATGAGGTGGTCACCCGCCGGTACCGTCGGCTTTTGGAAGAAGGGGCTTCTCTGCCCCAGCTTGTCATCATTGATGGTGGAAAAGGACAACTGGGCATGGCCGTGAAAGCCCTGAAAGACCTGGGCATCTATGGGCAGGTAGCCATAGTGGGTATTGCCAAAAGGCTGGAGGAAATCTTTTATCCCGGTGATTCCTTCCCTCTCTACATTGACAAGAAGTCTGAATCTTTAAAACTGATTCAACGGCTACGTAATGAAGCGCACCGTTTTGCCATTACATTCCACCGCTCAAGACGTGACGCCGGTACTTTGCAGACTGAACTTACCCAAATTAAAGGCCTGGGGCCCGCTACGGCAGAAAAGCTCTTAAGTAAATTTAAATCTGTAAAGAAAATAGCAAGTCTTTCGCAAGAAGAGTTAGAGGTGGAAGTAGGGAAGAGCAAAGCCCAGATCTTACGCAACTATTTCAGCCAAAGCAAATAAACGTATTTTTTTCGTTCTTCTGTTTTAGGGCTGTTTTTCAGAAAACAGCCCTAAAACAGAAGCTTTAAATGTAGTTTCTGCTGATGTGTAGATTCTGCTGCTCTTTTAGAAGTTGCTCCTGTTGTTAAAATGTGTGGTTTGGGGCTCTTATGGTAAGAAGAGCGGCAAGTATGTGTAGTCCACTTTTGGCGGTGAATAGTCTGCTGTTTCCCCTGGCTTTGTCGTTTGACGCGGTGGTTTAATAGCTGTGTTGTTTCTTCTTTACCGGTAAGCGCTCACGGCCGAGGGGCCCCGTCCTGGCGCTCACACTGCTGTTAAAACTACGCCTTCGGCACCGTAGTAACAGAGGCGCTCACCACCGCCAGAATCAGTTTGGGTTCCTCTTCTGATCAGCTCCTCTTCTTTTGTCTGTCTCTGCAGGTAACCGCTGCTGTTCCGCTGGCCTGTGGCGAGCCCGTGCTGCGCAATCAGCCAGAGACAGAAGTGCTAATTAACAGAGGTGCCAGCAGCAGAAATAAGTAGAATCTGTCCCATACATGTCTGATTAAAGTGCTAGGTTTTGCACGGGTAGGGTGACCTCTGTTTTGGCCTGTTTTCCTGAAAACAGGCCAAAAACAGAACAGATGTTTCAAGCTTCCTAATTATGAGATAGCTTCTGACAGAAGTGAGGATTAATAGGGAGTAGCAACAGCAGGAGTGGTAAAAGAAGATACAGGTTAAAGATATTTAAACTGTATCTATCATGGCAACAGTTTGCAACTACCATAAGTCGGCTGCCCCGCATCTCTTTTGCCCTCTATGGCGCGGAAGTTACTTCCGTGCTACTAACGCTACCTTTCCCATGGAAGGGGGCAAAGGGGAAATCTCACTTAAGAGGCACCCAAACGAGTATTAAGGTAGCGGGAGAAGCTCATAAAGACGGGTATTTACCTGCCGGTGCACGCATGGCTGAGGTACAATAATATTTCCTATGCCCCACCCATTCCATATTATACCTCTATCAGAGAGAAAGGACTTTACATTTGCTGCGGCTGTTCGCCCGAACTTGGGTTTGCGGGTTTTACAACCTGCGGCACTTGTAGAGCAATAGTGCCGCAGCGGTATTCATGTATTCCCGGAAGTCATCTGCTTGGTCAATTGTAAAGTAGGGAGCGCGGGTTCTTTTTTTTGAACCTAGTAGCCGATGTAGCCAGCAAAATGGGAGATTTATAAAATAAGAAAGGAGGCGTTAGGCCTCCTTTCTTATTTTATAACATGCTAACAGGTTAGTAGCTCCACAGGCTATATTCCCACTCAATCATTTCTTCCATTGCTTGCTGAGCAGCTAGGAGACCTTTTTTGCCAGTTCCGTATACCTCATCTAAGCGAGCATCATTTACGTTAGAAACTTTAGTGATATAAGAGCTGAACAACCATAGATCAAAAGCATCTGCCAGGTTCTTATGCTGCGAATTATTTTGTTCATTGAACCATACCGCTTCTTCAGGGTGTGCTCTGAACACTCTCACCAGGTCACTGAACTTGAAAGAGGCAATAGGTTTCTCAAAACCTAAGCTGTTGTACTTTGCAGGCATGATAAGCGTTAAAGCTTGAATATCATGGTACAGACGTGAGCGTTTTTTATCAAACACAACGTCTTCTTTCAGCTCCATCTTGTACAGCTCATTAGGAAGAAGCTCATTTGAAACAACAGGAGCTGGTGCTGCAGCGGCTGTTGATTTACCACCCTTCTTAGGAGCTGGAGCTCCCCACCCGTCATCAGCGGCAGGTGCATCAAAACCAGCAGCCTTTTCAGCCTCAGTTAATCCCCCTCCAGATTCAGCAGGCGTCATGTTGGCCAGAAATTCCTGAGCAGAAATGGGAGTCACCAGTGTATCTGAACGGTAAGCCTGCAGCTCTCCACGTTTAACAGCATCTACAATTAATTTAGAAATCTGTTTGCCGTTAGAGAACATGGGTTTGTTCTGCTTCTCTCTCAAGTCAATGGCACGCCATACCGTCTTCTTAAACATGACGTCTGAAGGAGAAATAGGACGGGCAGAAGGGTTCGCCGCCGCAGAAGTAGTCATCAGGAGCTGCGCCTGCTCAGATTGCTTCTGAGCTTCTTGCTGACGTGCCAACTCCTCCTGACGAGCCTTCTCTTGCGCCGCTTGGGCCGCAGCATTAGACTGGGTTTTTGACTGCGTTGTGGTAGCTTTCTTTGTAGTACGTTTTTGCGCCGTACCTACCATTGGAATGCTAAGCAATCCAGCCAATCCCAAAACAACTAACTTCTTCATGGTACTATGTAATTACTTTCTTAATTAAGCTGAATGCTGATGCTTGATCCATCAGAAGGAACAACCTCCTGCTGATCACGGAAGTTCATTCGGCGTACCTCTCTTACATCAATGGCAAGACGATCTCCCGGACGAGCCTGGGCAGCCAGTGATGAGATGTTTACTGTAGGTCCATTTCCTGGCACCTGACCGGCAGGGCGGTTCCCCCGCACCAGGTACACCACATACTCGGTTACTCTGTAACGCGCATCTTTAGGTAATTGGTTCTTAAAGCTTTCATCAGCAATAGCTCTGATTTCCAAAACCCTTGGGCCTGGGGCTGCCATCCCCTTTACAATGTCAACTGGTCTGCCATTGGCATACGCTACTACCTGCGGTCTTGGCACTAGTTTCACAGTAAAATCCTGGGAGCCAATAGAATTCCCCCCGCTGCTCACGTTCAGTTTTACCTGTCTGCTGGTAGGGATAATAGTCAGGAAGCCTTTTTTAGCTCCTTTTACCACTGTTGCCCCAGAAGCTGAGAAAGCTGGATCATACGTCGCTCCCAAAGCAGGCACCTGAACACTGAGTTCGTTTCCGCAGTTGAAGTACAAAGAGTTGATAGAGGCTGACTGAATTTGCATTACAGGCTTGGCCACTACATATTCTTGAGTCACAGTAAAGACTGTATCTTTTCCACTTGGTTGACGGAAACGTACCTGACCTTTCCAGGTTTTCTTAGCATTGCCTTCTGCATCATAATTACCGGCAGTGGCCGTAAATTCAATCTGACCTTTCCCAGCTTTTACCGGAATTGAACGTCCATCTACCGACATGGTAGGTGATACGGCATCAGAAGAAGCCGCTAAGAACATTTCAGCTTTGTATTTAGTACCAGCCGCTACAGTCTTAGACTCGGCACTTGCCATGGCGAAGATATTTTCAAACTTGATTATATCTGCACCCACTTTTTGGGCTAATTGAGAAAGAGTCTCCGCTTCATACTTCAAAACCTCAGATTCCTTTTGCGCTAGCGTAGCCAAGGCTGCTACCATTGGGGTTTCTTCAAAGTTCAGTTGGGCAAAGTCTTTCTTCCGCTGATCCTGGTTGTTTTTCACTCTAGGGTCTTGCGCACCGCTCATTGCTATTCTCTCTGGAACACCAGTATTGAACTGACGCAGAAAGGAAGCATATCCGTTTAGTTTCTGCTCCAATTCATAGCCCTTGCCTTTCTTGGTGCCGCCAATCATCACTTCATTGACAATCTCGTTAGCCTCAGGGTTAATGTAGTTGCCGGTTTCAGCGTCTTTTCCACCTGATGCTTTTTCCAATTCATCTCTCAAGCCACGCAGGTAGCTCACCATTTCAGCCGTTTGCTTCCGAACCTGATCAGCCTGCTCTACCACTTTGGCATCGGCGGGTCTGTTCCCAGCTTTTGCGACAGATGATGCGATGCTTTTCACTACGTTGCTGTTGTCAGAAACCGTATTACGGTTTACTTCCATCAGGCTTTCATCAATAAATTGGAATTTTAGAAGTATCGCAGAGCTTACGTTCAAGGCCAGCAGCGCAGTCAGAACGAGATACATCATCCCGATCATCTTCTGCCGTGGCGTTTCTTTTCCTCCAGCCATAGTATCCTTATAGGGTTTACTTTGTAGTTAAACTTATATTGTATAGGGAAGGACAGAGGTTACCCTCTCATGGCATTCAACATGTTACCGTACACGTTATTCAAAGAATGCAGGTTCTTGGTAAGATTTGCTACCTCTTCTTTGAATTGCTCTGTATCACGGCTGGCGTCTGTCAAGTTCTCCATAGCCATGGTCAGGCTACCGTAGAACTTATTCATTGACTTCAGGTGGCTGTTCGCATCCTGTAACTCCATTTCATATACAGCGTTCAAGGCACCCAGATTTTTAGTAATGTTCTGAACCTGGGCATGGTAGGCTTGGGCATCTTTCGTGGCGTTTGCCATGTGAGACACGGCCTCAACTGTTGCACCGTACGCTTCGTTGATTCTGTCTAAAGAACCAGCCGCAGCTCTTACACGGGTAGTGTACTCATTGGTAGCCACAGTGGCATCTGCAATATCAGACATTTTAGCGGCTGTATCGCTCAGACGGTTCAACCCTTGACCTAATGACCCAATGGTGGCCGGGGTTACATTAGCGTCACGCAGCATCTTATCAAGATCTCCGGTTAAAGAGGCGTTGTTCGTAGCAGCGGGCACTGTAGGAAGCGGGCCGTCATAATCATCTCTCAATTGAGGATACACACGCTCCCACTCTGGCTCATGCGGATTTGGCTGAAAGGCACTTAAAAAGAAAATAGCCGCTTCTGTTCCCAACCCTACAATCAACATTTCATTGGCTCCGTCTAAGTGAAGAATTTTAAACAAGGCACCAACAATTACTACCGCAGCCCCGATACCGTAGATTTTTGGCATCACTTTATCATAGAAGAAGTTGCCTTTCGATTTGCTCATTGTTTTGACAGATTTAGATTAGTTCAGGAATTATTTTTAAATAGCAGTTGAAGGTTCAAAAAAGAATATTAGTTCCCAAAGCCGAACTCACGGCCTGAAGAACGGCCAATGTAGATCATGGCACTTCTGAAGCCAATGTAAGAACGGGCAGAGTCCTGGTATTCAAAATTACGGACACCCGTCTCTAAGAAATAGGCAATGTCTTTCCAGGAACCACCGCGCACAATCTTGCGGGGCTCATCATCTTTATAATAGGTTGGGTTCAAATCCCACACCACTGGCACAGATGCTTCAGAGTATGCGTCTTCACACCACTCAGCCACATTACCAGACATGTCATACAGACCGAAATCGTTAGGATAATACTGGCCTACCGGAGCGGTGTAAGTGAAACCATCGCTGTAATAGTCACCGCGGCCCGGCTTGAAGTTTGCCAACATACAGCCTCTGGCGTTACGCAGGTAAGGACCACCCCAAGGATATGTTGCCAAATCACGGCCACCGCGTGCCGCATACTCCCACTCTGCCTCAGAAGGCAAACGGAAGTTTGGCATTGGTGCCTGACCGTTCTCTGTATTATAGGCATTCTTCAACTTGGTTCTCCAGTTGTTGAAATATTTTGCAGCAAACCAGTCTACCCCAACTACAGGATAATCATCAAATGCCGGGTGGGTGAAATAATATTCCATCAAAGGATCCCCCATATGATACGTAAAGTCCCGCACCCATACGGTGGTATCTGGATACAGCTGGGTCATCACATACTCTTCCCCCAACACATCTAATGAGTCCTGCCGAATAGCGTCAATAAACTGACGGTACTCATTGTTGGTGATTTCAGTCTCATCCATATAAAAACCACCAATTGTCACCTGCTTGTTCAGGTTAGACATACTGGCGGCAATATCCTGATCTGTTTGCCCCATGTGAAATGTTCCACCAGGGCAGGCAATCATTCCATATGGCACCTCCTGCGGATTGAACTCAGGACGGTCTGCCGCCCCAATCACATCCCCCTCAGAGCTTCTCCCCATACCACACCCCGCCATCAACACAACGCTCAACGCAATGGCAGAAGACTGTAAAAACTTATTCATATTCTTGGACTTGTAAAAAGATAGCGCTACCACTCTGCGTATTAGGTTTTAAAGATAGCAAATATATACAACAGAATTAAAAAACAAAATTATTGTTTTTTCTTGAAAGTCAACTCTCTAACGGTGTTAAAAAAATATTATTTTATTTCAGCAGTAAACACAACTCCATCAGTTCATTGCCTGCCTCCCATCTGCTTGTACTCAAAAATTATATCTGGGGGTTCTCACAGGAGGTTTTGTAGTATTCTTAGATTTAGGCAACCTATACCCAAGCATTACCTCATGAGAGGTGGGGCTTTTGGCGTTTGCATCTACCACAGTATAGTCAAAGGCATACCCAAAACTCAAGGCATTGTCTTTCAAAAGATAAATACCTAACATTGCCGTAGCAGCCTCTTCAAACCTATACCCAAGCCCTCCCCAAAACTTATTATTAAAAGTTGCTCTTGCACCTGCTTCAATTGAGTTTGTATTCGCTTGCAAATCTTGCTTTAAAATAGCAGTAGGTGTTACGGTAACGGCATCAGAAAGTTCCCAGTGGTACCCACCGGTTACCATTAGATGCTTCTCACCGGTTACGGTTCCCCGCACCGTGGCAGGCTCTGCCCCCGTATCAGCAGCGCGGCCCTCAAACTCATAGGTGGCACCCAGCAGGTTTACCAGCCCCGCCCCCACGTACCATTTTGCATGCTGGTACCACACACCAGCCCCCATATCAAACTTTCTGTCTGAGCTGTTAAAGGGCACCTTTGGGTCATTCTCATTATTTGGCCGGTACCCGCCTTTGCTCATGTTGGTCATACCTCCCTGCACGCCCAGGCTCAGGGTGCCGGTTCCAACAGACACATGATACGCATAAGAAAGTTGAGCCTGAAACACATCTACCGCTCCAATCTCATCTTTCATCACAATAACCCCCACCCCACTCTTTAAAGTTGGCAAAGGGGCAGAGAGGGTAAACAACGCTGTCTTGGGAGAACCGCCGGCATCAAAAGCACCATCATACCCTAACCACTGGTAGCGGTAAAGTACATTCAACTCAGTCTGCCCGCTCACACCTGAATAAGCTGGACTAATAAACTGACCATTGAACCCGTAGTGACTAAACTGGGGAACTTGCTGCGCTTTGGCAAGCACAGAAGCTAAAAGGCACAAGATGGTAAGTGATAGACAGATTCTGCGCATTGTAAGTCGTTTATAAAGACTGGACCATCATTAAAGTAGTCTTTTGGCTTAATCTAGCAAATTGCTAACGATCCACCAAAAGACCACCTCATTTTAAGCCTTAGCCAATGCTACGCACAATCTCATGAAAAGTAACAAGATATTTACTTTTTCCCAGAATTCTGTTGTATATAAACCTCAATGGCCCCTGTCATAGAAGGCGCATTGGGCATAGGGGCTTCAATATCAAGTTCTAAACCTGCATCACGCACAGCCTGGGCTGTAGTAGGTCCAAACGCAGCTATTCTGGTATTATTCTGTTTGAAGTCAGGGAAATTCACAAAAAGGGAATGAATTCCTGAAGGGCTGAAGAAGGCAATACAGTCATACTTCACTTCTGCCAGATCAGAAAGATCTGCGGCCACGGTCTTATACATGGTAGCCTCTGTAAAGTTAAACCCGTTTTCCCGCATAAACTCAGGAATATCTTCTTTCCTGATGTTAGAGCAAGGATACAGGAACTTCTCATTCTTATGCTTCTTCAGCACATCAAACAGGTCAGTGGCTGTTTTGCCGCCAATAAACAATTTACGCTTACGCAGCACAATGTACTTCTGCAGGTAATAGGCCGTCTGGTCAGAGATACAGAAATATTTCATCTCTGCGGGCACCTCTATTTTACCTTCGGCACAGATCCTGAAGAAATGGTCAACAGCATTACGGCTGGTAAAGATAACGGCAGTATGATCAAGTATATTGATCTTCTCCTTCCGGAAATCCTTATAGGAGACAGGCTCAATCTCTATAAAAGCCCTGAAATCAACTTTAATGCCATATTTTTCGGCAATACCCAAATAAGGCGAGTTATCATTTGCCGGCTTTGGCTGCGTGACTAGTATACTGGAGATTTTCTTTGAATGTCTGTCCGCACCCAACGCTTCTTTACCGTCAGCCATGTTAGAAGTAGTTAAACAACTTGTATCTGAGATTAGTGATACCCCTTACATTTACCAGGATCTACTACACAAACACAATCAGTTTGAGCAAAATCATTAATGGTATCACTTCTGTGGCGCAAAGGTACGAAAATAAATGTAGATTTTGGAGGGAATATTTTTTACTTACCGTTAGAAAAGTCCTGACGGCTGTCAAGACAAGCAGAATGGTAACGCTCACATTTGCAATCCAATACACCAGCTGCGGCACAGAAGAAGACGTGCCTAAGTACAGCAACATGATTACGGGCAGGAACGCCCCCATAGAAAGCAGGGTGCGCAAGAATTCCCGGTACTGGGTAAGCACAATTTCTGCCACACCAAAAATAAAGCCCATCAACTTCAGAAACAGGTACTTAAACACCACAAACAAAAAAATTATCAGGGCATAGAGCAGTATTTTGGAGACCAGATCAGCCTGGGTGGCAGTGAACAGCTGGTTGAGCAGCGCCAGGTCTTCAATGTCAGTGTGAATGGCTACAATCAGCAAGGCAAAAGACAGGGAGAAAGCGAGCACAAACAGAATACTGGACCAGTTGCCAATAGGCTTGGTCAGAAGCCCTTCTTCTAAAGTTGAAAGTTTCAAGAAATTACTGACTCTGAAGATGCTGGCAAAATCAGAGTAAAATGTAAGCCGAAGCCCCCCATACACCAGACCCACCACAAGCATCACCAGCACCAACGTGCTCCTATGCGAAGAAGGCTGCCTCACCTTCACCTGCAGCACCTTCTTTTGCACCGGGTTACTGGCAGTCATGGGCTCCTGCGGAACCCTGAAGGAAAGATAATTGGGCTGCTGCTCTGGGTGCCAGACGGTAAGCAGGTACCGCCTACCGGGCACCATTCTCCCGGTAAAATCAACGGTAAACCGGGCCGTGGAGTCTGCTGAGAAAACCAGTTGGTTGTCCAGAAAAAGACACAGCTGCTTACGGGCTGCAAACTCAATTTTAGGGTTCGTAAACTGGTCAAGCGAAACCCATTGATACAGCGCCTGGCGCTCATCATGGTAACCGGGTAAATACGGCACTAATGAGTTGTCTGCCGCTTTGTAGATTAGCCAGTCAGATGAAAGCAGCGGCTTAAGATAAGGCTCTTCTGCCCGCACCCCCACACCTGCCAACCAGAAACTGAAAAGCAAAAGCCAAAACCGCATACCTTATGCCGTAGTGGTAGGCCTGGCCTTATACTGCCCCAACACAAAGCTCAAGAGAATAGAAAACCCTAAGAGGCAGAGCAGAAGGTTCAGATTACCCCAGTGGGAGAAGTTAAACACAAAGACAATGACCAGAATATTCAACATGGCCAAAATCAATACGGTGGCCACCTGACTGAAACCCATGGCCAGAATGCGGTGGTGAATGTGGTTTTTATCTGGCGAAAACGGCGACACCCCTTTCATCACCCTGATCAAAGAAACCCTGATGGTGTCAAACAGCGGGACAAACAGCACCCCCAGGGCCACGGCAGGCGCAGCGTATATCTGATACACCTCACTGCTGTACAGAGGCCCCATGCGGTGCATTTCTATAAACTGAATAGCCATCACAGAAACCACAAACCCACACAAGAGCGAGCCGGTGTCTCCCATGAATATACGCGCCTTGTAAAAATTATACCTCAAAAAGCCCAAAAGCCCGCCAATCAGACACACAGCCACCCCTGCGTAGTTTGAATAGTTGGCCAAATGCGCGTACCAGAAGTAAAACCCGAACGTGGACACAATGATGGTGACAATGGTCCCTGCCAAACCATCAAGCCCGTCAATCAAGTTAATGGCATTGGTGACCCCAACAATGGTGAAAAAGGTAAACGCATAACTTAACCCAATGGGCAGCTCATTGATCCCGAAGATTCCCTGAAAACTGGTAATCCTGATGTCTGCCATGAACATCACCACCCCCGTGGCCAGAACCTGCATAAAGAACTTTTTAAAGGCCGAGATAGACACCAGGTCATCTTTCAAACCGCCAAAGAACAGGATGATACACCCCGCCAGCACCTGCTGCACCCCGTTAGACAGATCCCCAAAGATGGTCAGTGCTGACATGAAACCGGCAAACACCCCCAGACCACCCAGGCGGGGCGTAAGGGAAACGTGCACCGTGCGCTTGTTAGGCTGATCCAGAATATTTTTAAGGTGTGCCACATACACAATAGAGGGTATGGCAAACAGGGTTATGAAAAAAGACCAGCTAAAGGAAAGCAGGTAGGTAAAAAACTTCATGCAGGGTCATTGATTAGTAACGTTCTTCGCAAAGCGGCACTTATTGGGCAAAAGCCTCTTGGCTGGGCCTATGAGTGCAGTACTCCTTGCTTCTCCAATATGGAAATCTGGATTAAATTATCTTCTACAATACTTCCCGGCACAAACAGGAAGCGCTTATCATGTATCTTATTGCCTATATAATAGCTCACCCAGAACTCATTGGTCAGGTGAAACAACGCCGGGTCAATAGGCTCCACCTGCTGAGAACTCTTGCCAGGCACCTGCTCAAACATGTGCCGCAGCACTGACGTCTTCACTTCCTGCCCCTCATGCTCGCCATAGCCTTTAGAGGCAACCAGCACATTGTCTATAGTGAAGGCATTGCTGTTGATGAGGTACACGTTCCACTCCTCCAGCCCCAGCTCGTTTGTCTCACGGGCAACAGCCACTGAAACGCCCTCTACCTGATGAAAATCAATATCTTTCTTCATGCTGCTCCAACAACGTGGCTTCAAATAATTGTTCAAAATGGACCAGTAGCCGTCTTTCTACCTCCTCCAGCGCCACATTGCGCCCTAGCTCCAGCGCCATGGAAGTCACGGCTTTGTCAGAGATCCCGCAGGGAACAATGTTCCCAAAGTAGCTGAGGTCTGTGTTCACGTTCAAGGCCAGCCCGTGCATAGTCACCCAGCGGCTGCACTTCACGCCCATGGCACAGATCTTTCTGGGGTTTTCCTGTTCCTCAAAGTCCAGCCAGACCCCGGTCAGGCCCTCAATACGGCCCGCTAATATGCCAAAATCAGCCAGCGTTAGCATCACGGCCTCCTCCAGAAACCTGAGGTACTTATGGATATCAGTAAAATAATTCTCCAGGTCCAGGATAGGGTAAGCCACCAGCTGCCCCGGCCCGTGGTAGGTAATATCCCCTCCACGGTTAATCTTGTAAAAGGTTGCCTCCTTCTGCTGCAATCCCTGCTCATCTAGCAGCAGGTGCTCCAGGTGCCCGCTTTTGCCCAGCGTGTACACGTGCGGGTGCTGGCAGAGAAGCAGGTAATTAGAGGTGGCCTGCTGCTCTTCTGGCGGCAGCTGCCGGTTGCCTGCCTTTATCTCCAGCACACTCTTCAGCAACTGCTCCTGGTAATCCCAGGCCTGCTGGTAATCTACCAGCCCCAGTTTCTCAACCAATATCTCTTTGTTGCGCTCCACTTATTTCAGGCTGCTTTCGTACAAAATCAAGGGGCCGTGCCACCCAACCGCCGTTTCTGCCCCTGTATAAGCCATACGTGGCAGAAACTCTGCAAATTACTCATTAAACCAAGAAGGAACAAAAATGGGACATAATACCCACATGGGCAGGCAGGGCGAAGCCGCCGCAGAGGCGTTCCTTCTACAGAAAGGCTACCTGATCCTGGCCAGAAACTTCCGGTTTAAGCGCGCTGAGGTAGACTTGATAGCCACCAAGGAGAAAGTACTGGTGCTGGTAGAGGTGAAAACCCGGAGCAGCCAGGCGTTTGGGTTCCCAGAGGCGGCCGTCTCGGCCAGAAAAGAGCAAATGCTGCACCTGGCGGCCGAACACTATATAGAAGCAATGAACTGGCAGCACGACGTCCGCTTTGACGTCATCTCCATTATCTGGCACCCAGACCGCCCGGAGATTCTGCACATTGAAGACGCCTTCCACTAAAAACAGCAAGGCCTTACATCCTGTTTTAGGGCTACTTTTCAGAAAACAGCCCTAAAACGGAAAACAGCCCCGCCGCCGCGCGGGCGCCCTGCCTCTCGCAAAGAACCCGCCACACAGCTGCCCATAGCAGTTTCACCAAACCAGGGGAACAGTGTCTTTTATGAATGGAATCCGAAATAAAATTGAATCTTACAAAATCACATCCTGGGGAAACAGATGGCGAACCAGAGTAGGCCCTGTTGACCGCTACTACCGTAGCCACCTGTTCCCTCAGCCCTTTCAGGATGACAGGGAGGGCAAAATGTATTGTTCCTTCTACCCCGGCACATAGAGCAGAAAGGCCATAAAAAACTGTCTGTTTTGGGGCTGTTTTCTCCAAAACAGCCAAAACAGACAGCGGCAGACTCAAACTGCAGAAGCGGTTATTTCTTTTCCTTATTCTCAAACACCAGTTCCCCGCTTCGGTTGTACTGTTTTACCAGCACAGGTTCAGCTGGGGCGTCAAAACCGGTTTCAGGGTACATGAACTCGTACTGGCGCCGCCCCCTGAAATCATAGAAGTTGATCCAGGTGCCCACTTTCCGGCCTTTGTCATAGGTACCCTGCCATTCTAACTGGCCGTTCTCGTAGAACTTATAATAATCACCCTGCACTTGCCCGTATTGGTACGGGATCACCTCTTTGATCTTGGTTTTGGCGGCATCATAGTATGAGATCTCTGAGTCTCTCAGAAACCCTTTGTAGTAGTGTATTTTTTGGGTCAGGGTACTGTCTGGCCTGAAGGTCTCCCACCGCAGGTGCTTCGCCCCCACAAAAAAGTAACCCTGCTCAATCACCACATCGCCACGCTTTTTGGTGTAAGGCCCGTGCAGAATCAGCATGGGGGTTTTCTTGGGGTCCAGCGCTTTCGCCCTGAAGATCTTGCGCTTCTTTACGTCAAAATAATGCTTGTCCTGCACATACGGGTTGGGGTCTTTGTATTCGCGCAGGTAGTGAAAGGTTTCTACAATCTGGTTTTTGCCCTTGCCCTGCCGGGCGAAGCCCCGTTTCACCCGCATACCAAAGTAGGCCTTCTTCTTTTTCTTTGATTTCTTTTTGCCGCCGTCTTCGTCAACGCTGTCTTGCTGGGCTACCGCCAAAGAAGGCATGTCCAGGGAGTCAACCACGGCCCCAGAATCAACGGGGTTCAGGTCAACCGGCTTCCTGGCTTTCTTCCAGAAAAAGATTTTTTTCTTCTCCTTCCCTATGGTCTGCGCCTGCGCCTCCTGCGGCACTGCCGCCAGGAGCAGCACACCCAAAACCACCAGCCACGCATGTACAATTCTCATAGCACTACTTCTTTCACTTTTCAATGCCTTAAACGTGTTTACGCCCTCTATGGTATACGCTTTACCCCAAGGTGCCGCTACCTGCCTGCTGAGAGCTTGTTTAAAGGAACAAAAATCTACACAGAAAATTCAGTTTTCCTGTTTTGGGGCTGTTTTTCTGAAAACGGCTCCAAAACAGGAAAGCCAAGCCTGCAGGGCAGACTTGGCAGTAAACCTAAATAAAACAATGGACTCTTACAGCGTGCTAGCAATAGGGGCAGGCTCTGCCATCACCTTTACCAGTCCCTGAACACCTTTTTGCGCAAAATCTTTGCGGGCTTGCTCAGCGGTCAGGCGGCTGTTGAAGCGGCCGGCAATAATGCGGTGCACTTTTTTACCGTTCACGGTCTCCTCTACCAATGAGATGGGCAGTTTCTGGTAAATCTTGCGTAATTTCTCTGCCTGCGCCTCTGCGTTGGCCTGGTTCCCGAAGGCACCGGCCTGCACTACAAACAGTTGCTGCTGAACCGGGGCCGCCGCCACTACAAGGGGCGTGGTCTCAGCGGTGACAGGTTCAGCGGTGGCGGTGAGATCAGGATTCTCAGCCTCTGCCTTTTTAGCGCGGGCGGCCAGGAAGGCCTCCGGCAGTTCCAGCACTTCTACTTTTACCTCAGTAAGACCGCTGCTGCGGTAATGAATTCTCTTGGCGGCGGCTTCAGACAGGTCAATGATGCGGCGGCCTCTGAACGGACCGCGGTCATTTATCTTTACCACCACACTCTCCCCGTTGGTGAGGTTGGTTACTTTAACTTTAGTGCCTAAAGGAAGCCCGTTATGGGCGGCAGTCAATTTGTGGCGGTTGTACACCTCTCCACTGCTGGTGCGGCGACCGTGGTATTTTGATCCATACCATGATGCGGTTCCGCTTTGAGTCTCACCTACTTCCTGTGCAGAAGCAAGTGGTGCAATCCCAAAGAACAAGATGAAAAGAACGGCAATTGCATAGTAAATTTTCAGTTTCCCCATTTTAGGTTTTGTTGGTGGAACATCAATTTCAAAGCGACAAAATTAGGAATATTTTTTTCAATGCAACCCTTCCCCCTCCCTGACACCTGCTTTTGTCGCTGTCTCAACCTAATAAATTAATACATTTATTGTAAAATGTTCAATTTTTTATTTTTGAAATATAACTAAATTCACAAAATGTGGTATGCCAAACTTCAAGCTTTACTTTAACAGATTTTCAGGCTTTAAGAAGGCTCCAGCGCAATTTAACCGCCACCCCAGCCTGCCTCGTCATCTTAAAAAGACTTGGAAAAGTAAAATCAGGTAAAAAAAAATGTAATTATTCTAAAAAAATTAGTGGAACCCCTCTTTTTTTAGTCGATTGCTCACCCTTTTGACACGTATATAGACCTAAAACGATATTAGCACAAATGGATTTTGGTAGACTTCCCAACCTCAATCAGGTAGACTTCACCCTGCCGCCAGACCACCCCGCCACCCCGCAGGTGCTGGCCCGTTCGCAGCGGCCTACCAGGCCCGGTCTGTATCTGGGCTGCCCCACCTGGACAAACAAAACCTGGCAGGGAATTTACTATCCTGCCGGTGCCCAGGACACGCAACTGCTGCACTTCTACGCCCGCCAGTTCAACACGCTGGAGATGAATACCACCCACTACCGTATTCCAGATGCCAGGGCCATTCATAAGTGGCGCCAAGCCGTGCCGCCGGGGTTTGTGTTCTGCCCAAAAATTCCGCAGGTGATAAGCCATGACCAGTTGCTGCACCACGTGGGCGAACCCACCAAACTGTTCTGCAACGCCATTTTAAGCCTGGGCGACGCATTGGGCATGGCCTTTCTGCAGTTGCCGCCGTTCTTTGGGCCAGAGGACTGGCCGGTGCTGGAGCAGTTTCTGTTGCAGTTCCCGCAGGAGGTGCCGCTGGCCGTAGAGTTCAGGCATGAGAACTGGTTCAAAGAATCAGCGGTTACGCAAGGGGCGTTTCAGTTTCTGGAGGAGCGGAACATTACCACCGTGCTAACAGACGCGGCCGGCCGCCGCGATGTCCTGCACATGCGCCTCACCACCCCCGTGGCCATGATCAGGTTCAACGGACACGCCAAACACCCCACTGACTTTACCCGCCTGAACGACTGGGCAGACCGCCTGCACCAGTGGCTGGACCAAGGCCTGCAAACCGTTTATTTCTTCATGCACCAGCCAGAAGTACTGGACGCGCCGCCCACGCTCGTCTATTTGATGGAGCAACTAGAGAAGAGAACCGGCATTTCCCTGCCCCGCCCGCAAAAAGTGCAGCAGTTTGTGCAAGGGCAGCTTTTCTAAGCGCAAGAACGCCCGAAAGCTATTAGTGCGTTTTGGGCCTGTTTTTAGAAAAACAGGTCCAAAACAGCCCTCCTTCTGTCTCTCCGGTTTTCAAAACCTGAAAGAACTTTTCTGTCAGGAAAGGGATTCCCAGCATTGAGGTTGATTTTCAGGATTTGGTTAGCCTCTAAAATTGACGGAGACACTCGCCCTCTGAAAGACACGGCCAGGTCTTGAGCAAGCGTTTTCAGGCTGTTTTAGCCAAAATAGCCCAAAAACGCACTTACATAATTTCTCTCGCTTAGAAAAAGAGCGAGGGAAACCAAGAAGCGTTTTCGGCCTGTTTTGGCCAAAACAAGCTAAAAACGCAACAGCAGAACTCCCTCATTGTGGGAGAGGGGCTGGGGGTGAGGTCAAGAAACAAACTGAGTCTGAAACGTAGTCACGCCGTCTGCGCCTGTCTGCAGGGAGAAGGGGAAACCGTGCTGCAGCAGAATCTCCCGCACCATGGTCAGGCCAATGCCCTGGCCGTTGGCTTTGGTACTGAAGAACGGGCTAAAGAGCTTTTCCTGCACCTCAGGCGCAATGCCTTGGCCGTTGTCCTGGATGAGCAGTTGTGGCGGGTTCGCTACTGTTTTCACCTTTACCCAGCCACCTTCCTCCACAGCTTCCACGGCATTCTTCACCACGTTAATGAGCACCTGCTCCAGTTGCTGCACGTCTACTTCCACCGTAGGTGAAACTGAGTCCAGCTCCCAGTGCCACAACACCCCTTTGCGCTCAACGCTGGGCAGCATGAGCCGTTGAATGCTGTGGAGCAGCTCATGCAGGCTCACAGGTTGCTTGGCAGGCGGCGGTATGCGCACCACATTGGCAAAGTTGGCCATGAAACCGGCCAGGTTCTGGTTGCGGGTGATGCACACCTGCAGCGCCTCGTCAAAGTCTGGGCGGGTGCCCGGGTCCAGTTGCGGTGAGAAATATGCGAAGGAGTGTAAAATGGAATTGACCGCGCCAATGGAGTTGTTAATTTCATGCGACATCATCCTGATCAGCTTCTCATAGGCGTTGCGCTCCTTTTCCAGCAGTTCCTGGGTGAGTTCCTCTATTAAAATAAAGTAGCGGTGGTAGCCTTTGTCCAGGAACCTGATTTTGCGGCAGCGGTACGTCTGAATGCCGTTGGGCCTGATGATGCGCTGCTCATCTTTAGGCAATTTTCCCAATGAAGCACCCCAATGCCCTGGCAGATCCGCCAGCGGTTTGGCCACCAGA
This sequence comes from Rufibacter ruber, assembly GCF_001647275.1. Classification (GTDB taxonomy): domain Bacteria; phylum Bacteroidota; class Bacteroidia; order Cytophagales; family Hymenobacteraceae; genus Nibribacter; species Nibribacter ruber_C. The sequence goes on along the minus strand of NZ_LRMM01000029.1, from coordinate 2,299 downwards.
TCTCTGCCGCTGGCCTGCAGCAGCACCGCCGCCGCAGGGTTCAGGCCCGCCACGCGGTCGTGGCTATCTAATAGGATGATGCCCGAGGGCGAGGCTTCAATCAGGCGTTCCAGCAGAAAATGTTTCTCGGTCTGCACCACCCGCTCCTGCCGCAGCTCCTCCATCATCTGGTTGTACACCTCCACCAGCTGGTCTACCTCTTTTTGGCCCGTTTTCAGGAATTTGATCGAAAAATCACGGTCCCTGATGGACTCCACGCCCGCGGCAATGAGGTTGAGCGGCCGCACGAAAGACGTGTACAACTTCACGGTAAACAACAAACTGGCGACAATCAAGACCTCGGCGGCCACAAACAGCCAGCGGTTGTAGGCCACCAGCTGCCAGGCCAGCACCAGCATGGCCCCGTAGAGGAGCACGGCCACCAGCACAAACTTACTCCTGAGCGTCATACGGAATGTTGAACTTCTCCAGCCGTCGGTACAGCGCCCCGCGGCTCACGCCTAAAGCCTTGGCTACTTTGCTCACGTTGTTATGGTAATACGCCATAGATTTCTTAATCATGCTGGCCTCCAGCTCTTCCAGGGTCATGGCCCCTACACTGGGCAGGGCCTTTTCCTCCAGTTTTCTAAGGCCGCCCTGCAGTTGGTTCTGAAAATCCTCCACCTCCAGCAGGCTTTTGCCACTTACCAGCACCGTGCGCTCCACCAGGTTCTTCAATTCCCGAATGTTACCCGGCAGCGGCTGTTCTCTGAGCCATTTAAGGGCTTTATTACTCACCTGCAGCTCCTGCTTATGGTAGGTTTTCTTGAGGTTGTTCACAAAATGCTGCACCAGCAGCGGTATGTCCTGGTTGCGTTCGCGCAGGGCGGGCAGCTTCACGGTAATCAGGTTGATTCTATAATAAAGGTCTTCCCGGAATTTGCCCTCGGCCACCATCTCCTGCAGGTTGCGGTTGGTGGCGCAGACCACGCGTATGTCCAGGTTGCGGGAGCGGCTGTCGCCGAGGACCTCATAGGTGCGGTCTTGCAGCACGCGCAGCAGTTTCACCTGGCTGGCCATGTCCAGTTCGCCAATTTCATCCAGGAAAATAGTGCCTTTGTTGGCCATCTCGAAACGGCCCGCTCGGTCGGTTTTGGCGTCTGTGAACGCGCCGCGGCGGTGCCCGAACATCTCGCTTTCAAACAGGCTGGCCGAGATGCCGCCCAGGTTCACCTTCACAAACGGTGCCTTGCGGCGATGGCTGTTTTTGTGAATGGCCTCAGCAATGAGCTCCTTGCCCGTGCCGCTTTCGCCTTCAATCAACACCGAGGCATCTGTGGCGCTGATCTGACCCACGTTGCGCAGCACCTGCAGCAGGCCAGGGTCTTCGCCCACTAGCATGGAGAAGTCATACTGGTCGTTCAGCTGCTTGCGGGTGAGCTTGCCTGCGGGAACCTCAGTGGTAGGCTGCGCCAGTTCCAGCGCCGTCTTCACGCTCTGCAGCAGATGGTCGTTGTTCCAGGGCTTGGTGATGAAATCGGCCGCGCCGCCTTTGATGCCCTCTACCGCCAGGGTGATGGAACCCCAGCCCGTGATCAAAATGACCGGCACCTGCGGGTAAAGCTGCTTCAGCTGGCCCAGCAACTGCAGACCGTCTTCGCCCGTGGTCTCCATGGAAAAGTTCATGTCCAGGAGCATAAGCTGCGGGCGCAGGGTAGCCGCAGCCTGCAGCGCCTCGGCGGGGTTAGCCGCCTGGGCCGTGGCATAGCCCGCCTGTTTAAGCAACAAGCTCAGGGAAGCCCGCACGGCTACGTCATCGTCAATAATTAAAATCATGGGGTTCATTCAGCGCGTTGGTTGAAATTACTGTTTTTAAGCTGATTTCAGAAAAACAGGTCAAAAACAGCTTGTACAGAGGCGCACATAAGAGCTGCGAGGTCAAAGGAAGTTCAGAGTTCTGAGTCAAGAGTCCTGAGTTTGATAATAGAAAAAGCTGGCGCGAGTCTCTGACTTGTGCCTTGGGATAAGGGGTAGTCTCTGACTACCCTCGCTGCCCCGCAGCGACCGAGCGCATGGCTGAGCTACTTTCCGCTCTTGCCCAGAAAGAAATCCAATAGAGAAATTTCATGTAGCACCAGCTCTCGGTTCCCGGCGAGTCTGGAGACTCGCTTCATCCGTAGTCACGAGTCCAGAGACTCGCGCCAGAAAAATTTTGCGTTTTCCGCCTGTTTTCTGAAAAACAGCCCTAAAACGCAAAAACTCAACCCTCTGCGCTCTCCTCGGACTGGGGTCCGGAGGGACGGGGGCTAGGGAGGGTTTG
>NZ_LRMM01000028.1 GCF_001647275.1 Rufibacter ruber | reverse complement strand
ATTTTGAGGCTTTAATGACCTTTGGTTCCTTTCCCCTCCCTTGCCTGGAGGCTTCGCCATTATAAAAGCAGAAAATAATCCAATGACGGATTAACTACCGTATAACCGTCACAATTACGTTTATCACCCCTATACCCGTACCCAAACATACGTTTATCCAACCAACGGTAGCTGGATAAACGTAATTGCACTGCCGAATATACTATATAGATCTCTCATAATAAAGCACTTCCTGTTTCCGGGCTGTTTTCTAGAAAACAGGCCAGAAACAGGATAGCCTTTCCAAAGGGCAGGTTCTTGCTCGGCCTGGTGAGAAGAAAGCGCAGGTTATTTTCAGTATTAATTCATATAGCCAAAAATATCTTTTTCCTGAGGGAACCTCGTATTTCCCAAGGTTATGAAAAAGGAAGAGATCTATTTCCCAGATTGGGAGCGCCTGCTCATTGGCAATACCCCATGGGAGTTTATGTGGGAGGTGCTGCTGCGCACCATTATCATCTTTATGGCTTTGCTGATCATCCTGCGCCTCATGGGCAAGCGCATGAATGCGCAGTTAACCATCTCTGAGCTGGCCGTAATGGTCACGCTGGGCGGTATTGCCTCGGCACCCATGCAATTGCCAGACCGGGGTATTCTGGTGGGCATTGTGGTCTTCATCTGTGCCCTGGCCTTTCAGAGGGGCATCAACCTCTGGGCGTTCCGGAGCCGGAAAATAGAAATGATCACCCAGGGGGATTTGTCTGTCATTCTCCGGGAAGGCGTGCTGCAGATTGAGGAGATGGAAAAAGCCCGTCTCTCAAAAGACCAGGTGTTTGCGGCGCTCAGAACCCATAATGTTACGCAGCTGGGGCAGGTGAAACGGGTGTACATAGAAGCCTGCGGCCTGTTCAGCGTAGTGAAGGCAGACCAGGCCCGGCAGGGCCTGTCAGTGTTGCCCTTGAAAGACGAGGACATGGTGCAGAACCTGCCGCTAGATCAGCTCTATGCTGCCTGCACCCGCTGCGGCTATGTGGCAGAAACCGGACAGGTGCAGGGCACAGAATGCCCCAACTGTGCCTGTGACCAGTGGACCCCCTCTGTCAAATAATCAGCCAACCAATTTATGAAACCAGAAGAAATACAGATTACAGACTGGCTGCGCATAGTCCTGGGAGAAGCCCCGTGGAGTTTCTTGCTGGAGGTGGTGATCAGGATCGCCTTCATCTACCTGGTGCTCATGCTTTCCATGCGGGCCATGGGCAAACGCATGTCTGGCATGTTGAGCAGGACCGAAATGGCCGCATTGGTGTCTCTGGCCGCCGCCAACGGCGTGGCCATGATGGACCCTTCGCGGGGTATTCTGCCCATTGTCATCATTGCCGCCGTAGTGGTGGGCATTGAGCGGCTCATAGCCTGGCGCACCACCCAAAACGCGCGGCTGGAGCGTGACTTCCTGGATGATATGGACATTCTGGTCAAAGACGGCTGTCTGCAGCTGGATTTAATGGAGCGTACCCGCATCACGCAGCAGCGGCTGTTTGCCCAGTTCAGGCATGAGAATATCCTGAACCTGGGCAAAGTGCAGCGCACGTACCTGGAAGCCAACGGAGCCTTTACCATCCTGCAGTTCCAGGAGAAAAGAGCGGGCCTGTCGCTGGTGCCAGACATTGACCCGGAGCTGCGAAATGACCAGGAAAACGCACAGGGGAAATGGGCGTGCCGCTGCTGTGGGTTTGTGCTAAACCATCTGGAGGAACCCAGCGGCCCTTGCCCCAACTGCGGGCAGAACAGCTGGGGCCAAGCCATAGAATCATAACCGCACCGGGCGTTTTGGGGCTGTTTTTCAGAAAACGGCTCCAAAACAGAAAAGGCACTTGGCCCATACACAAGTCAGGGGTATCTCTTTTCCATCACCACAAAGCCCATCCCGCTTTTCTCAAAGGTGTGGGCAGTTTCTGTAAACCCAAATTTCTGGTAATATGCCGCTTTTTCCCGGCGGGCGTTGCACCAGACCCGCGCCACCGGTAGGGCCGGGGCCAGCTGTAAAATGTGATGAAGCAGCATAGCCCCGTACCCTTGGCCTTGATAAAATGTGTCAGTGGCAAATTTCCGGAACTGGGCCTGCTCCCCCTGCACAAACAAAGACGCCACAGAAATGAGCTGTTCCCCCAGAAAAAGCCCGTAGTGCAGCCCATTGGCATCTTCAGGGAGCTGCACATAAGAAAGCGGGTGCGCCGGCCACATCACGCGGTGGCGTAAAGCCCAGGTTTCTTCCGGGGCAATTGGTTGAATGTGGGGAGTTTCCATGGCCTGGTCAAAGGGTGGGGCTGGAGAAGGGAGAGAGGCGGGCGTAACCGGTGAGCCTGCCCCCCGTTTCAGGGAAAGGTACTCCCGTTCCCGTCGGCTTCGCCGAAGGCAAAGATGCGGGGTAAAACCAGAATTCAAAGCATAACCCAGAAAAACCATGACCAAACTTGGCTACCATATCTCCCATGAGCAGTTTTCGCCCAGTCAGTTGCTGCAACTGGCCCAAAAGGCAGAGGCCGCAGGGTTCCGCTTCGCCCTTTCTTCTGACCATTTCCACCCCTGGAGCACCCAGCAGAACAGCTCTGGGTTCGCCTGGTCCTGGCTGGGTGCGGCCATGGCGGCTACCTCCCTTGAGTTTGGGGTGGTGAACTGCCCCGCTTACCGCTACCACCCGGCCCTTATTGCCCAGGCGGCGGCCACGCTGGACGAGATGTTCCCAGGCCGCTTCTTCCTGACCGTGGGCAGCGGACAAGCGCTGAACGAGGCCATTACCGGACTGCGATGGCCCGCCAAACAGGAACGGAACGACCGGCTAAAAGAATGCGTAGACGTGATCAGGGCACTCTGGAAAGGGGAGACAGTCAACCACCACGGCCTGGTCACCGTTGAGGAAGCCACTCTTTACACGCGCCCTAAAAAGGAGATTGAGGTCATTGCCGCCGCCATTACCCCAGAAACGGCGGCGTGGGCGGCCACCTGGGCAGACGGGCTCATCACCATTTCACAACCCAGGGATAAGCTCCAGAAAGTAGTAGACGCCTGGAACCAGAACGGCGGTGAGGGCAAGCCCATGCTCCTCAAAGTGCAGCTATCATATGACAAAACAGATAAAGAGGCGCTCCTGGGGGCCCATGAGCAGTGGAAGACCAACGTGTTCGGGAGCGCCATGCTGGCAGACCTGCGGGTGCCCGGGCAGTTTGAGCAGGCGGCCCAGTTTGTGAAACCAGAGGAGATACGGGAGTTTGTGCACGTGTCTGGTGAGCCGGAGCAGCACCTGGAGTGGCTGCAGCAGTACGTAGAGATGGGCTTCCAGAAGATGTCGCTGCACAACGTGAACAGAAAGCAGGAGCAGTTTATAGAGGTGTTTGGGCAGGAGGTGCTGCCGGTTTTAGCTTCTTAAGCAATTGTCTTTTGTGCGGCCAGGGCTATGGCAGGAACCGGCCTTCATTTTTGACTTCACAGTACGGGTACAGGTTTCAAAAACTGCTGTACCAGAACCTCCCTCTGGGCTACTACGCATCGCCTTCCAACGTTGAAAGTAGCATTAGAGGCGTTTTTAGCCTGTTTTCAGAAAAACAGCCCTAAAACAGGAAATTTGCCGGAGACTATGGTTTGGCAGATAAATTGATTTGGTAACTAGCGGGTAATGAGCAGGTATTCTTGAATTTATTGGGAGAGGGGGCCGGTGGTGTTAATTTTTTGGCACGTAGTTTGAATAAGGGAAATCAGCAAAGCGGTTATAGGCCTACGCTGAGCACCAAAGCAGTAAAATTACACCTCAAACGAGACCAGAAAAATGAAAAAGATATTTGCAATGATCGCCATGGGCGCCATGATCGCCGGAACCTCTTTCGCACAGGATGCCCCTAAAAAAGACAGAAAGCCCCGCACAGAACGTGCCGGCAAAGACGGCGCCCACGGGGAGCGCAAAAGCCCCGAAGAGTTTGCGGCCAAGAGAACTGAAATGATCAGCAAAAAGTATGGCCTGAGCAAAGCCCAAGAGGCCAAACTGCTGGCCCTGCACCAAAGACAAACCGCAGACATGAAAGCGCTTCGTGGCCAGGGAACTGAGAAAAGCCAGGTAAACCGTGATGCCATGAAAGCCAGGCATGCCCAATGGGAGTCTGAGCTGAAAGGAATTCTGACCCCGGAGCAATACGCCCGGTACGAGGCAGACCAAAAGCAGCGCATGGAGCATAGAGGCAAGAAGAGAGGCCAGTACAAAGGCCAGAGACACCAGCAGGAGCAGAAAAGCTAATCTGCAGCTATTGCAAAAAAAAAAGGCCAGCCGTTGCTGGCCTTTTTTTCTGCGCCCTCTTTGGTGGCGGAAAAGGCACAGCGGGGTTGATTCTTTTAGGACTTGTTTGCATTTTGATTGTGCAGGCGAAATGAGGGCGCAAAAGGTTCTTCTATCCCGTTTTTAGAACAGCGCAATGGGGGGCAGCTGCCAGGTCCGGTTCTATTGAGGCCCGTTTGCAGCGCCAAAGAGAAATGTAAACAAACTCTAAAACCTACTGCGGTTCAAGTGGTGTAAGAGAGGGTGATGTACAGGGCCTAGAGACAAAAGCAGTTAAATTCTGATCTTCGCCGTAGAAGGGATGCGCATTTATTTTTAGCCGGTGAAAAAGAGTCATAGTGAGCCCTTCAGCAGAAAGTGGTATTGGTGGGCACTGGGCAGCATCTTGCTGTTGGTGCTTCTGGCGTTGGTGGCAATTCACCTGTATTTAAACCCGTGGGCCGAGAAAAAGCTGAAAGCCCAGATCTACCAGAAGACCCACGGGGTGTACACCCTGTACACCAAATCTGTCAGGGTCTCCCTGCTGAGTGGGTCGGTCACCATTGATTCCCTGCACCTGAAGCCCAACCTGGCGGTTTGGCGCACCCTTGACAAACAGAATCCGGCGCAAGCCGCGGCCTCCCTCGCTGACCTCCATGCCGCTAAACTGCATATAAGCGGCCTTCAGTTCATCCAACTCTTTCAGGAGAAACCGCAAACGCTCACGTTGGTAGAACTGGAAACTCCTGTTTTGCGGCTGACTCAGATGAAACAAGACACCAGCCCACCCAAGCCGTTGCATGAGAAGTGGGGGCCTCCCTTTCAAGGGTTGAAAATTGGCAGAATACGCGTGCAAAACGGCGCGGTATCTTTTAAAGAGAAACCAACGCAAAAACGGGCTCTCTATTCAGTGGCGGGACTGTCTGTGCAAGGCTGGGGGGTGGAGATGGACAGTGCCGCCTTTCAAGACACCGCTCGGGCATTCTATATGCGGGAATTCACCGCCAACGCCAGAGAAACCTCCTACTACCTGGGCAACGGGAACTATGTGATAAAGAGCGGGGCCATCCAGGCCGACTCTAAAACCCGGGAGGCCACCCTGGCCAAGCTGCAGTTGGTGCCGTTACGCAGTGCTGCCGCCATGTCTAAAGTTATCGGCGAAGCCGCCACCAGACTCCGGGTCCAGATTCCCGCGGTACGTATGAGGCAGGTTGATTTTCACACCCTTTCCAGGAGCTCCAATGTTCACATAGGGGCAGTGCTGGTGCAAGAGCCCAATGTAAGCGCTTACAAGAATGACAACTACCTTCCCACCAAAAAAGAGGGCAAGCTGCCGCATGATTTTATCAGGCAGTTGCCCACCGGCGTAAACATTAGAAAGGTGCAGGTGAAAGACCTGTATGTGCGATATGATGAAATAGCGGCCAACGCTTTCAAGCCGGGCTACGTGACGGGCAGCCACATCAATTTCACCCTCACCAACCTCACCAATGACTGGCGGCTCATGTCGCGCAAGACCCCGGCCATCTTAAAGGTAAGCGGGCTGCTGATGGGGAAGGCTTTTCTGCAGGCCACCGTCAGGCTGCCGCTGCTAGACCCCAGCGGCTACCACACCATGCAGGGCACCATTGGCAGGGGCAATCCTGCCATTCTCAACCCCATTATTGAACCCAGCATGTTTGTAAGCGTGAAAAGTGGTTTCCTGCAGAAGGGCTCTTTTGCTATGGAGCTGACCCGGGTGTCTGCTTCCGGTTCTTTGCAACTGCAGTATGATGAGTTTCAGATCTCGCTCCTGAATGAGGAGAAAGAGAAAAAGCAGTCACTGGGCAAGAAGCTGAAATCTTTGGTGGCCAATAAGATTGTGTTGAAATCAGAGAGCGAAAAAGACGGGAAAGCCCCCCGCCATGGGGAGATTAAGTTTCAACGCCGCCGGGAGCGGTCTTTTCTTACGTACTGGAAAGACTGCCTGGCCAACGGCGTGCTGTCTGTGATTGGGGCGCCCAAATGAGCAGGGGTTTGATCTTTTACCGCTGAAGGGTTACCTTGGGGCAAACCTGCTGTTCCCCATGAAACTCTTTGTTTTTCTTCTGTTCCTGTTGGTAAGTATGTCTATGCCTTTTGGGGCGTGCGCCCAGTCCCAGCCTCCCCAGCTCCTGAGACAGAAGACAGAAGCTGAGATCAGGCGTATTCTGGAGGCGTCACCCGCTGTGACGGGGTTGGTGGCCGTTGACCTCACCTCCGGCGAAACCCTCCAGTTCAACCAGGACATGGTGTTCACCCAGGCCAGTGCCATTAAAATCCCCATCTTGCTGGAAGTGTACAACCAGGCGCACCAGGGCAAGTTCAAGCTCACCGACCTCAGGGAAATTAACCCGGCCAACGTGGTGGGCGGCACCGGCATCCTCAAAGACCTGGTTGACAGTGCGCAGTTCAGCATCCGGAATTTGGCCGTGCTCATGATCACCTTAAGCGACAACACCGCCACCAACGCGCTTATTGACTTGGTGGGCATGCCCCACATCAACGCTACCTTGCAGAAAATGGGCTACAAACAAACCAAGGTGCAGCGCAAAATGATACAGTCGGCGGCCAGCGGACGGGGCGAGGAAAACATCTCCACCCCCGCAGAGGCGGCCAGAATGCTGCAGATGCTCCACAAAGGCGAGTTCGTGAACAAGGCTGTTTCACAGGAGATTGTCTCTGTTTTAAAGAAAAATAGCCGCGGGAACAGCCGTCTGGCAGCCGGGGTTCCCGCCAATGTGCCCCTGGCCTTTAAGCCCGGAGGCCTGAACGGCGTCTCAACCGAGTGGGCGCTGGTGCTGCTGCCAGAAAGACCTTATGCCGTAGCCATCATGGAGAACTACAAAGTGGTCGGCAAAGCCGAAACCGTGTTGGAGGAGGTGTCTGCGGTTCTGTATCAGTATTATTGGCGCCTGGGCAATGCCACCCGCTACGGCACCTACGTTGACCCTAAACTGATTAAATAGCCCACTGCGTTTTTGGCCTGTTTTCCAGAAAACAGGGCAAAAACGCAAAGCCCTCGCGGTCTTATCAACAGGAGGGGGCTTTGCGTTTTATAAGAAGGGGAATCACTTACTCTAAGTCCGGAGCCGGGCTCTGGTCTAACGCGGCCAGGGCATCCCAGTCAATGATAGGGGTGGCCCCGGCTTTGGTGGCTACCCAGGAACCCGCCCGGCAGGCTTGTTTTAAGGCTTCTGGAACGGGGGAATTGTTCAGGTGCAGGGCCAGAAACGTGGCCAGGAAGGCATCACCGCTGCCAATGGTGTCTGCTACGTCTACCGTAAAACCGGCTTGCTCAAAGAACTGGTCGCCTTGCAACGCAAGGGCGCCGTGTTCGCCGCGGGTGACAATGAGTAAATCCAGCCCAAAGCGCCGGACCAGGAAACGCATGCTCTCCTGTGCGTCTACTGGCACACCGTACCAGCCTCTGATCTCAGCCAGTTCATGGTGGTTCATTTTGGCAATATGGGCCTGGGTGAGTAGGTCCTCCAGCAGTTCCTGGCTGTAAAAGGGAGGGCGCAGGTTCACATCCAGCACATTCAGGTTTGACAACGGGAGGTACTGCCGCAGCGTTTGCCGGGTAATCTCCTGCCGCGCGGCCAGGCTGCCAAACACAAACGCGTCACAGCGCGAGACGGTCTGGGCGGCTTCGGGTTCATAGGTGATGAAATCCCAGGCGGCGGGGGCCACAATAGAATACTGCACTTCGGTTTTGTTGGCGGTATTCACCACAACCGTGCCCGTAGGGTGGGTCTGCTCCACCTGTACCAGTGCCAGGTCCAGCCCTTTCTCCCGCAGAAACAGAATCAGCTCCCGCCCCAGCTCATCATGGCAAAGCCTGCTGATCAGCCGCACCTTCTGGCCCTGGTAAGTGAGATGGATGGCCACGTTCATGGGCGCGCCACCGGGCACCTTGCCGGTGGGCAGCAAATCCCACAGCATTTCCCCGAAGCAGACGATTTCCTTTGGCATATTTTATGAGTGAATGAGCGGTTGGGTGAAGGGGTGAAAATACGTTTTTATACTCATTTCAGGAAAACACGCCGGAAACAGGTTCAGTTTTTTTCTTTGGTGGGGCCCTGCATTAAACCCCTGGTTCAAGTTGCTCACCTGGCCACTATGCAGGGAGTTTACCATATCTGTAAGCCGGCTTCCGGCTGCCCATCAAACCCGCACATGAACGTCTAAAGTGCCAGTACTACCGCGCCCAGCTCAAAACCCTTGTTCATCAGAAATTGTGCTCTCGCTAAACTGGCGGAAGAATAAGTCTTCAATGCTAGTCTCCATTTGCTTTTGCCGGCCATAACCGCGAGCGAAAGGTGCTTCTATCCCGTTTTTTGAGCAGCCTGGCAGCGCTCAGGTGCGGGGCAACCGCTAAGATGGGTTCATTTGAAGCTCATTTACAGCGCAAAAAGCACATGTACGCACGCTCTTGCTAAATCAACTGCTCCTGCTTCTGCTGTATGATTTGCTGCCGGGCGGGGGAAGAGGTGAGACGGAGGGCGGTCTGGTAACAGGCCTTGGCGCGAGCCGTCTGCTGCGTGCGCACATATAAATCGCCTAAGGCGAGATGGTACAGATAGTAATGGCTGGCCTCTTCCTTCATCTCCAGCAGCAACGCAATGCCTGCCTCCAGACCGTCACACTCAGCTACGGCAATGGCGCGGTTGAGGGCTACCACAAAGTTCTGCTTTTGTTGCAGGAGCAGGTCATAGAGGCGTTTGATGGCGCACCAGTCGGTGTGGGGGTAGGAGGGCGCGGCGGCGTGCAGACTGGCTATGCAGGCCTGCAGGTAGTACGGGTTCACCTGGGCCGGAAAAGCGTCTTGCAGGAAATGGAACCCCCGCCTGATCAGGTGCCGGTCCCATTGCGCACGGTCCTGCCGGGCCAACGGCACAAAGCGGCCCTGCCCGTCTACCCTGGTCTCAAACCGCGAGAGGTGGAAATACAGGAGTGACAGCAAGTGCCGCACCGGCAGTTCTTTGCCCGCGAAGCGCTGGTCCAGCAGGTGGGTGAGCCGGAGCGCTTCATAGCAGATTTCCTGGTTCAGGAGGCTGGTGCCCCGGGTTGTGTCATAGCCTTCATTAAAGAGCAGGTACAGCACATGCAGCACATTCTGGAGCCTTTCGGGCGAAGCCAGAATATCTATTTCTATGAAATCTGGCGAAAGATGCTGGAAAAACTTTTTACTGCGCTGCAGGCTTTTGTAGACCGCGTCTTTGCTTTGCTGCAGCCCCTGCGCAATCTCCTCCACGCCAAAGCCGCCCAGATGTTTGAGGGAGAAGATGAGCTGCGCCGAAGAAGACAGTTGGGGATGGCAGCAGGCAAACAGCAGCTGCAGTTGGCTGTCACGGGTTTCATCATCGCCCGGGGCGAAATAGTCCTTTTCAACCTCCAGCTGCTGCACCGCCGTCTGGTGCACCGCCCTGCGGGTGAGGTGGTTCAGCAGCTTGTTTTGCGTCACCCTCAGGAGCCACGCTTGCGGCTTTTCTGGGAGCCCTTTGGTGGGCCACACCTTCAACGCGGCGTAAAATGCCTCCTGGAGCGCGTCTTCAATGTCTTGCTGGTGGGCGGCGCCGTAGCGGCGGTACAAGAGGGAGAACACCTCTCCGTAGGTTTCCCGGAAGAGGTGTTCAGGGGTGAATTTCGGCGCGGCCGAAGGCAGGTTAAGCGGGTGGGGCATAGTCCATGACGGGTCTCACCTCAGTGGTGCCGCCCCACAGGTGGCAGGGGCATTCTTTGGCAATCGCCACCGCCTGCTCCAGGTTTTCGGCCTGAAGGAGGTAGTAGCCGCCAATCATCTCTTTGGTTTCAATAAACGGGCCGTCTGTGACCAGCGCGTCTTTGCCTTTGATGTACGCTCCGGTTTCCTCCAGTCCGTCGCCGCCCTGCAGGTGACCGGCCTGGGCCAGTTTCTGGGTCCACTGCAGGTGCGCCTGCACCAGCCGCTGCATTTCCTCCGGGTCCATTTCCTGCAGCGTGTCTACGTTGTCATACAGCAGTAACAGATATTTTTTCATACGAATGGGTTTAGGTTATATATGTTTTGGTCTATGACAAGCAGGTAGACTTATTTTGGACAGTGTGGGCAAACTTTTTTGATTTTTTTGACGGATGCTCAGGAAGAGCACCTTTCTGTTTTGGCGCCGTTTTTCTGAAAACAGCGCCAAAACAGAAAGGTGGCGCAAGCGTTTACTCGTGTTGCTGGTTTTAAAGCTTGTTTAAAGTTGTCTTTTCTGCTGCAAATGGGTATCAAAAGAACCTGACTTTGCCTTTTTCTCCCACCATAGCGCTGCTAAGCTGCTCAAAAAACGCTTCGTCAGAACCTTTCGCTCCCCATTTTCGCTCGCAAAACCAAAATTTAAACAGGCTCTTAGGCTAATTTATGAAAAACGGCTCCAAAACAGAAGCTGAGTGAAGAACCAGCTGCTCCATTTCCTTTTTGGCTCTGGCGCGTGCGTCTGCTGGTGCCAGACAGAAGGCTGCTTGAACCAGGTAAATGTTAGACTTACAAAAGTTTCAATGGCATGGGCCGGCCTTCAAAAGGGAGCAGCTGTTTTGGGGCTGATTTCCCAAAAACAGCCCCAAAACAGAAATTGTTAATACACCGCGGCCAGTTCTGTAAAAACCCGGGGCCAGTTGGTGTTACCGTAGTCTTTGCCCAGGCGCACTATGAGGAGGTTTTTCATGGGGTTCACGTACACAAACTGCCCCAGTATGCCCTGCATCATAAAATCACCGGAGCGGGAGGGGAGCCACCACTGGTACTGGTAGCCTGCCGAGCTGCCCTGGGAAGTGTCTACCTGCGTAGATTCTTTCACCCATTGGGCGGGCACCACCTGCCTGCCGTTCCAGTTGCCTTGCTTTAAATACAGGCGGCCCAGCTTGGCGAAGTCGCGGGCGCGCGCGTTGAGGCAGCAGAAGGTTTTCTCCAGGCCGTCTTTCTTTTTGTCCAGGCTCCAGCTGGCGTCATATTCCATGCCCAGGTGCTGCCAGATGCGCTCCTGCAAATATTGGGTTACCGTTTTGGGCGCCACCACTTTGTCCAGAATGGCCCCTAAGATCTGCGTGTTCCCTGAGATGTAGTCAAACCCCTGCCCCGGGGCCGCCTTCGGTTGCATGTTGTTCACGTATTGGCGCAGGTTGCGGCCGTAGTAAAAGCTGGCGGCATCCCCAAACGGGTTCACGTAGCTCTCATTGAATTCAATGCCGCTGGTCATCTGCAGCACGTGCCTGATGGTTACGTTCTCCAGCCCGTTCTTTTTCAACTCCGGCAGGTAGTGGGTGATGGGTTCGTCCACAGATTTGATCAGTCCGTCTTCCACCGCCGTGCCAATGAGCATAGACGTCACAGACTTGGCCATGGAAAACGAAGCCACTGTACTGCTCTGCTCATAGCCGTTGAAGTACTGCTCATACTGAATGGTGTCATTCTGGATGATGAGAAAGGCCACCGTTTCACGGTCTGCCAGGTACTGATCCAGGGGCACCTCCTTCCCTGTGGGACCCAGTTTTTTTGGGGCTCTGGGCGTGGTTGCCGTTTGAAACCGGAACGGCTGCGCACTCGCTGTCAAGGGCCGGGAGGGGAATATTTTGTAGTCAGTGATGTTAGCGAAGTTGTAGAAGACAAAGCGCCCCAGCTGGCAGGAGGAAAGCGTAGCCGAGGCAAGGGAAAGGAGGCAAACTAGCCGAAGAAACTTAGAAAAGGGCTGCATGGACAAGGAGCTGGTACAGGCATGAAGATAGCGGTTTTTCGCGTTTCTCCTACTAGCGCTACCCAGCGGCTTGCCCCAGAATTTTTCCCATTAATTGCACGCATACCGTCCCCTTTTGAAGGGGGTAGGGGATGATGACGCATGCTGATTTACTCGTGCTGAGTGACGCATGTCCCAGAATCAATTTTCCATTCCTATCGCGTAAGCCAATGGTTCTTCAACGGCCTTGGTCCTCCGGTAGGGATGCGTGAGAATGTAATGGGCGTTGGAAAAGCAAGCGGCCTTTTGAATAAGAGGGGTACGGCTGAAGTATTTCGCTAGCTGTCGTTTCTGCTTTTGCTTTCGCCGCAGTGGCTTTTTACCAAGTCAGAAAATCTGTGGCCTCCCTCTCTTTCAGCCAGGCCTCTTCTTTTGATATATTGTGGGCGAAGCGGCCAAGGCAAACACCAAAGACACCAGACAACAAAGGCCAGTGATGCCCCAGCGGCGTTGTCTGTGTTGGCCGTCTGTCTTGGGGCGGCCATCCCTGACAAGGACACAAGGCAGGTGGATGGCCATGGACAAGAGGTTTAAGCAATCAAGAGTTCTAAATACTAGTACCCGCCACGGCTCTTCGTTCCGGCACCTGCTGCCGGTGTTTCAATTGGGCTGTTCGCCAACGTGCTGGTTGGCGCTGTTGCTGCTGCCCGGTTACGCCCCGCGCCTCCAGTTCTGTTTTGGTCTGGGTGGTAGATCAGGCAGGCCCCTTTGATTTGGCCTGTATGGCCGAATAGTCCTGATTGAGTTTCTTGAGGAACGTATCCATTTCTTCAGACACTTTTTTCAGGTGGCCCATATACTCTTGCAGGGTAGCGCCCTCCATGTTGTTTTCCAGAATGGCAGACGTAATCCCCAGCATGTTGGCCACCGGCCTGCGCATGACATGTGAAATGTCAAAGAGAATCTGCTCCAGCACCTGGGTGTATTCTTTCTTGTCCGTGACGTCCCGGAAGATGCCGTGCCAGACCACGGTGCCGTCTTCTTTCTTTTCGGGCTGGGAGCTAGCGGAGATCCAGAGGGTTTTGCCGCTCTCCCCCATGACCCTGAATTCTGATTGCCACAGTTGCGGGTTGCTGAAGGTCTCGTGAATACTTTGGCGTACAAAAGTGATGTCCTCTGGGTGAATCACTGTGAAAATTAAGTCAGGGTGGGCCATAAGTTTCTCAGGACTGAGGCTGGGGTGAATATCCTGAACGCCTTTGCTAATGAATGGGAAGGAGAATTTCCCCTGCGGGTTCATCTCAAACTGATATATAGCCCCCGGCACACAGTCTGTAAGCTTCTTGAGCCGTTCTGCGTTTGAACCGATGGCGGTGCCCTGTGCTACTACTAGCTTTCTGATTTCCAGGTAATCAATGGCTTTTTTGGCCAGGAGTTGTAATGCTTTTTTCTGACTTTCAGTGATTCTTCTGGGTTTGTTATCCAGGATACACAGCGTACCCAGTACATGGCCGCTGGGGGTCACCAAGGGTGCCCCTGCATAGAAACGTATATGGGTGCCCCCAAGCACTAAAGGGTTTTCTCTGAACCTTTCATCATGGAGCGGGTCTTCTACCACCAGTACTTCAGTGGGGTGGTGCAGGGTGTGCCGGCAGAAAGAGTCTTCTCTTGACGTCTCCTTAAAGCCCATTCCCATTTCTGCTTTAAACCACTGCCGGTTCTTGTCAATGAAGGTGAGCAGGGAGATGGGGGTGTCACAGATGGCTGAGGCAATTTGCGCTAATTCATCTAATTCTTTTTCTGGCGGAGTATCTAAAATTTTATACTCATAAAGTTCCTGTAAACGGCGCTGTTCATCCATAAATTCTTCTGCAACTATCAACCCGGTAGGTATTCTAGGTAGTATGAAATGCTTTGATATAATTCAGTTTGGTTTAATAAAGATACCAGGAAAATTCTAATTTTCTGTTTATGGCCTGCTTTTCTGAAAACAGGCCGAAAACAGCCTGATTCGGGGCTTTCACTGCAGGAATGGGCAAAACGGTCAGATTATTTTCTATACCTGCCTTAAAACAGTTTCTCTCGCTTAAGAACTAGTTGGAGGTTGCATTTTGTGCTCAAAACTCGCGCCTAAAATGCGGGCAGGGCACCTTGCGCCGGTCTTACTTCTATTAAATTTCATTCATGCCACCTCCGGTTGGCGCTTTGCCCAAACCACCTTTCTTGAGGTCCAGCCATCCAAACCGCTCCTGTATAATGCGTTCTTTCTCCTGTTCCAGGTGCTGCAGATAGGCGGCGGCCACCGGGGAGAAGCGGCGGTTCTTTAACCAGATCAGGTGCCAGGTAGAGGAGATGGGAAACCCCTTGACCGGCACAATCTGCAGCTCCCCCGCGCCTAGTTCATTTCTGATGCCAATCAACGGCATGATGGAATAGCCCAACCCCGCAATCACCGCCTGTTTCACCGCCTCATTGGAGGTAAGCTCCAGCTTTTTACGCACGGTGAGTTGCTGTTGGGCAAAGTACTGCTCCATCACCAGGCGGGTGCCCGAGCCCTGCTCGCGGTAAATGAGGGGGACCTGCTCAAAAATTCCCTTGTCATGGGGGAGGTGGTGGTGCCGGGCTTGTTCCCGGTTCCCAATCAGGAAGAGTTTGTTGGGCATGAGCTCTACTTTTTCTATCTGCAGCTGCTCTGGCAACACAGATACCAACGCAAAATCCACCTCGTTCTGCCGCAGGCTTTCCAGCACCTTGGTTTTATTGGTCACATCCATGACCAGGTCTATGCCGGGGTGCAGCTTCAGGAAATCTGCCAGGAAATAGGGCATCACGTATTTTCCGGTGGAAACCACCGAGATTTTGAGTCGGCCGGCCAGGTGGCCTTTGTAGGCCAGGGTGCGGTGGTTGATGGCGTGTACCTCGTTCAGGATTTTCTCGGCGGCCTGGGCAATCTCCTTGCCAAAATCAGTGATGTAGAGCTTGCGCCCCACCACCTCGGCCAGCGGAATCTCAAACTGGTCCTGCAGGTTCCTGAACTGGATGGAGACCGCGGGTTGGGTGAGGTGGAGCTCTTCGGCGGCGCGCGTGATGCTCTGGGTCTGGGTAATCTTCAGGAAGACCTGGAGCTGGTGCAGGGTGTAGTTCATAAAAAATGCTTATGCCTGGCATTAAAATTATAAACTAATATTTATAAACGCCAGTCTGCAACTTTGCGCCAGAGAAAACTTTTTAACCTGACGCTATGGAGACAAAAGACGTGACTGAGATACTAGCGGCACCTGCCGCCCCGGTGATGCCCCGCATCACGGTGGCCCACGGCGACGGAATAGGTCCCGAAATCATGGATGCCACCCTAAAGATTCTGTTTACGGCGGGAGCCCAACTGGAGATAGAGGAGGTAGCCCTGGGTGAGCATGAATACCTGGCGGGCAACAGTTCTGGCATTCCGCAGAAAAGCTGGGATTCCATTAAAGAAAACCGGGTCATGCTCAAAGCGCCCATCACCACCCCGCAGGGCGGCGGCTACAAGAGCCTGAACGTGACCCTGCGCAAAACCCTGGGCCTATATGCCAACGTGCGGCCCGTGAAGAGCCTGCACCCGTACGTGCAAACCAAACACCCGGTCATGGACATGGTCATCATCAGGGAAAATGAAGAAGATGTGTACGGCGGCATTGAGCACCAGCAGACCGATGAGGTGGTGCAGTGCCTCAAGCTCATCACCCGGCCCGGGTGCGAGAAGATTGTGCGGTATGCCTTTGAGTACGCCCGCCAGCACAACCGGAAGAAAGTGACCTGCTTCACCAAAGACAACATCATGAAACAAACCGATGGGCTGTTCCATGAGGTGTTCAGGGAGGTGGCGCAGGAGTACCCGGAGCTGGAAGCACAGCACCTGATTGTAGACATTGGGGCGGCCCTGCTGGCCGATTCCCCGGAGAAATTTGACGTGGTGGTGCTGCCAAACCTTTATGGTGATATCCTGTCTGATGTGGCGGCCCAGATCTCCGGCTCAGTGGGGCTGGCCGGGTCGGCTAACATTGGGCAGAACTACGCCATCTTTGAGGCCATTCACGGGTCAGCCCCAGATATTGCGGGGCAGGACGTGGCCAACCCCAGCGGACTGCTGCAGGCGGCCATCATGATGCTGGCGCACCTGGGCCAGGCGCGCGTAGCCCAGAAAGTGCAGAATGCCTGGCTGAAAACCATGGAAGACGGCACCCACACCCGGGACATCTACCGCGAGGGCATGAGCCGCCAGTTGGTAGGGACAGAAGATTTCGCGCTGGCCGTCATCTCCAACCTGGGTAAGGCACCGGCGCATCTCCCACCGGCCGCAACGTTTAAGAACCGTCCCATCCAGGTGCCGCCGTACCAGCGCGCGGCGGCGGCCCACAAAGAACTGCTGGGGGTAGATGTGTTTGTGCACTGGCGCGGCACCGACCCCGAAGAACTGGCCCAGCTGGTACAACCCCTGGCCAAGCAGGAGCTGGAACTGCGCATGATCACCAACCGGGGCGTGAAAGTCTGGCCGCAGGGCTTTGACGAAACCTTCTGCACAGACCACTGGCGCTGCCGTTTCCAAAGCCGAACCGGGGCTGCCCTGGCGCCCCTGCAGGTGGTGGAGCTGTTGCAGGAAGCTGTGCACCGGGGCATAGACACCATCAAGACAGAGAACCTCTACGCCTTCAACGGCAAGCCGGGCTTCTCCATGGGCCAGGGGCAGTAACCTGATCAAGTTTTCATTTACGTTAACCGTTCTCCATGTCTGCTGGTTTTGAAGGCCGTACCCTGGTAATTGCCACCATGCACCGCAAAGAGGAGGTGATTGCCCCCCTCGCGGAAAAATACCTGGGAGTCACCTGCCAGGTGCCTCTCCACTTTGACTCTGATGCGCTGGGTACCTTCTCCGGGGAGGTGGAACGTACCCAGCCCCCCCTGGAAACCGCCCGCCAAAAGTGCCTGGAAGCCTTGGCGCTCACCGGCGAGACCCTGGGCATTGCGAGTGAGGGATCGTTTGGGCCGCACCCCTCGGCGTGGTTTGCCCCGGCCAATGAAGAGGTGCTGCTGCTGCTGGACACTGCCCGGGAGTTGGAGGTGGTGGTACGCAAGATCAGCCTGGAAACCAACTTCGCGGGAGCAAAGGTGCACACGCAGGAGGAGCTACAGGCCTTCGCCCGGCAGGTGCTTTTCCCGTCGCATGGCCTTATTCTGAGCGCGGCGGCGGGAAGCACCGAGGGGCTCCAAAAGGGCCTTACTTCCTGGCCGCAACTGCTGGCGGCGTTCCGCTCTCTGGTGGCCAGCCACGGCAGCGCCTACGTGCAAACCGATATGCGCGCGCTCTACAACCCAACGCGCATGCAGGTCATTAAGCAGGCGGCCCAGTTGTTGATGGAGCGGTGCACTACCTGTTGCCCCGCTTGCCACACACCTGGGTTTGGGGTGACGCAGGCCATCAGGGGCTTGCCCTGCCGGTTATGCGGGTTGCACACCCAGAGTGTCAGGAGCCTGGAATCTGCCTGCCAGCGCTGCTCCTTCACCCGCCAGGATGATTTTCCCGGTGGGGCCCAAACCGAAGATCCTACTTACTGTGAACACTGTAACCCTTAGACCCATGAAAAACACGCTGATTCTTACCGGCATTGCCGCACACCTGCAACAGCAGTTGCAGCAGGAGTTTGGGCAGAATACCTATTTCCTGACCGCCCTGGGAACCGTTTTCGCCCTGGAACCGGAGACCGGGTACGGAGACGCGCTGGTGGACCTGGTGCTGCGCAATCAGATCACTGAGGTGTACCTGGTGCAGGACACGTCGTGCCCGGTGCTCACGCACGCCCTGAACCCATCGTCCGGTATGGAGACCTGCGCCCATAATTTTCTGCAGCAACTGGCCAAAGACCATTCCGCAGAGATTCTGCAGCACCCCACGTTGGCGGGGCAAAAGAAATGTCTGGCCCAGTTGAACCTGTACCGCCAGGCCGAGCAACTGCGGCGTTTGCCTGGTTTCAGCGCTCTGCTGACCCAGGGGAAGGTGGCCCTGCAGGTGCGGGTCACCGACCAGGCGCCGGTGCGGGCCACTTTTGAACTTCAGCCCCAGACCTAAGCCCTTATGGATTTATACTTACTCATTGACAATCTTACCAGCCCTGCGCTGTTGTTTTTCATGTTGGGGATACTGGCGGTACGGGTGAAAAGCGATCTGGAGATTCCCGCCTCTACCTCAAAGTTTATTTCCTTGTACCTGCTGCTCTCCATTGGTTTCAAAGGCGGCCAGGAGCTGGCCCACAGCCACTTTTCCATGGAGATTGTCTGGTCGGCCCTGCTAGGGATTGCCCTGTCCTGCGGGGTGCCGCTGTACACGTTCTTCCTCCTGAAGAAGCGGCTCAGCGTGGAGAACGCCGGGGCCATTGCCGCCGCCTACGGCTCAGTGAGCGCGGTAACCTTTGTGAGCGCCGTCTCTTTTCTGGAGATGCAGGGGCTCACGTTCAGCGGGCACATGGTGGCCGTGATGGCATTGATGGAAGCCCCGGCAATCATTGTGGGCGTTTCGCTGGTCATGCTTTACCGCGGCAAGCAGGAGGCATCTGTGAATCTGGGGCAGGTGGTGGCCCATTCCTTCACCAACGGAAGTGTTCTGCTGATTCTGGGCAGCCTGGTCATTGGCTTGTTGACCAGCCAGGAGCAGGCCCAGGGCATTAAACCGTTCACCACTGATCTGTTCAAGGGCTTTCTGGCGGTTTTTCTGCTGGACATGGGCTTGGTGAGTGGCCGCAAGTTGAGCGCTTTTTTCCAGAACGGCTGGTTTACGTCTCTGTTTGCGGTGGTGGTTCCGTTGGTGAACGGCTGCGCGGTGGCGGTTCTCAGCAGCGGGGTGACGCAGCAGGTGGGCAACCGGTTTATCTTTGCGGTGCTGGCGGCCAGTGCCTCTTACATTGCCGTGCCCGCCGCCATGAAAATGGCCGTACCCAAGGCCAATCCCGGTATCTTTCTGCCCATGGCGCTGGCTGTGACGTTCCCGTTGAACATCACGCTGGGCATGCCGCTTTACCTGGCCCTGATTAGCGGGTGGTAGGGGAGCCGCCGGGGCAGAGAACCTGTACTTCCCCGGAGGGGGCGAGACTGTAGGTTTTCCGTTTTTGCCTGTTTTGGCCAAACAGGCCAAAAACGGAAAAAAAGTCCTTCTTTCTGGAAGGGCTATTTTTTAGCGGGTTCTGTCACCAGTTGGAAAGACGTGGCCTTGAAGCGGTTGTTCTGCACCGTGCCCTGTACCCGGGCCTGCCGGATGGCGTTGCAGAAGCCGTCTTTGGCGTGGGCGTCTCCGTGGGCGTCTATGTCGGTACCGTCCACAAAGTAGGCTTTCCCGTCTATTCGTACGGCCAGGTCACAGCCGTGGCCTTTCAACCCGAACTTGCATTGGCCACAGGCCGCCTCAACGGTCTGCACCGGTGGATTTTGCTTTGTTGGAGCGGGGGCAGGCGTTGCGGTCTGGGCGAAGGCCCCGCCCGCTGCCAGGCTGAACAGGAAAGAGAGGAAAAGTGCTTTCATCTTGTTGGTTTTGTTTAGCTGATGTCTCTACAAAGATACGTGGAGCCTGCCGCAAAGGTAGAACCAAGGCCGCCTGTCTTTCCCTCTCCAGTTTTGCGGCGGTTACCGAACGTGCCAGGTCCTGAACTCAACTTATCCTTTCTAAAGCCACCGGCGAATATCATATTCCTGCCGGGAGGGGACTTTCTCCCGACCCTTTTGAAGATGATTCCCTGCCCAGAAGAGGTAGGATGACATTGATCGATTGCAATCCTCTAAACTTGAGTTGCTTGCTCCGCAAATTTCTTTACTTCTTTGCCCACCTCCGCTGCACCCAGTCGGCTTTTTGAGCCGGGGTGAAGAAGGTCCAGGCCAGGAGGCGGCTGGCTTTGTTGCCCTGGTGCATAGGCAGGGTTTTTACCTCAAGGGCGTTAACCTGTTCCAGCGCTTTGTAGACGTTTTTCAGGTTTTCTGACTTAGACACCAGCGTAGAGAACCAGAAGCACGACTGGGCGAACTCCTGGCTTTGCCGCACCAGGTTGGTGAGAAACGCGGCTTCCCCGCCGGCGGTCCAGAGTTCATTGTGCTGCCCCCCAAAGTTCAAGGTTGCCTTGGCCACGCGTTGCCCTTTGAGATTGCGCACCTTCCGGAGGCTGCCCGCCTTCGCCTCGGCCGCCGAGGCATGGAACGGGGGATTGCACAGGGTGAGGTCAAACTGCTCGCCGGGCTGAATTATCCCCCTGAAAATGTCTGCGGCGTTCGGCTGTAAGCGGCAGGTAATTTTCCCTTTCAGAGATGGGTTGGCCTGAATGATGTTGTTCGCGGACTTGATGGCCACCGGGTCAATGTCTGCGCCCACAAAAGACCAACCGTATTCTTTGGTGCCCAGAATGGGGTAAATGCAGTTGGCACCCACGCCAATATCCAGGCATTTCACCTGCGGGCCCCGCGGAATGTCCCCTTCGGTGCTCACCGTGTTTTGGTCTCCCAGCAGGTCAGCGATGTGGTGGAGGTAATCGGCGCGGCCGGGAATGGGCGGGCAGAGGTAATTGGCGGGAATGTCCCAATGTGTAATGCCGTAGTAATGTTTGAGCAGGGCCTTGTTCAGCGCCTTCACGGCCTGGGGGTTGAAGAAATCCACGGAGGCATCGCCGTAGGCATTCACCTGCACAAAGGGTTTCAGCTCCGGGCTAGACGCTATCAACGCCGGGAAGTCATAGCGCGCCCGGTGCTTGTTTCTGGGGTGTAAGCCCGACTTTTCTTCGGGGTGTTCTTTTTTGGGAGGGTGCATAAATGCCAAGATGAAGGTACGTGCCTTTTACATTTTGCTAAGCAAGTAGACAAAAATAGTTTTATATATTTTTTGTCATCCTGAAAGGAACTTGTGGGCAAGCTGTATTTCTGCTTTCTACAGGCTTTCTTCATTCGCCCACCAAGTCCCTTCAGGAGGATAGATAAGAAATTTCCGTCTCACTTCTTACAAATATAAAAGCCACCAGCCCGGGCGGGTGTACGGCAAAGGTACAACCATAAGCTGGTGGCAGAAACCCCATACCCCTTTATTATAGCTCGACTTTAGCGTCTTTATTGAGCGATTCATTTCACGCATTCCGTCCCCCTTTGAAGGCCTAGGATGACCAAGGCAGTAGAAGAACCGCCAGCTTTCACTACAGGAATAGAAAGATAACCCCTCGGGAATGCTTATTCGGCAATACCTATTCAGCACGAGTAATCATCCCCCTACCCCCTTCAAAGGGGGACGGAATGCGTAGAAAATTAACTTCCCAGCCGTTTAGATGGAGATTCTCCCCTCAAGGGGAGAATCTGTAGTAGAGCCAGCAATATATGTATGCAGGTCTTCTTAAGCCAGCCACATTGGTTTAGTGGTGCTAATGTGCGCGCCTAGCTGGTTCAACAGGCTGTACAGGCCGAAATAGGTGCGGTTGATGAACAGCCCGTGCCGGGAGCCGCGCGCCTGCCTGGACTGCCGGAACATCTTGTCTTTGGAGATGCGGTCGCCGAGGGTGTAAATCTGTTGGAAGTAGCTGTCCTGGGCGAAGTCAAAGGTCTCTGAGTGGAACGGTCGGCCCAGCAAGGCAATCATCTCCTTGAACACGCCTTTGAAGTAGGCCTGCTCGGCCGGGGTGTCGCGGTCACTGATGAAGTCCAGGTCAAAGAAAATCTGGTTCAGCTGGGCCTCGTTCAACAGCGACTCTTTTTTGATGAGGGAGAAGTACCCGCGGTAAAAATCCTCTGGGATCACCTTCACGCAACCAAAGTCAATGATGCCCAGCGTCACGCCTTCCTGAATGATGAAGTTGCCGGGGTGCGGGTCGGCGTGCACTTGTTTGAGATGGTGCACCTGGTGGTGGTAAAAGTCCCAGAGGGCCTGCCCAATTTGGTTTCTGTCTTCCTGCGTGGGGTTGTTCTGGAGCCATTCTTTCAAGTGTGCGCCCTCCAGCCAGTCCATGGTGATGATGCGCGCCGTGCTCAGGGCCGGGTAGTAGTTAGGGAAGTTCAGGTGGGGCAGATGACGGCAGGCGGTGGCAATCTCCTGGGAGCGCTGCACCTCCAGCTCGTAATCGGTTTCCTCCAGTAGTTTCTCCTCTACCTCATCCATGTAATGGTCCATTTCCTTCTCGTTCATGTTGAGCAGGCGGTAGGCGAAGGGCCGCACCATGCGCAGGTCTGAACTCACGCTTTCGGCCACGTCGGGGTACTGCACCTTCACGGCAAAGGTCTTCCCGTCTTTGGTGGCCTTGTGCACCTGCCCAATAGAGGCCGCGTTGACCGCCGAGGGGGAGAAGGTGTCAAACATCGCTTCGGGTGTACGGCCGAACGCCTTCTGGAACGTGCGCACCACCAGCGGGTACGACAGGGGCGGGGCGCTGTACTGGGCCATGGTGAACTTGTCCTGGTACGCACCGGGCAGCATGGTCTTGTCCATAGACATCATTTGGGCCACTTTGAGGGCACTGCCCTTCAGTTGGCTCAACGAGGTATAGATGTCCTGGGCGTTGTGTTCGTGCAGCTCCTCTTTGCTGAGCGAGGGGTTCACTATTTTCTTGGCGTAGTGTTTAATGTAATTGCCGCCTACCTTGGCCCCGGCGCCCAGAAACTTGGTGGCCCGCTGTACCTTGGAGGTGGGAATATGGTCTTGCTCTTCAGGGGTATGGCTCATGCGAGTTATTTAGACTGGTACAGGAATTTGGCGAAGTCAAAGAAGGAGTCCACCGCGTTTCTCCCAATCACGTCAAAAAACAGGTTCACAGATTTTTCAATGGCGGCATCGGTGCGCTCAAAGCCCGGCGAGGTGTCTTTGAGCCAGAACTGGAAGATGAACAGGGTTTCTAGCCACAGCACCTCGGGGTATTTGTCTGAGATGTACTTGCGGTTTGCAATCTGCTCGGTTTCCTTGCCTTCCTGCACCAGGGTTTTGGCGAAAGCCAGATACTTATTCTTAAAACTCTGGACTTCCTGCGGCGTGACCTTCTTGAAATCAGGCTGCTTCTCATAGAGCGCCAGCAAGTAGCTTCGGTTCTTTTTGAGTTCCTCAATACAGGTGAAATAGAAGGAGAGGAGCTTCTCCTTAGGCGAGTAGTGGGCGTACGCCTCCTGCGCGAGCATATCGGTGAGGGTCTGCTCAAAAATGGATTCCCACACGCCGCCTTTCACCCCCTGAAACGAGGTGTAAAACGTGTAGAACTCCTGCTCCCGCATCTGCAGGCTCTGGGCGAATTTATACACCGACACCGGCTCCTGGCCCGTCTCCAGTACATGGTGCACAAAGGCTTCCAGAATTCTGGTTCGGGTGTTTTTGCCCGAAAGGTTGGTCTTTTCTATGTTTTCCATTGGGTTCGTATCTTCTTTCAATGGAAATAACCAGGGCGGGGCAGAGGTTTACATCTGGCACGAAATGTGGCAGAAAGTTTTCCGTTTTGCCTGTTTTCTAGAAATCAGGCCGAAAACGGAAGGTGGGGGTTAGGAAGGTGAGTTAGATGGGAAATAAAGGATGGTTTAGTTTTTTCTCGTCTACCAGCAGCCCCAGCGCCGCCGCCGTGAACGCCTTGGTGTTAGAGGCTATCCCGAAGCGGGTGTGCATATCGGTTTTCTCGCGGCTGTTCAAGCTCCGCACCCCGTAGCCTGCCGCGTGCACCACTTTCCCGTCTTTCACCACGCCCACCGCAATGCCTGGCACGTTGAACGCCTGCATGGTGCGCTGCGCCAGCTCGTCTATCTGCGCGCCGGTGAGCCCTTGGGTGAAACCGAAGGTAGTGGTAATGAGGAGGAAGAGGGTGAGGAGGAGGGGTTTCATTTTTGGTTAAGGTGGTTGATTAAAAGTATGATAAATTTAAGAAGTGTTAACTTGCCGTCATACATTGATTTGGTTAATTTTTTTTGAAATATTTGTTTTTTAGAAAAGTATTTCTGTTTAATAATCTTTCCAATTCATATTTAGACCACGTAAATGATGTGTCAATTCTCATTTTATCTTTAAAACCATCAAGCATGTCATATAAGGTTGCATCTATTACACTTGAAGTAAATACTCCATATCCTTTTGCTCCATAATGCATAATCACATTGCCAGCATTAGGAACTTTTGAAGCAGATAATGATGAGTCGTCTGAATAATATTTACATTGGAATATATAAAGTTCTGGCTCTGAAGTAGGATTTCCTCTGGTTTTGATAGTTATATCTCTTCCTCCGTCTCTTGATTTTGATTTTCCCATTTTCTTTATTGTAGATGAATCAAAATGTGGATGACAATATAATATATCATAACAGAGCTCTTCAAATAAATTGTCGTTAAGTTCTTTCCAATCGCAATTGCCTGAAATTGATAGATTTATTAAGTTTTGAGTCTTTGAAAAAATTGGGTTTAGAGAGTAATGTAAATTTTTAATTTCTTCAAAATTCAATGAGTCGTAGGAGAAGAAGATATAATGAAAGTTTTTATAATTAGCAATTATTATATCTCCATACTCTGAAATGCAATACTTGATGCTTGATTCGTCAATTTGTACATATTGGCTATGATTTACTTTTTTACTGCTCTTTACAGTAGTAGTGACTTTGCCAAAAAGATTTAATTGTTTTGTTTCTTTTTTCGACAAAGGATAAATTTTTAATTTTTTTTCTAGTACTCTTTCTGTGCAACTAATTGAATTTCTTAATGCTTCAAATTGGGTGAAATAAACTGCTGCGGAATTGCTTACTAATATCAATTTTCCCTCATGACAAACTTTGTCGGCTTCCTCAATAATTAACCTGCCCTCTAGACCCGAATACTCGTGAAGGCATCTAACAATATCTGTATTGGGTGGAATAATCCAATTTTCTGTAGAAAAGTAAACAGGTTCTTTTAGTGATATGGTTAAGGGGCTTCTCCAAAAGCCGTATCTATGTTCAGGGTATTTACGATAAGCTTTTGTAAAGAACTTGCTTTCAGATTCACTATGCTCAGCTGCCATTTCCCAATAAGCACCATTTATTAAATTTGCCCAATAGTTGTTAATTAGTTCTGGGAAGTAAAAGGTTTTTTTAGAAAAAGTTTCTTCATGTTCAGAAACCTCATCAAAAAAAGAAATTTTGTCTAAATCAGTTATGTCCGGTGATTCACCGACTATAATTTTAGAATAGTAATATAGCTTTTCAGTGAGTTTATCTATGTCAGTTGCTCTGCATTTAATTTTAAATTCTTTATAATATTTATCCTTAGTTGAGACCTGTGCGTCGACGATATTAATAAATGGAGCTATTGATTCTGCACAAAATGAAATTTCTGCATAGTCACTGATTATGTCGATGTTACTACTTGAGAACCCAATGGAAGGGAGAGGGAAGATAATTTCAAAGACTAATTGTTTGTGGATTTCTCTTTTGAATTCATTTTGATTTATATTTGCTATGTTTGTAATATTAAATTGCATATGATTCTATTATAGGGTTAATTAATCTCTTCTGAAAATGTGTTTGTCGAAAAACGTAAGGATGCTAATTAGTTGATTTAATTATCTCATTAAGTTTGTCTGTCGATTTCTCTAGAAGCTCTTTGATGATATCTAAAATAGCAATTGACTCTTTGTGAAGATTTTTAATTGCCTTTTTTACTTGCATGTCTGTGTAATTTTTCAAACTAGAAGTTGTCAGTGAACCAATTATTTTGTTATAGTCTTCCCAAATGACTGTTCCACTTAAAAGGTCTATGTCAGCTTTTCCAGAATGCAGTTTATTATTTCTTTCTTTTTTTAGTTTGTCAAGACTTTGTATTAATTTGTCAGTAATTACGGCAATATCATAATAACCTTCCTTTTTTATTTTGTCTTTAAAATTATAAATTGATAACTTTTTTAAATCTATATTTAGACCGTATACTGTCGAGCCAAGCCTAGCGACAATATCACCAAGAGTAACCAATCTTATAAAGTAGTTTTCAAAATGGTAATTATAATATGTCTTTTGTGATTCTATTGCAGAATAGTGCTCTAAAATAAGAGCTCTCTCCTTTCTTAAGAATAGTAATGTTAATTCTAAATCTTGAAGAACAGTATAAAAGTTTGTAAAGTAATGTAATATCGTTTTTAGTTTCCTTTCTTTATAAGTTCCCATTTTTTCATATTCTAGGGAAGAATCTTTAAGAGCTTCTTCAAATTGCCTTGGCACGAAAGTCAGAAGCGCCTTAGCAAGGTCGTACTCAAACTTTGTGCCTTCAAAATGTTCTTCTAATTTCATTCAATGAATATTTTATAAACCTAATATACATTTATTTTTTTAATCTTATTATTCCGGCCTCTTTTCCCAAAAACAGCTTCAAAACGCAAAACCACCGCCTCCGCCTGCAAAACCCAGAAAGAAATCGCACCTTTGTAGAAGTTTCGGCGGGGGAACCGTAAAAGGGGAGAACCGCCACCACCTAGGCCGCCGGCCGGAACCATTGCGCCCATGAAATTCGAGGATTACCATATCAACCCCGCCATCAAGAAAGCCCTGGACAAACTGGGCTTCAAGAAACCCACCGATATCCAGTTCAAGGCCATTCCGCCCATCTTGAAGGGCGAAGACGTGCTGGCCATTGCGCAGACGGGTACGGGCAAGACCGCCGCGTTTGCCATTCCGGTGCTGCACCTGCTGCATGAGCGCAAGCAGTACGGCCGGGCAGATGGCATCAAGTGTCTGGTCATGGTGCCCACCCGCGAACTGGCCATCCAGATTACCGAGGTGTTCAAGACCCTGGGCAAGCACACCCGCGTAGAGACCATGACCGTGTTTGGCGGCGTGGAGCAGGCGCCCCAGATTGAGAAACTGCAAGACGGCATAGACGTGCTGGTGGCCACCCCCGGCCGCATGTTTGACCTCGTGAGCCAGGGCCACATCCGGCTGGAGCGCGTAGAAATGCTCATCCTGGACGAGGCCGACCACATGCTGGACCTGGGCTTCATCAAAGACATACGCGACGTGCTGCGCCACCTGCCCCGCAAGCGGCAGACGCTGTTCTTCTCGGCCACCATCAATGAGCACATCAAAGACCTGGCGTACTCGCTCGTGACCAAGCCCATTAGAATCCAGATTTCGCCCAAAGACCCCGTGTCTAAGAACGTAGACCACAGCGTGGCTTACGTGGGCATGGACGACAAACGCTTCTTTCTGGAGCGCGTGGTGAAAGAGAACGAAGGCAGCAAAATACTGGTGTTCGTGCGCACTAAAGTGCGGGCCGAGCGCGTGCACAACGCCATGGAGCGCGTGGGCATCACCACCGAAACCCTGCACGGCGACAAAGACCAGAAAGACCGCCTCACCTCGCTCAACCGCTTCAAACGCGGCGACGTGAAAGTGCTCATCGCCACCGACGTGAGCTCCCGCGGCATTGACATCCCCAGCGTGGAGTACGTCGTCAACTATGACCTGCCCGACGTGCCCGAAAACTACGTGCACCGCGTAGGCCGCACCGGCCGCGGAACCCAGAAAGGCAAATCCGTCTCGTTCTGCAGCCCCGAGGAAAAACCTATTCTAGACGTGATTGAGGAATACCTGGGCAAACCCATCAAAGTGCTGGAAATCCAGAAAGACGACTACACCGCCACCATAGACTTCTCTTCTGAGGTAAAGCCGGATTTGAAGTCATTGCTGCGTGAGGTGGAGGAGTTTGAGAGCCAGAAGAAAGGCAAGAAGCATAAGAAGAAGTAGAGGACCTCACCCCCGGCCCCTCTCCCACGGAGAGGGGAGGCGTTTCATCCGTTTTCGGGCTGTTTTCAGGAAAACAGGCTGGAAACGGATTTTTTTATTTATAGAGCAGTAGGCAAGATGCTTCCTATTGAAAAGGCTTTTTCAACAAAGGGTAAGTTAACCAATAGCTCCCACTAAACGCAGATTCTCCCCTTGAGGGGAGATAAAGAGGGGTGTTTACACAGGAGAGCACGCATTGTGAAACATTCTTTCTTTTATGATCCAGAAGTAATTCCGCGCCAAAGTTGGGAACGCCATGACCGGCTGGTGTAAACACCCCTCTTTAGAGCTGCGCTCGCTACCTCAAACTCTCGTTTGGGTAATCCTGGGGAGAATCCGTGGTTGGTAAACTGTTTTACTGAGGTACTGGTAATGTTTAAACAGGAGAGTCACTTTTGCTGATTCTTATGCTCCTCTATCCAGTGGTAAATCTCCTCCACCACAAATCTGATATTCCGCTTCACATCAATGTCTTCAAACCGAAGGAACGTCACTCCATACGCCTTTAACTCTTGCTCCCTCTGGTGGTCATACGCTACTTTGTCATCATGGCTGTCGCCGTCAACTTCAATGGCCAGTTGCAGCTCATGGCTGTAGAAGTCCACAATGTAGTGGAGCATTGGCACTTGCCGGTGGAATTGAACCCCTAATTTTCTGTCTTTGATTTCCTCCCAAAGTAGTACCTCCGCCAGCGTACTGTTCTTGCGGAGATATTTTGCCTTTTCTCTAAGGTCTGGGCGGTATG
The DNA here is from genome assembly GCF_001647275.1 of Rufibacter ruber. GTDB lineage: Bacteria > Bacteroidota > Bacteroidia > Cytophagales > Hymenobacteraceae > Nibribacter > Nibribacter ruber_C. Next base: position 33,885 of record NZ_LRMM01000028.1, on the reverse strand, counting down.
GAATGATTCTGTTGGGCATTAAGAATAGTAAGGAATGCGTGACCGACAGGTATAAACACCCGTCTTTAGAGCTGCGCCCGCTGCCTCAAATTCCCGCTTGGGCAATCATCAGGGGAGAACTAAAAAGTAACAACTGCTTTTGAGAGCTTATACTAAGCTATAACCTATAGCAACCGCGCCTGGGCAAAAGCCATCACAGGTTTTTCAAAACCTGTGAGGTCTACCTCAGCCACCGTCCTTCTAACAACTCCTCACCATCCCACTCACATCCAAACTGATAAAACTTATCTAAACATTTGTAGTACCGCCTCGTATTTTATTTTTAGGTTTGCCTAAAAATATGTTTTAGTCTATTTAATTCTGAAGATGCGACTACTGTTACTTTTCCTTTTGACCTGTTTACTCCACTTGGGAGCCATTGCCCAACAAATGACCATCACCGGCACCGTGCGCGACGCGCAGACGCGGGAGCCACTGGGGTTCTGCAGCATCAGCGTGGTGAATTCCAGCCTGGGCACCATGACCGATGAGAAGGGACGGTTCACCCTGAAACTCCCGCAGGTTCAACCCAACGGCCAACTGGTGGTTTCTTTTCTGGGCTACCAGAACGACACGCTTCCGCTGCAGGCGGGGAAAACCACTTACCCAATCAACCTTCGGCCCACGGCCGGGAACCTGAGGGAAGTGGTGATCACAGGCACCATGAAAGAGATGAGCCGCCTGGAGAGTCCGGTGCCGGTGGAGGTGTACACGCCTGCGTATTTCAAGAAGAACCCCACGCCCACGTTGTTTGAGGCGGTGGGCATGATCAACGGGGTGCAGCCGCAACTCAACTGCAACGTCTGCAATACCGGTGACATTCACATCAACGGCATGGAAGGCCCGTACACGCTCATCCTCATTGACGGCATGCCCATTGTGAGCAGCCTCTCTACGGTGTACGGCCTCAACGGCATTCCCAACAGTCTGGTGGAGCGGCTGGAGGTGGTGAAAGGTCCGGCGGCGTCTTTGTACGGCTCTGAGGCCATGGGCGGCATTATTAACGTGATTACCAAGAGTCCGCTGAAGGCGCCGCGGGTGAGTGCCGAGGTGTTCGGGACGAGCTGGGGCGAGGTAAGCTCAGACGTGGGTGTGAAGTTCAAGGCCGGTCAGGCGCACGGGCTGCTGGGCATCAACTACTTTAACTACCAGAACCCCTTAGATAAAAATAAAGACGGCTTCACCGATGTCACCTTGCAGCAGCGCATCTCGGTGTTCAACAAGTGGGATTTTGAGCGGAAGGAGAACCGCGTGGCCAGCGTGGCGGCGCGTTATGTCTATGAAGACCGCTGGGGCGGACAGATGGACTGGACCAAAGAACACCGCGGCTCAGACCAACTCTACGGCGAAAGCATTTACACCAAGCGCTGGGAATTGATTGGCCAGTACCAACTGCCGCTGCCCCAGAAAATCATGGCTCAGCTGTCGGTGAACCGGCACCAGCAGAACTCCTTCTACGGCACCATGCCCTTCCTCGCCGACCAAACCGTAGCCTTCGGGCAGCTGTACTGGGACAAGCCGCTCACGCCCCGCCACAACCTTCTGCTGGGCACCTCGTTCCGCTACACCCACTATGATGACAACACCCCCGCCACGGCCACGGCCGATGAGGTGAATCCCAGAAACGCCCCCGTAACTACGCCCTTGCCCGGGGTGTTTGTGCAGGACGAATGGACCCTCACGGAGAAGCACAAGCTGCTGCTGGGCTACCGCTATGACTATGACAAACGGCACGGGCACATTCAGTCGCCGCGGGTGGCGTACAAGTGGTCGCCGGGGCCGCAGCATACGGTGCGCGCGAGTTTCGGGACAGGCTACCGGGTGGTGAGTCTGTTCACCGAGGACCACGCCGCCCTCACCGGTGCCCGCGAGGTGGAGATTACCGAGGAACTGAAGCCGGAGCAGTCCATTAACAGCAACCTGAACTATGTCTATCAGGCCGCCTGGCAGCCGTTCCTGTTTACGTTAGACGTGACCGGTTTCTACTCCCGGTTCAGCAACAAAATCATTGGTGACTTTGACACCGACCCAACAAAAATCATCTACTCCAACCTGCGCGGGCACGCGGTCTCCCAAGGCGTGTCTGTGAACACCGAGCTCTCGTTTTACATGCCGTTAAAGTTGGCGGCGGGCCTCACCTACATGCGCGTGTACCAGAAAGAGGCCGAAGGTGAGGGGGCGCTGGTGAAGCGGGTGCAGCTGCACGCGCCGGAGTGGTCTGGCAATTTTCTGGCGGGCTACACCTTCCCCGGAAACTTCACCGTTGACCTCACCGGCACCTTCTACGGCCCCATGCGCCTGCCTGTGCTACCCCATGATTACCGGCCGGAGTATTCGCCGTGGTTCAGCCTGGTCAACGTGCAAGTCACCAAGAAGTTTGACCATGGGCTGGAGGTGTTCGGCGGACTCAAGAACCTGTTCAACTTTGTGCCCCAAGACCCCATCATGCGGCCCTTTGACCCCTTTGACCGCACCGCGAATGACCCCATCACCAACCCCCATGGCTACACCTTTGACCCCAGCTATAACTACGCCTCGCTGCAAGGGATAAGAGGGTTTGTAGGCGTGCGGTATCATCTGTTTCAATGAGAGAAGTGCGTTTTTAGGCTGATTTTGGGAAAACAGGCCGAAAACAGCAAGAGTAAACCAAACGGGAAGTTGGCAGAATATGTCTTCAGAACCTCCCAGAAGGGAGGAGCAACTACGTTTTCTAATGGGGATTAGCCCTTGAGGTTTGCCCAAATAAGGGTTTGCTGCAGCAGCGAAGCTCATAAAAAGCTGCGTCACCAGTAAACCAGGCATTCTCAGCTAACTTCCCTCCAGGGAAGGGAACGTTTTTGCGCTGTTTTCAGAAAAATAAGCCGGAAACAGAAATCCAGAGAATGCTGCCCATACAACTTCCTGCTGTTTTCCTTCGAATACGGGACTAAAACTGAACCCAATGCAGAGCTATTATTCTTCAAAAGTTGTCCTTATTACCGGCGGTGCCCAGGGCATTGGTCTGGGCATGGCGCAGGCCTTTGCGCAGGCGGGAGCCCAGGTGGTGATCACCGATCTGGACCAGGAGGCAGGGCAGGAGGCGCTGGAGCGGCTGAAGGGGCAAAATTTAACGCTAACGTTTATAGCCTGTGATGTAAGCCAGGAACAGCAGGTGCAGCAGCTCATGGCGCAGGTGCAGGAAAAATTCGGGCGGCTGGATGTGCTTGTCAACAACGCAGGCATTGCCTCGCCGCCCAGGACTCCGCTGGCAGAGTTGCCCATCTCTGAGTTTGACCAGGTGCTGGGCGTGAACCTGCGGGGGCCGCTGCTATGCAGCAAATACGCGCTCCCGCTGCTAAAGAAAGCCGCGCATCCTGCCATCCTGAACATCACGTCTACCCGCGCGTTCATGTCAGAACCCAACACGTTTGCCTATTCTGCCTCTAAAGGCGGATTGGAGGCGCTTACCCACTCCTTGGCAATAAGTTTAGGGCCAAAGATACGAGTAAACGCCATCAGCCCCGGCTGGATTGAGACGGGGCCCTGGGAGAAAGAGAGCAAGCGCTATGAGCCCCACCACCGCCCGCAAGACAAGGCCCAGCACCCGGTGGGGCGGGTGGGCACGCCCGAAGACATTGCCCGGGCGGCATTGTTCCTTTGCTCAGACCAGGCGGGGTTTATTACCGGCCAGCGCCTCACCATTGACGGCGGCATGACCGTGAAAATGATTTACCATGATGAATAGCCCTGATTTCTGTTTTCGGCCCGTTTTTAAGAAAACAGGCCGAAAACAGGCATTCTTTCAGTGGGTTCTTTGGTGATATTTAACCACCGAAGTGAATCTTTGTGCCGCCCTTGCCTGTAAAAAGAACCGGAACATTGTGTAATGCCTATGCTGAAGCTGCCTGATAACCCGCTCCTTTTATATGTCACAGACCCCATGTGTGCCTGGTGTTATGGGTTTACCCCCATTGTTAGGCGGCTGCGGGCGCTGTGGTACGGCCGGTTATCAGTGCAGGTGCTGGTGGGCGGGTTGAGGCCTTATGCGCAGGAACCCCTCAGTGACCTGGAAAAAGACAATCTGGCCGTGAGCTGGCACCGTGCCCAGCTGAAATGCCAGTTGCCGTTTGACTACAAATTTTTCCTTCGGCAGGAGCTGACCTATGACACAGAACCCGCCTGCCGGGCGCTGCTCACCGTGAAGCACCTGCGGCCCAACCTGACGCTGGAAGTACTGAGGGCTCTGCATTCTGCCTTCTACGCAGATGGCAGGGACATTAGTAAACCCGAGGTGCTGGTGGAGGTGGTACGGCCGTTTGGGATCTCTGAGAACTTGTTCCTGGCCCTGTTTGAGACCGAGGAAATCTACAGGCAAACCCAGCAGGAGTTTGAGATGGTGGAGCGGCTGGGGGTGAGTACGCTGCCCAGCGTCTACCTGGACCACCCCAATGGCCCCCGCCTCATCTCCCGCGGCTTCTGCGCCCTCCCAGAACTGGAGGAACGATTGCTGCAGGCGTTTGAAATCCCTTTTTAAGCCTGCACCACTGTTTTTACAGGCAGCCCGCTTTGATGAGGATCTTTCAGGTTTCCATGCTATGTGAGCGCGCTTTGGGTGGGGAAATTACCAGCGAGGGGCTGTTGTAAGGTTTGCTTTCGGCACGGAATAACATCTTCCGGAAAGGTATTTGTCAGCAGATCCTCTGTGTAGGTGATGCCGCTTTGCAGCGCTAAATTTGTTTTTTCTGAGTTCCACCAGTGACTCTGAACCTTAGGCCAGGTAACGGAAAACCATTTGGGGGAGTAGACGAAAAGGAAGCCTTTTCTCATGAAACCTGCAGAACTATGAAAACCATTGCCTTACTCACTGATTTCTCACAGGAAGCCCATCAAGCCATTCATTTTGCGGTAGAGCTGGGCCGTACGCTGCAAGCCCGGCTGGTGGTGGTGCATTCCTTTGACCCCAACAATTATGTGCCTGGTACCACCACATCGGTCTCAGGGGTAAACTGGTCAGACCCCACGCTGTATGTGCCCAACCAACTGGAACTGACCAATGAACGGGAAAAGATGACCCGGGAGAACCTGTGGCGCCTGGTAGAAGACATACGGCAGCAGGCACAGGGGCTGGAGGTGCAGGGCGAGGTAATTCTGGGTGTGGGCATGGATTCTGCCGTGACGTATCTGCAAACCCAGGCCGTAGACCTGGTGGTGATGGGCACCAAAGGCGCTGACTCGGCCCTGGAGCGGTGGGCGGGGACCAACACCGCCTATGTCATGAACCACGCCCCCTGCCCGGTACTGGCCGTGCCCGCGCATGCTGACTACCACGGCATTAGGAAAATTGTGTACGCGACAGACCCGTTTCAGGAGGAGGAATGGCACCTGCGGGAACTGCAGGCGCTGGCCCAGATTTTCAGGGCAGAGATCACCGTGCTGTACGTGCAGGATGATCTGGACTCACAGGAAAGCGAAGACCGCTGGCAGGCCTTTGTGAACAGGTGGTCTACTCAGGTGCCCTCCCTGCGTTTTGCGCGCCAGTTCAATGATAAAACCGCCGAAGCCATTGAAGAATACGCCCACGCCAGAAATGCTGACCTGCTGGTGGTGGCCAAGCACCACCGCTCTTTCTGGAACAGGCTCTTTGGGGGCACCAGCCCCGCCGATAGGTTAGTGTTTGACAACGTGTTGCCTACCCTGTCGCTTCCGCCGCTGGAGGAGGGGCAGGCCCCGCAGGGGACCTTGTTCTCTAGCTAAATGCAAAGAAACGGTACTGGCGCAGCCACTAGCAGGTCTAAAGACACTGCCAGGTCTTTTTAAATAACCGCTTTTTCTGTGGAGGAGGTTAGGTTGCTGGAGCCAATTACGTATTACCATTTGTACACGCGTGGCATCAACGGTGAAACCATCTTTAGAAGTAAGCATAACTACGTCGGCTTCCTGGAGCTGTTCTTGGCGGCAGAGAAAACTACATGGCATTCCATGATTCTATGGCGCAAGAACATCTTTAAAATAGAGCACCCTTCCTGATAGAAGATGACCTATAGCCTCTGCTCACAAGACCTGGCAATGTCTTTCAGGTTTGCTAATATCCGGGTCAATTGCGTTTTTGGCTGTTTTTCAAAAAACAGCCCAAAAACAGCAACTGCTTGTGAAGGGACTTTTTCAAAGGAGTGAGAACGAGCCGCAGTCACCAAAAGCTTCTACACTTCGCCCACAAGATCCTTGCAGGATGACAAATAAGGATAGAACCCCCAATTCTAAATTCCTAATTCTTAATTCTTAATTAAATTGTATTCCCGCAGAAACACCTCCTCCAACTGCTTTGCTTGGGGCAAACCGCCTGCATACGCCGCCTGCACCAGGTTCTGCAGACCGTACAAGTTCACACTCCGTTCACGCTCAAAATACGCGGGCTGGGTGCGGTAATACTGCAGCTGTGTTTCAAACCTTCTGGCCAGCAGCTGCGCCAACGCCTGCGCCTCTTTTTTCAATCCGGCCTGGGCCAGCGGCAGCACCAAACCGGCGCTTTCAAAGTTGTGCGGGGCGCCTTGGTCGGGGAGCAGGGCCAGGCATTGCTGCAGCACTTTCCGCGCCTGGGCGGTGTCTCCGGCGGCCAAATGCGCCAACGCTAAATCAGCGAAATTGCGGCGGTACACAGGCACAATCTGCGTCACAAAATTCTCCTCGTAGGGGTGGTCGTTTTGGTTTAGCCCGGTGAACCGGAACCTCTGCAGCAGGCTTTCCTGGGTGCGGGGACGGTCCACGAAGTATTCGGCTTGCGGGTCTGGGTTGCGGGCGGGCACCAAGCGCAGGGCCATGCCCTCCAGTTGCAGGAACGGCTGCAGGCCCAGCTCTGCGGTCTCGGCGCCGGTGCTGGCGAAGTAGATAGGCCGTTTCCATTGGTTGGTGGCCAGCACGTCCAGCAGGAACAGGTGTTTTTTCTCCAGCGCCTCCGCTTTCAGTTCCCAGTTCAGGACGGCCGGAATCTGACTGGCTCGTTCAAGTGACACTACCCCGTTCTGCAGCACCGCCTCCCGGTTCACGGGCAGGCTCAGCTTTTTGGTGGGCAGCACGTTGAGGGTGCGGCCGTTCTGGGTTTGCACCTGCAGAGCGGGGTGGTGCTGTTGGAGCAGGTGCAGGTACTGGTTCAGGTCCATGCCGCTGTCCTGCACGCTGGGGTTGGGTACATAGGGCAGGTAGTTGTTGTTGCTGAAGGCGTAGTGCGGCAGCTTAAGCGTGGTGGGCAGCGGGGCCGAGGCATTCACCTGCCGCATGGCCTGCTCGGCGTACCAGTCGGTGTTGAGGTAGGTCATAACCAGCACGCGCACATCGGTCCTGAAGCCCTCCACCTCCTGCGCGTACCACAGCGGAAACGTGTCATTGTCGCCGTTGGTGAATAGAATGGCATTGGGCGCCACGCTGCTCAATAGGTTTTTGGCTGAGTCAAGGGCGTGGGAACGGTGGGAGCGGTCATGGTCGTCAAGCCCTTCGGCGAAGAGAATGGCGGGGACAGAGAGGGCCAGCACCATGGCCAGTACCGCCGCCGCCACGGCAGATTTTACCAGTTTCCGCAATCCTTCGGCCAAGGCCAGAACCCCCAAACCCATCCAGATGCTGAAGGCGTAGAAGGAGCCCGCAAAGGTGTAGTCGCGCTCCCGCGGTTCCACGGGCGGCTGGTTCAGGTAGAGCACAATGGCCATGCCCGTGAAGAAGAAGAGCAGCAGCATAACCCACGCGTCTCTGTTTTGGCGCCGAAATTGGAAAAACAGGCCAAAAACGCCCAGCAGAAACGGCAGCAGGAAAAACTGGTTGCGGTACTTGCTGCTGGCCATGGGCTGGGGCAAGTCGTTTTTTTTCTCCCACGGCCACAGCACGCCCGCATGCTGCACCTCACTCTCGCGGCCAATGAAATTCCACCCGAAGTACCGCCAGTACATGTGCCCCAGCTGGTAGTTCCACAGGAAGCTCAGGTTCTGGGGGAAGCTGGGTTTCTGCCCCTGCCGCACGTCCACCCAGTGCTGGTACGCCCGCAAATGTACGGGCTGGTCTGAGTAGAGGCGCGGCAGCAGCGTGTTGTCTTTCTCGTCATAGACGCTCTCAAATTTCTGGTCCACCACCGCGTATTTCCCGTTCTGCGGCGCGTACACTTGGCCCGTGTTCTCATAACTCTGCGCCTGCGCCTGAAACTGCGGACCGTACAGCAGTGGCCGGCTGCCGTACTGCTCGCGCTTGAGGTAGCTCACAAATGACAGAATGTTCTCCGGGTTGTTCTCGTCAATGGGCGGGTTGTAGCCGCTCCGGATGGGCACCATCAGGTAAGACGAATAACCGGTCAAGACCAGAATAAAGGCCACCAGGGCCGTGTGCAGCAACGGTTTCTGGTGGTTCTTGGCCCAGCGCAGCCCGTACTCCATAGTCGCCGCCAGCAGCAGCAGAAACACCGCCGCCCCGCCGCCGTACGGCAACCCTATGCTGTTCACAAAAAACACCTCAAACGCTCCGGCCACCGAAGGCAAGCCCGGAATCATGCCTTCCATCACGGCCAATACCAACGCCCCGCCCACGGCCAGCGCGGCCAGAATTCCTGCTTTGGAAGGCTTGTAATTTTGAAAATACACCAGCAGCGCCAGCGCCGGAAGCGCCACCAGGTTAAGCAAATGCACGCCAATGGACAGCCCCACCAAATAAGCCAGGAGCAAGAGCCAGCGGACAGACTCTGGTTGGTGGGCCTGCTGCTGCCATTTCAGCGCCGCCCACACTACAATGGCCGTAAAGAACGACGACATGCCATACACCTCGGCCTCAACCGCACTGAACCAGAACGAGTCTGTGAACGCAAACGCCAGCGCGCCCACTGCCCCGCTGCCCAGCAGCAGCACCTTTTGCGCAGAGGTAGGGCCTTCGGCCGAAAGCGGGAGGAGCCGCTGGGCCAGCAGCGTGATGCTCCAGAACAGAAACAGCACCGTAACCGCACTGCTCAACGCCGACATAAAATTCATCCACCACGCCACCTGGCCCGTATCGCCTAAACTCAGCAACGTGAACAGCCGCCCGATGAGCAGAAACAGCGGTGCCCCCGGCGGGTGCGGCACCTGCAGTTTGTAGGCCGCCGCAATGAACTCGCCGGTGTCCCAGAAGCTGGTAGAAGGCTCCAGCGTGGCCACATACACCGCCAGCGCCACCAGTGCCACCAGCCAACCGGTGAGGGTGTTGAGCCTGTGGTAAAACTTCCAAAGGGAGGGGGGCTCACCCCCAGCCCCTCTCCCACGGAGAGGGGAGTTCTGCTGTTGCGTTTCCGGGGTGTTTTTCCTGAAAATGCCCCAAAACGGAAACGCCAGCCCCGTCACCACCAGCAACGGCCCCAGTGTGAGTCCCAGAAACCCGTAGCCGTGCGGGGTGGGGTCGGTGGCCATCAAGATGAACCCCAGCGCAATCACGCCCATGCCTATGAATAACGGGATGAACTGTTTTCTGGTGAAGAGAAAAGTTGCGTGCGTAGTTGGCGGTTGGGTGGTTTTAGGGGCGGTGGTCATGGTTGGTGATTATAAATTTTGATTTATTGACAAGTATTTCGTCCCCCTTTGAAGGGGGTAGGGGGATGATGACTCGTGCTGATTAGGCATTCCAGTTTCTTAGTTACCGGAGCTATAGGATATTGAGCAAGCGCAGAAGAAACTGCCGAGATAAAGCAGAATCTGTGATTCCCGCAAGTCAGAATTACTCTTTCCATTTCAAGGGTTTTATTTATTTCAAGCGGCCTTGTCATCCCCCTACCCCCTTCAAAGGGGGACAGGCAGATATGCTATTTCCTGTTCCTAAATCTGTCCATTGCAAACATACTGGCTACAGAAAGGCACCCAGGTTAATGGTTTGTAAAAAGATGTTAATGAGATGTTAACGCGGTGGCAGAGCCGCAGAAAACCTTTACTTTTAACCCATGAGCAGGAAGAAAATCCAAATCATTCTGGTGCTGGCCAGCGTGGCGCTGACCGCCCTGCTGGGCGTGCAGGGGGTGTGGCTGGCCAAGGCGTACAACGTGCAGGAGCGGGCGTTCAACCACAGCGTGCAGGTGGCTTTGACCCATGTCTCTGACCAACTGCTGACCCAATCGGGCAAGACGCCTTCTTCGGCGAAGCCCATTCAACAGGTGGCCTCCAACTTCTTTGTGGCCGAGCTGAACGCCCCGGTTGACCCGGCGCAGGCGGCGCAGCTGCTGCAACAGGAACTGGCGCAACGCCAACTGCAGGAGCCGTATGAGTTTGGCCTCTACCACAGCCTGGATGATACGCTTATGTTTGGGCGGTATGTTCCGGCCTCGCAGGGAATAGCGGCGGCTGGGGCCGAGGCGGCTGTGATCAAACATGCGCAGGAGGGGGCTGCGCCGATGTATAATCTGGCGGTGGTGTTCCCAACCAAGACCTCGTTCATCTTGAAGGAGATGGAATTCTGGTGGTACAGTACGGGTGCCTTGCTGCTGGTGGTGCTGTTCTTCGCCTATACCATGGTTCAGATTTTGAAAGAGAAGCGACTGGCCGAGCTGAAGACCGACTTCATCAACAACCTCACCCACGAGCTGCAGACGCCCATCACCAACATAGGCCTGGCCAGTGAAGTATTGCGTAAACGCGCCGAGACCTTGCCCGCGGAACGGCTCACCCGCTACCATGACCTCATTCACGCTGAAAACGAGCGGCTGCGGGCGCAGGTGGAGCGGGTGCTGCAGATGGCCACCATGGAAAGCCGCGAGCTGGCGCTCAAGAAAGAAACCGTGGACCTGCACGCGCTGTTGGAGCAAACCAGTCAGAACCTGTCGCCCCGCCTGCAGCAGCGGTTTGGGAAGCTGCGGCTGGATTTGCAGGCCACCCAGCCGCTGGTGCAAGCAGATAGCCTGCACGTGGCCAACGCCCTCTACAGCCTGCTGGACAACGCTGAGAAATATTCGCCCCAGGCGCCAGAGATTGAGGTGAGCACCCGTGACGTGGAGCAGGGCATTCTCATCAGCATCAAAGACCGCGGCGTGGGCATCAAGAAAGAATTCCAGAAGTTCCTGTTTGACAAGTTCTACCGCGTGCCCACCGGCAACGTGCATGACGTGAAAGGCTTCGGGTTGGGGTTGAGCTACGTGAAAGCCATCATGGACGCGCACCACGGGCAGGTCACCGTAGAGAGCGCCGAGCAGCAGGGCACGTGTTTCAGGTTGGTGTTGCCGGTAGGGTAACGGGGTGAGGGTGGCAGAAGGTGGGGGATTGTAAATCAGTGGTTCTTGTTGCTGCTGTTATTGTTCAGGCTTGTAAACCTTTTGCTACTTTACCCGATACTCCCCCTTTGAAGGGGGTAGGGGGATGTTTACACAGGAGTGTCCACGTATTGCTAAACCACATTTCCTTATGAACGGTTGGGTTACTTCTGTGACTTTAACAATACGTGAAACACAGAAGTAATTTTTACCTTTAAAGTTGCGAACGTCATGACCGGCAGGGGTAAACATCCCCCTTCGCCCCATTCATAGGGGGAGTATCCTAATCGCTTTGGGAATTCTATTAAGAATTAACTTCACAAATAAAGAGCATGCTCCAGAAGTTTGGAACCGTTTATCTGATAATCTTAGCCTCTGTGATCGTGAGCGGCTTGTACGGGATTTTGCATGACCAAATTACGTACTCCATTTCGCCGGAATACTACACCAAATTCAAGTTTTACCAGTTTGGGTTAGAAGACTATTTTTACCAGTCTCCCCGCCTGGGAGTTGCCCTTGTAGGGGTTCAAGCAACTTGGTTTCTGGGACTGGCAATAGGAATACTAATTGGCTTGGTTAGCTTCTTGCATAAGCAGCCGAAGCAGATGTTGCTGGAGGGGCTAAAGGCGCTGGGTGTGGTGCTGTTGGTGACTGCTTTGGTGCCTGTGGTATGCGTCCCTATCTACTTTTGGGACGATCTTTTATGTGGCGTACACTACGCCCGGTATTTAACTACCCTGCCTGATTTTGTGCCTCCCACTGTCAAAGTACATGACCACTTCGCTTTCTTTGTGGTAGGCACCATTCATAATCTGAGTTATTTAGGCGGCATGGTGGGTATGTTGGCTGGAATTATGTACCACGTCTGGAGCTCTCGAAAGCCATCTAGAGTCAATCTTGCCACCCTCTAGCGTTTTTGACCTGTTTTCTGGAAATTAGCCCAAAAAGCAAACCCGCTCTCCCATGGCCACGCCACTCAAAGAAGTCTATTCCCCGCAGTTTTATGAGGCCTTTGCCAACGTGTTGCAGAAGATTTTGCCCGCACTGAACAAAGAAGAGTTCAAGCGGCAGATCTTCAATGATAGCTGGGCAACCAAAGAGCTGAAGGAGCGCATGCGGCACACGGCGCAGGTGCTACACGGTTTCCTCCCGAAGCAGTTTCCAGAGGCGGTGCGCGTTATTTTGCAGACCATTGAAGCAATTAAGGCTCAGCGGTTTCCGGTGCGGCACGTGGAGTTCATGTTCTTCCCAGATTACGTGGAACTGTACGGGCTGGAGGACCCGGTCACCGCTAGCAAGGCCATGGAGGAAATCACCCAGTTCATCAGCTGTGAGTTTGCGGTGCGTCCTTTTCTGCTCAAATACCCCCAGCAGATGATGGCGCAGATGCTGGCCTGGTCACAACATGAACATCATGCGGTAAGGCGGTTCGCCAGCGAGGGGTGCCGGCCCCGGTTGCCGTGGGCCATGGCGCTGCCCTTCCTGAAACGCGACCCATCCCCCATTCTGCCCATTCTGGAGAACCTGAAAGCCGATGCTTCTGAATTTGTGCGCCGCAGCGTGGCCAACAACCTCAATGACATCTCCAAAGACAACCCCGCGCTGGTGCTGCAACTGCTGGCCCAATGGAAAGGGCAGACCCCGGAGACCGACTGGGTGGTGAAACACGGCTGCCGCACCTTGCTCAAGCAGGGCCACACCGAGGTGCTGAGATATTTTGGCTTTGAGGGCGGAGCGCAGCTGGCCCTGCAGGATTTCAAAGTACTCACCCCCCAAGTGGCCTTAGGCAATAAATTGCGCTTCTCGTTCGTGCTCCAGAATACGTCTGAGCTTCCGCAGAAGGTTCGGCTGGAGTATGGCGTGTATTACCGGAAAGCCAATCAATCGCTGGCCCGCAAGGTGTTTAAAATAAGTGAGCGGGAGTACGCGCCGGCAGAGCAGGTGGCGGTTACCCGCAAGCAGAGCTTCAAGTTCATCACCACCCGCAAGTACTACCCCGGTCCGCACCGCGTTTCATTGATTGTAAACGGGCAGGAGAAGGAGATGGCAGATTTTCTGGTGGTGAGGTAAAGCGCCGCCATTCCAGTGGGGGTACGGCTTTCTGAAGCAGGCGGCGGCTGGTGGTTGAGGGCGTTTCTTCACAAAGTCGGTACCATCAGACGCTTGCGCCATACCTGCTGATAGACTGGCCGAAAGGCTGGGAAACAACCGGCTGCTGCAGAAAGAAGGTCTTGTGGTGGCAATTGAACCTCAAAATAGCGTTTTTGGCCTGTTTTTCAGAAAATAGCCCAAAAACGGAAACGTCCTGTGTCTTACATTTTGCTACTTGTATCTAACTATGGCGCACATTCTCATTGTGGAAGATGATCCCAACCTGGGTTTCCTGCTGCAAGACAGCCTGGAGGGCGCGGGCTACGCCGTCACGCTCTGCCCAGACGGGGAGGTCGGTTTATCGGCCCTGGCCAAACCACGTTTGACCTGTGCGTGCTGGACGTGATGCTGCCCAAACTGGATGGCTTCACCCTGGCCGAAGAAATGCGGAGGCGCAGCCTGCCGACGCCGTTCATGTTCCTCACGGCCAAAGCGCTTAAAGCCGACCGGCTGCAGGGCTTTGAACTGGGCTGCGATGATTACCTGACCAAACCCTTCGGGCTGGAGGAACTGGTGTACCGCGTAAAAGCCATCCTGCGCCGAACCTCCCAGCATCCAGAACCGGCTCCCGCAGAGCCTTCCCCGGCCTCGGCGGCCGCCGGTGTTTTCACGCTTGGCGCTTCTACCTTGGCGTTCAAAAACCTGCAGCTGCACGTGGCGGGCCACACCCACACCCTCACCCACCGGGAGGCCGAGCTGCTAAGGTTATTCGCGCAGCACCCGCACCAGCTGCTGCGCCGCGAAGAGATTCTGCAGCGCCTCTGGCAAGACGACGGCTATTTTGTGGGCCGCAGCCTGGACGTGTTCATCTCGCGCCTGCGCAAGTACCTGCAGCCAGATGCTACGGTGAAAATCACCACCGTGCACGGCCGCGGCTACAAGCTGGAGGTGGCGGCGTGATTTTCCGTTTTCGGGCTGTTTTGGCGAAAACAGGCCGAAAACGGAAAATTGGGAGTGAAGCTACAACGTGACGTTCAACTGCAGCGAGAATGTACGGGCCTTGGGATACGCAAACCCATCAAAGCCATACGCGGTTTCCGGGTCTTGCCCGGAGTAATCTGTAAGCACAAACACGTTTTGGGCGGTGGCCTCTAATTGTAAAGAAGCCCGGTTTTTGAATACCCGCCCAAAGTCATAGCCCAAAGAAAGGTATTCCAGCCGAAGGAAAGAGGCGTCTTCTAAGTAGTAATCAGAGAGGTATTGTGATTGACGGAAATTGGTTGTCAAGACACTCGTGCTCATGTTTACAATGGAGTTAGGACGGTAATTGCCATAGAAAGCCGCAAAACCGTTGTAAACTGAATGGCCTAATTCGGCCCTGGCCAAAAAATTAAATGACCATTTTTGGTACGTAAGGCGGCTATTTAAACCTAGCAAGGTAGTAGGGACGGCGCTCTGGGCAGGAACTTGGTCAGGAAAGCTGTCTCCGTCTCTGTCTTCATACTGGCCTTCTACTGGTTTTCCGTTTTGGTATTTTTGCTGCTGCAGGTAGTAAGAATAGAGCAAAGCTCCGTTCCCGTTTAGCATCTTAGGATAGGATTCATCAATAAAAAAGGTTCTGGAGCCGTACACTAACCCAGGAAGCCCTTGGAGTTTATAGGTAGCATGAGAGGCATTCAGTGACAATTTCCAGTTCAAACTTGAGGTTTGTAGAGCTGTAATGCCTATTGTCCCTTCCCAGCCTGTAGTAATTAAGTTGCCAGATGCAATAATTTGGCTGTATTGTTTATTTGAAACACTTTGAAACTGATAGGATAAAAGATCATGGGTGGTTCTATTGAAATACTCTGCGGTAACCCGAAGTTTGTCTTGGAACAGCCCAAAATCAACTCCTGTGTTAAATGAAACAATTTTCTCTGGGGCCAGATTCCCGGCACTCGTTAAAGGAAATTCACCCTGAAATCTACTTTGCGAATTCTCTGTAGAGGCAAGCAAGTTATATAGTTTACCATAGCTCGCCCTTATGTTAAGGTGTGAAATGAGTCTTTGATGCTGTAGAAAAGGTTCATCAGAGACAAGCCATCCTGCACCTAATGCGTAGGAAGTGAAGGTATTGGCCGAAGGCGCAAAGCGGGAGTGCTCATCTTGCCTTAGGGTGAAACTTATGGAGTACCGGTTCTTAAATGTATAACTCGTTTTCCGAAAAAACCTATATTTTCTAGCTCGTACGTGCCCCTTCTGATTCTACCTTGGTTATTATTGCCAGTGTCGTCAAAGTTTATAATTCGGGAGTTATAGGAATAGGAGATAGATAGCGATTGGTTAAAATACCCGGCAATTACTTCAAAGTAACTGTCTAGTTTCTCAAGGGAATCTGTATAGGAGAGGGTGTATTCTTGGATTGTATTCTTTTTTCCCTGCTCATATTGGGTGATAAAATTGTACGTGTTTGAACTGGCGTTGGGGAAGTCATCCCGGGTGCCAGTATAATGGTCAAACCCTATGTGCGCGCGGGCCTTCAGGCCAGGCAGAAACCCAAAGCTGTACTGCAATTGCAGCTGAACCAGTTCTTTCTCAGCGGTGCCATCGTTTTTCTGGCGTTCCAGCATGGTCAGTGGGTTCTTTACATTAGTTGGGAAGGATGAGTTATCTTCTGCAACTGAAGTAGGGTGAGTTGGGTTAGCCCTTAATGGTGATAGCACCATGTTCTCATTGGGAATGCGGGAGTCACTACTCCCTTTTCTTAACATAAGGCCGGTTTTTAATCTATTTTTGAAGAATGCAGGAGTGAGGGTAAGCGCCGCAGAGGTACGGGAGAAATGAGAATTGGCCAAAATCCCGTTCTGGTGCAGATAACCCAAAGAGAGCCGGTAAGGAAACCTACCCAATGTACCGCTCAATGCCAGGTTTTGGTCATGGCTCACCGCATTCCTATAAACTTCCTCCTGCCAGTCTGTATGGGCTGTACCCAAATGTTCTTTCTGCTCTGGCGTGCCATATTGGTTTACCACATCCCTGAATTGGTCAGCAGTAAGTACCGGTGTTTTACGGGCTAGCTGTGAAACTGCCAGGCGTGACGAAAATTGCACCTGTAATTTTCTAGTTGTGGGGCTTTGCTTAGTGGTAATATGCACAACCCCGTTGGCTCCCAAAGCACCATAGAGGGCAGTAGCAGCCGCATCTTTCAATAGAGTGATAGAGGCAATATCTTGCGGGTTTAGCAGGCTCAACGGAGAATCTAACAGGTAGAGAGCTTCTGTTTCCAGAATCATACCATCTATTATAACCAACGGAGCACTCTCTCCAGCTAGAGCGTAGTTGCGTTGCAACTGGATAAGTGGTCCTGCACCTGGGGCACCGTTTATACTGGTAATACGTAGACCGGCTGCCTGACCAGAAATCAAATCAGTTGGATTTGTTAGGAGGCCCCTATTAAACTGTTGCTGGGGAAATTCAGTTACAGAACTGGTTTTGCTTGCTTCCCAAAAAGGTCCATACCTGATAGCTACAGTGTCTGGCCCACTGGTTGGGGCTTCAGCCCCGGATATCTCCTGTGCCTTACCTACTAAAGGGAAAGTAAACAATGCAACACCCAGACAAAGAAGACCTGAGCACGTTAGTGTATAGAGTTTACTGAGGAATGATAAAGTCATGAAATTTTACATAGAAATAATAAGGCAAAATACACTTTTGCACGTTATCTCCAGTAGAAGTTCAGGCAGGAAAAAAATACATTCCTGTTTTCGGCCTGATTTCCCAAAAACAGGCCGAAAACAGAAATCACGCACGCGCTTCCTTTTCCTTCTCCCGTTTCTTCTGCGCTTTCTCTGCTTTCTTCTGCGCCTTGTTGGTCTCTTTGATTTTCTTGAGCTGTTCAACAATGTTGATAGAACCCGTTTTTTCCCCGTCCATCTCAATGGTGCCCACCACGTCACTTTTAGGCTCCAGCACTGAGTGCAACACCATGTGGTACGGCCAGTCCTTGTCCCCGAACACGGCTTTGAAAGTAGTTTTTAGAGGGCTCCTGATGTCTGAAGTGGCTTCTACCTGCACCGGGGTTTTGCTCTGCGCCTTGACCAGGTACACCTTCTTGAGCTTGCCAGAGGTAAACGCGAAGTCTTTCAGTTTCATCTTGATGTCATAGCGCCGCACATAAAAGTCAAAGTGGTTGGGGTTGTCAATGAGCATGGTCATGAGCATGCCCATGTTGTCCAGCCCAAAATCAGTGATTTTCACATCTACCAGCTCCTGCCCCGGTAGCGCGGGGAGTATCATGTCCAGGTCTTGGTCAAAATCCAGCTGCTGCCGACCAAACAGGCGCATGTCTATAAACGCAATAATGTGCGCGCGCACTTTTCCGCCTTCCCGCACCTGCCGCCGCACCAGTTCCCGGGTTACGTTGTGGTTCATGGTCACGGGCAGCTTGAGTTGTTGTATATCGCCGTCCTGTTCAGCTTTAGAAAATACCTTCTTGCCTTTGGCGATGCTGGTGCCGTACAGTTTAAAATCATAGGCTACGCTGTCTACTAACCCAGAGAGGAGAGAAGGCTTCACCTGGGTCACCATATTCATAGTGGCAGTCTGTTGGTCTATCTGCACGTTGGTGATGCGCAGGTAGTCAATGTCTGGGCCGAAGTACCGGACCAGCTTGCGGGTAGGGGTGAGGGCAAACACCAAACCTACCGCCACCACCAAAACCAGCAGGGCCAACAGGGTAATCTTCAGACCTTTTTTCATCTCAGCATAACGTAAGGGAAAGCGGGCAGAAAAGTACCCACTCCCGCTAACGCAACCGGTAAAAGGAGGTTGGTGACGTGTTGATAATTAAGTATTTACCCTGATGGGTTTAGGCAGAATGACTGGGCTGAAAAAAAGTAAGGAGGAGGGAAGCTGTTTTTGCGCTGTTTCCCCCAAAACAGGCTAAAAACGCTTCCCGTCCTCCTTAAAGAACAGTGCCTTCCGGCGAAGCCTTATTTAATCAAGGCCATCTTAAAATTGGTGAGCGCGTGTACGGCATGCGGCACATGGGCGGGTATCTGTATGATTTGACCGGTTTTCAGGGTCTGCGCCCTCTCCTCCTCCGGAAACTCAAAGGAACATTCGCCTTCCAGCATGATCAGGAGCGCGTCTTTGGGCGTGGTGTGGCTTTTCAGGCCCTGGCCTTTGGCAAACGCAAAGAGAATGATTTTTTGCCCGTCCTGGTCAGAGAGAATCTTGCTTTGGAAGCGGTCTGCTGAATACTCCAGCGTACCGGCCAGATCAGGTAAAATATGTTTCTGCATTTTATGCGTGGTAATATGGTTTCTGAGCAGGCTTTTGAGGCTCTCCAGGTAGTCTTCATAGCGGTCAACGGGGGCGTTGGGCTGCGGCGGAAGCGTGAGCGGGTTCTCCTCCAGGTACTGGTACAGCTCTGGGTAGTTACTCTGGATATTGGAGGTGAGCCAGGTGATCTCTTCTAACGTTTGGGTAGCGGTTCTCATAGAGGTAGGGCTAAGAAGTTAAGAAACCAGTTCCTGTAGTTGATGGAGGCGAAGGCGCTCCTGGTGTTTCTCCAGAATTGTACTCTTGTGCACCACGCCCGCCGTGTACAGCAGCCCTCCAAACTTGAGAAACTCCAGCGCCACATACATGAAATGGAGGTTGCTGCTGCCCGGGTTGTTCCCGTTAATAATAGCCAGGGCGCGCACATCCAGGGCCGGCAGTAGCCAGAAGGTCTGCAAGAGCAGGATGGCGGTGAAACAGCTCACCAGTGTCCATTCCTTTTTGGTGGCATGGTTGAAAAGCAACCCCAGAATGGCCACCGCGCAAAGGGCAATCTCCACCTTGTTCATCACCCCAAACACCAGCCGGCCAATGCCCAGACCCAAGGGCAAGGTGATGCCGGGGGCGGTGAATTTAATGGGGGCTTCAATAAAGGAAATACCCACAATCATGCCCGCCCAGACAAAGAGGGCGGCGGCGGTGACAAACGTGAGGGTATGGGAGCGCTTCATGGTGTTAAGTTCTGAGTCTTGAGTTCTGAGTTTGCGTGACAGCACTTTCCGTTTTCGGCCTGTTTTCGTGAAAACAGGCTAAAAACAGCCTCCTTCTTTCTGTTCTGAAACATACTTCTAAAACTCATGACTCAGAACTCAAGACTCAGGACTATGCGTGCTGCCATTTGCAGTACAAATATCTGCGTTCCGGGGGGCGGTGCGCATGAGGAGCGTCATGAAACGGGGTGATGTTTGTCATGTTTTTCGGCGGGGCCGGAAGGTAATTTTGTATTGGAATTAAAAGAGAAGTTATGCTCCAGACCGCACATCCAGAGACTGACGTACACACCTGCTACCATTGCGGCGATGCATGCACCAGCACCCCCATTCACTTTGATGAGAAGGAGTTCTGCTGCGAAGGCTGCAAAGTAGTCTATGAATTACTCGCTGAAAACGACCTTTGTACCTATTATACTTTAGACGACCGCCCCGGCATTTCGGTGAAAGACCCCATTGCCTCGGCGCGGTTTAAATATTTGAATGATGCCAAGGTGCAGCAGCAACTGCTGGACTTCCAGAACGACAGCATCAGCAAAATTACGTTCCATATTCCGCAGATGCACTGCAGCTCGTGTATCTGGCTCCTGGAGAACCTGAACCGGCTCAACCCCGGCGTGACCGATGTGCACGTGAATTTCCTCAAAAAGGAGGCTGCCGTTACGTTTGAGCACCAGGTGACCACGCTGGCGCAGGTGGTGGAACTCATGGCCCACATTGGCTACGAGCCCCAGATTACCCTCGCCGACATGGAAGGCCCCGCCCCCAAGAAAGACCGCTCTATTTACTATAGACTAGGTCTGGCGGGCTTCTGTTTTGGCAACGTGATGCTGTTGAGTTTCCCTGAATATTTTGGGGGGCTGCAGCACCACTTCGGGCGGTTCTTCGGGTGGTTGAACGTGCTGTTGTCGTTGCCGGTGTTTCTGTACAGCGCGCGCGGCTTCTTTACCTCTGCGTGGCAGGGTTTGCAGCAGCGCATGATTAATCTGGACCTGCCCATCGCTATTGGGTTGCTCTCATTGTTCAGCGTGAGCATCTATGACATTGCCACGGGCAAGGGCCCTGGTTTCCTGGATTCGTTCACGGGCTTGGTGTTCTTCATGCTCATTGGCAAGCTGGTGCAGCGCCGCACGTATGACTCGCTGGCGTTTGACCGGGAGTACACCTCGTACTTCCCAATCTCGGTGACGGTGCTCAAGAACGGCGAGGAAATCCCTACTTCAGTGAAAGAACTCAAAAAAGGCCAGCGTATTCTGGTGCGCAACCACGAGCTCATTCCCGCCGATTCTATCTTGTTGCGCGGCACCGCCAACATTGACTACAGTTTTGTGACCGGTGAATCTGTGCCGGTGGCGCGGGTGGCCGGGGAGGTGATTTACGCCGGGGGCCGCCAACTGGGCGAAGGCATTGAGCTGGAAGTAGTGAAAGAAGTGTCACAGGGCTACCTGACCCAACTCTGGAACCACGTGAACTTCAAGAAAGAAGAGAAGCAGACCCTGGAGAACTATGCCAACGCGGTGGGCAAGCCGTTCCTGATTGTGACGCTCCTCATTGCCGCCGCTTCATTGGTGTACTGGGTGCCGCGTGATACTGATATGGCCATCAAAGCCTTTACCTCAGTGCTGGTGATTGCCTGCCCTTGTGCCTTGTCATTGGCCACGCCGTTCACGCTGGGCGCTACGCTCCGCATCTTCGGCAAGCACAAGTTTTACCTCAAGAACAGCGGCGTGGTAGAAGCGTTGGCTAAAGCCGATGTGGTGGTCTTTGACAAAACCGGCACCTTGACCGAACCCAGCTCTGCCGAGATTACCTTTGTGGGGCATGCGCTTTCTGCGCAGGAAGAGCAGCTGGTGCGCAGTGTTCTGAAACATTCTACCCACCCGTTAAGCCAGCGCCTGTACGCCCAACTGCAAGGCAAACCGCAACCGGTTTTGAATTTCCTGGAGAAACCAGGGGCCGGGCTGCAAGGCACCGTGGGTGACACGCTGGTGGAGGTGGGGTCTGCCGTCTGGGTTGGGGCCGACTTCAAAGAGGCCCATGACAACAAGCAGACCCGCGTGTTCATCTCCTTTGATGAGGAAGTGCGCGGCTACTTCACCTTCCAGAATGTGTACCGCAAAGGCCTGCAGGAGCTGATTCAGGAGCTGGGTAAAACCAAAAAGCTGGCCGTGCTCTCCGGCGACAATGACAGCGAGGAGCCACGCCTGCGCCAGCTTTTCGGGCCGCAGGCCCAGATGCGGTTCAACCAGAGCCCCATGCAGAAGCTGGAGTACATCAATGCCCTCAAAGCCCAGGGCCATTCCCCCATCATGGTGGGCGACGGCCTGAACGATGCCGGGGCCCTGCGCCAGAGCGATGTGGGGCTGGCCCTGACAGATAACGTGACCGGCTTCTCCCCGTCCTGTGACGGTATTCTGGACGCGAAGCAGCTACCCAGGTTGGCCCATTTTATTAAATTCTCCCAGACCAGTCTTCGGCTGATATTGGCCGCCTTCGGGGTGTCGTTTATCTACAATATTATTGGCCTGACCATGGCCGTGATGGGTGAGTTTACGCCTATTGTGTCTGCCATTCTCATGCCGGTGAGTACGCTGAGTGTGATTTCTTTTGCGGTGCTGAGCGTGAAGCTGGCCGCTAAGAAAGCAAGGCTTTAAAATAGAAAAGTAGCGTTAACAGTGGGGCCGGGGTTCTTGTCATGAGAACTCCGCCTTTGCCTTTTTGGCCTGTTTTTCTGAAAACAGGCAAAAACAGGAATTGGGGCGTCAGCTGTCTGAGTTTCATATTTTTGCTGTATCTTTTCCTCATGAAGAAAACAGTTGCCCTCCCTCGTTCTCTTGCCGCATTGGTGGCCGTTTGCAGCCTCTGCCTTGGCTCCTGCGCCCAAAGCTCTTACCAGCCCGCCCCGGTGCCCCAGGTGCTGAAAGATGTAGAGATTTTGGCGGCTGACTCCATGGAGGGGCGCTTGCCCAACACCCCCGGCCATGCCAAGGCGCAGCAATACCTCCTGAAACGCTTTCAGCAGGTGGGGCTTCAGCCGGTGGGGGGGCAGTACCAGCATGCCTTCACATTTTCGCCCCGCGGAAGCAGTGCAACCGTGCCAGGGGTGAACCTGGTAGGGGTGAGGACCGGATCTTCGCCAAAAAAGATAGTGGTCACCGCCCATTATGACCATGTGGGAACCCGTAACGGACAAATTTACAACGGGGCCGATGATGATGCCTCCGGGATTGGGGCCATTCTGGCCCTCGCCGAGCATTTTAAAAAAGAAAAGCCTAAACACACCCTGGTGTTTGTTGCCTTTGACGCCGAGGAGCAGGGACTGGTGGGCTCTAAAGCTTTTGTCTCTAATTTGCCTTTCCCCAAAGAAGACATCCTGCTCAACGTGAACCTGGACATGGTGAGCATTTCAGACAAGAATGAGCTGTACGCCTCCGGTACCTACCACTATCCCTGGATCAGGCAACTGGTGGAGCAGGTGAAGTTGCCGGAGCAGTTTAGGCTGAGCTTCGGGCATGACCGCCCTGAGCAGGGCCATGATGACTGGACCCTGCAGTCAGACCATGGCAGTTTTCACCAGGCGCAGATCCCGTTCCTTTATTTCGGGGTAGAAGACCATCCGCATTACCACAAAGAGAGTGATGAGTTCCAAAACATTCACCAAAACTTTTACCTGAAAGCGGTGGAGGTGATCTTAAAGGCGGTGCAGGTGCTGGATGAGAAGTTGCCGGAGTAGCAGGTTCCAGTCTGCGGAACCAGAAAAAGACGTACAGGTTGAAAAAGGCGTAACGCATCCAAACCCCCTATGAAAACTCTCTTGATAGCCTTCGTCTTCTTCCTTGCCTTTATACCAGATGGGGCGGCTCAGTCTGGATGGGAGGCCTGGGACAAAAACTACCGCCTGGTCCATCTGCCAGAGGTCTTGAAGCTGGAGCAACAGTATGCAGACAGCATTGACCGCACAGCTGGTGAGAGCAGCTATTACATCAGGCATGATAAATACAGGTTTATGGCCATCTTTCTGGGAGAGTCCAGACCTGTAGACCCAAAGGTGCTAGGGTCTATGAAAAATGTATTCAAGCTCTCTGGCGGTGAACCAGATGCCTTAGGTCAGAATGTTGTGCATGAATACTTGTTTCAGGTTGGGGAGACTAAGTTTTGGGCACCTATGCAGAAACAGCTGGAAAAGTCATTCAGAAAAGAGGTGAAACCAAAAAAACTGGTGCTTCTCTATGGGCTGTTCCTCAATGAGCACTCCAGCAACGGGCTCTTTAATACGCTGCTTATCTCTGAATTTCAGGCGAAGTGACTTTCTGTTATCAGAAATTGGTGCATCTGCAATGTATAAGACACCTTTAGAACAGGTGGGTAAAGGGGGAGGGTACACTATTAATAGAGAATAAAGGTATGACTTACATAATGGTAGATATTGAAAGCGACGGTCCCATTCCGGGTGATTATTCTATGGTTTCCTTTGGGGCGGTGGTAGTAGAGGAGGGTCTGGGGAAAACCTTTTACGGAAAGTTGAAACCCATATCAGAAAAATTTATTCCCCAAGCCTTAGCGGTTGCAGGCCATAGCCGGGAGGAAACCCTGGCCTTTGAAGACCCTGCTGCAGTAATGGCCAGGTTTGCCCGCTGGATCAAAGAAAACACCACTGACAGACCCATATTTATCAGTGACAACAACGGCTTTGACTGGATGTTCATTTGCTGGTACTTCCACCATTTTACCGGCAGCAACCCGTTTGGGTTCAGCTCCCAGAATTTAGGCAGCCTGTATAAAGGGCTTGTAAAAGACACATTCAAGACGTTTAAGCACCTTAGAAAAACAGACCACACGCATCATCCGGTGGAAGATGCCAAAGGGAACGCTGAAGCCCTGTTAACGTTGAAAAATAAGTATGGCCTGAAGATCAGACTTTAAAACAATTCTGCTTTGGGGGCACGTTCAGCTGCTCTGCTTTCTTTGAAAGAACGTACAGAAAGGCCCGGGTGGTGAGGTGTAGTATCAGGTACAAATGCTTCTTAGGGCTGGCTGCTCACCCATTTCTCACCTATTTGCATCTAATTAAGTTTCGTGTTTAAGCTACCCTTGCCGCTGTTTTTGGGCTGTTTTTGCTAAAACAGGGGAAAACAAGAGCGCATGCCATAGAAACTGCCTGCAAGTCATACGTGTTATTTGTAACATTTCCAAGAAAAATAACCCTTTTTTTTAGCCACCGTTAAAGACCACTAGCTAAACCGATGTTCCACCAACAACGAAAGCATGGTCAAGAACCAAACATATGGACTTATTCTTCTTATCATTTTTCCATTCTTAAAAGAAATCTCAGGGTCCACCACGCCAGCTCCAGCAAAGCCGGTAAACGTAAGTACCCTGCCTGTCTGGTCTCCCCAACCTGTAACGCCTGCTGAACCAGAGCACATAACGGTAGACGCTTCTGTGTACTACCCGGAAGAGGAACAGACAGATGATACGCCCTTCATCACCGCAGACGGCTCCAGAATCAATGAGCGGAATCCGCGCAAGCACCGTTGGCTGGCCTTGTCCAGAAACCTGCTGGCCCGTTGGGGCGGTGAAATTGAGTACGGAGACTCTGTGCTGGTAAAAGGGATTTCCCCCAAGTTAGACGGTGTCTACGTAGTGCGTGACGCCATGCACCGGCGCATCAAGAACCGGGTAGATATTCTGGTAGGCCCCCATGATAAAATCATGGGCTATTGGGAAGACGTAAAATTAATTAAACTGTAGGCGGTAAACGTCTGCTGCAACGTGTAAAACAGCTGCGGCCAGCCTTTCAAAGGCTGGCCGCAGCTGTTTTCTTTAGTGATGGAATCTATAATTGTTGATTTTTAACATTCTGAAAGATAATTATTTATAGCTTTTTCTAAATCCCGTTTGCTGAGAGTGTTTACCAGGTGGTCTGTTTTGGCACGGTTTTGTATTAAGACCAGGCAAGAGTCCTGCAGGCTATTGGGAACAATGAAAACAGCAAGAGAGATGAAGAAGATAATACTAATGGTGGTGGTTTTGTTATCAGGGCTTATCACAAACGTTTCTGCCCAGAATGACGGGGTGAAAGTAGGCATTAAAGCAGGGTACAGCGCCACCAGCTGGCAAGGCGAAAGCGTGAAGAGTTTCAATGAACTGCTGGAGTTCTCCAACGGAAACGTGGAGACCAAATGGCGGCACGGCTTCCATGCGGGTATGTTTCTGAGCATACCGTTGGGCAGCGGGTTTGAGTTTGAGCCGGGCGTGCAGTATTCCCAGAAGGGGATGGTGCTGGAGGGCAGGGTGCCGGGGGGCGTGGGAGAATTCCTGAATGCCAAAGTCACCCTTACCAATAAAGCAGAATACATTGACATACCGCTCTTAGCCAAAGTATACGTGGGCGAAGGATTTAACCTGTTTGCCGGCCCGCAGGTGTCTTTCCTGCTGTCTAATAACGTGAATGTGAATGCCGGGGCGCTAGGCTTCTCTGCCTACAACAATGACTTTGAGTGGAAGACCGCGCAACGCTCCGTTGACGTGGGGCTGTCTGCGGGGCTAGGGTATCAGTTCCAGAACGGGCTGAGCTTGAGCGGGGGCTATGACATGGGGCTTACCACCATAGATGACAAGGCAGATTATAAATCATACAACCACGGGTTCAAAGCCTCTGTTGGTTTCAGGTTCTAAAGAGTTTAGTTGTATAGTGAATGTGTTATAGGATGAGTAAAAAATAGGCGGACATTGTCCGCCTATTTTTTTGTTGGGGATGCCCCAGTTTCTGGCCGCTGCTTTTTCTTAGAATCAGGCTGTTTTTGGCCTGTTTTTCAGAAAACAAGCCAAAAAACAGAAACCAGGCTCTCAATTAAAAGAAAGAGAAATATCTAAGCTGAAGTTCTCTTTTTGGTTAAGAAGGAGAGGCCGGCCACTAATTTGGCGGTTGGGATCTTCTTGGAAACCAGGCCATAAATCAATACTGCTCCTGCGGCGCCAGCTACTGCATACAACGCGGTACGCAGCGGCTTGCTCAGCGCCGGTGAGGCGATGGCGGCAGGTAAGCCACCTTGGGCCGGGGCGTAGCCGGCTGCCTCGTGAATCTGGTGCAGGTGGGTCAGAACATCTGTAGAGGCTTCGCGCTGGCGTAAGATGACCCCGCGTACCTCAGCTGGCAGCTCATGGTCCAGAGCATCACGGTAGGCTTTCTGCGCCCACTCCTCCCCATAGATGCAGGAGCCCAGAATAGCTTCCTCGTTGCTGCCGGTGATGGTGGCTTTAAAGTCCATCCACTGGCGGTACAGTTTGCCTTTGGCAGTGGTGTCACGTTCAGGGCTGCCGCCGTGCTGCTGAATAATCTGGTTCAACTCATTGGCAAACGCCAGACGCTGCTGGGAGAAGCGGCGGTATACATCTTGTCTTAAAGAGTCTGTGCTTTCTTTCGCGGCGCGCTCATACCCTTCGCGGCCATCATGTACAAATTCGTTCAGTTCCTTCAGAACCTGCACGACTTTAGATTTTTCGTTCGCTGACATAGTTTCATTTTGGTTTTTCACCTGTTATGAACGTGAAAACAGCTAAGGAAGTTAGAGGAAAAAGGAACTGGCCAGATTTTATAAAATTTAAAAATGTAAAGTTGTTAGAGTACATCCTTATTTACCTACAAGTGGGTATTACTCAGGAGTCTGCATAAAGCTATTTTTGTATCAACAACATTCTTGAATCATTACAAAAAATATAAGCTTGAAGACGTTCAAACAACTCCTTGTTTACTTTTTTGCCCTGGCCCTGCTCTCTTGTGCCACCAAGGACGAAAAAGAGGAAGATCCCACCCCCCAAAACGGTACCAGCAATGGTATTAAAATTGAATCTGTTTCTCCTCTCAAAGCTGCGTTTGATACAGAAATAACTATTAAGGGGGGAAATTTCTCGGAAATCACAACTGAAAATACTGTCACTTTTAATGATAAAAAGGCTATAGTAGTTTCTGCGGCTAGAAAGGAACTTGTAGTGAAAGTACCTAAAGGGGCAGGTTCCGGCCCTATAAAAGTGGTGGTGGGCAGTAAAGATGCTTCTTGGGATTCATTTACCTATGAATTAACCAATACCATTTCTACAGTTAACTATTTTGATCACTTTTTCTTTACCAGTTTATATTTTGATGCAAACAATGCCATGCATGTAACTCAATTGTCTCCTGGTATGTTAAAAGTAATTACCGGTAGGTCTCAGGCAACAGAGCTCAGTAAAGGCAGATTGTATACTGTACCTATTTTCACGAACGGTTCATTAAGTGATGCAGTTTTTATGTTCTTAACCGCAAGCACTTTTGATCAATCAGGAAACCTTTTTCTAGCTGATCACTCCCTTATCTATAAGGTAACCCCTCAAAAGCAGGTCAGTCTTTTTGCAGGTAGCTATATTAGCAACAGTGAGATTAGGCAAATATCTGGATATAAAGATGGGCCTGCCAATCAAGCACAGTTCAATGCCATCACAGATCTGGATGTTGATAACAACGGTAACTTAATTGTGATAGAGGCCAACCGCATTCGTAAAATAACCCCTCAGGGTATGGTAAGTACCTTTGCCGGCACTGGCGTGAAAGGATATCGTGATGGTGCCGGAAACCAAGCCCAATTTGCCGGCCTCTACAAAATGGATTTTGATAAAAACTGGAATTTGTTTGTGACTGATTCAGAGAATAACTGTATCAGAATGGTAACCCCACAGGGACAAGTTAGTACCGTTGCTGGCACCAGACAGGCAGGTTATAAAGATGGGGCAGCGCTACAGGCGCAATTCTTCGGGCCAAGTGCCCTTATCTTTGATAAAGACTGGAACTTATTTGTGGGGGAAGCAGGGAATTATAGGATAAGAAAAATTGATACACAGGGTCAGGTATCTACTCTTGCAGGTGATGGAACTAACCCCTTAGTATACAAAGACGGAAAAGCTCTGGAGGCAACTGTAGATACACCTATTGATTTTGCATTTGATAAGAATGGGAATCTGTATTTTATCTCAATAAATGACCGATATCCAAGCGATTTGTCCAGAATTTGTAAAGTTATTTCTGAGTAAGAGCTTGATTAAATTTTGGTTTTGCGAGCGAAAATTGGGAGTGAAAGGTTCTGACGAAGCGTTTTTTGAGCCGCATACGCCCCACTATGGTGGGAGAAAAATGCGATGTCAGGTTCTTTTGATTCCCGTTTGCAGCGGAAAAGACAAATTTAAACATGCTCTAAGATTATTCCCGCAGCAGCCACCACCTGAAAGCTTAACAAGCATTCTGTTTCTGACCTGGCTTAGCAATTACAGGCCAGAAAAGAATGCTTTGGTTTTTATGAGCTAATGTAGGGTTGATGATTGATTCTGCTGACCAATTACTCACACCCGGCAAAGAACTGCAGCATGCCCATGCGCCCACTTTCCAGCAGGGTCCCTTATCTTTCTCTGAGAGGCGTTTGATCTTTGGTCCGTAGCCGGCGGTGCTCACAGAAACGGTTCTGTCCCAGTCGGCGGGGGTGAGCTCATGGCGGTTCAGGTTTTCAATGATAATGCGGTAAAAACCAGTAATGTAATCGGCGAAGCCGTTGATTGGGTTAGGGGCCAAGCCTTTCCGCTCCAGGTCATAGGCAATCTGGGCATCATAGTCTAAACGTATGCCTATGGTCTCTGGGTTAATAAAACGGCTCTTCCCCTCTGGGGCGGTGGCGCCTGCGGCGGAAAAATATGTAGGGTGATCAAATACCATGAGCGGGAAATTCATGAGCAACCCACCGTCTACCAGCACGTCTGTACCATTGTTGGGCAGGGGCTTGGGGAACACCTGACCAGTGCTGTCCATGAACACCGCCTGGAAGAACATGGGCACGCTCATGGAAATGCGCTCCGCGTCTTTCACTTTCATGTGAGGGAAGGTCTCGTGGCTGAAGATTTCAGAGCGTTGCCGGCTCAGGTTGGTGCCGGTGATGTAGAGATCCCGGTAGCCGTTTTTCCCCGCCAGCGCGTGAAGCTCTGCGAAGGTGAGGTCTGGGTTGCCGGTTTTCCGGGCAATGAGGTCAGACAGCCAGCCGGTGAATTTTTCGCCGCGGTACCACCCAAAGCGGTTAGACATGCGCGCGAAGCCGCCCACGAACAGGAACCGGCCATCTGCAAACTTCTGGATAGGGGTTTTGAACGTGATCTCAGTGATTTGCTGCGGTGTGTAGCCCATGGCCAGCAGACAGGCCTGTATGGCTCCCGCCGAGGTGCCCGCAATGCGTTCAATGGTCTGCAGCTGGCCCCGCCGCTCCAGTTCAGCCAAAGCTCCGCCGTAGGCAATGCCCCTGATGCCGCCGCCCTCCAGGGCCAGGTTCTTGTACACTTTCTGCTGAGTCTGTGCCCCGGCGTAGCTGGACAAGGTGAGGGAGAGAAGCGTGATAAGGAAAAGCTGTTTTGGGGCTGTTTTCCCAAAAATAGGCCAAATACGGACGCACATCTTATTCCAGTTCAAATTGCCAGGGAAGGTTGAACGGCAGCTGCCGGCGCTTGCTGCGGCCGTTGAGATCTGTGAGAAACGTGTTGATGGTTTCCTGGTACTCCAGGTGGTAATCTACATGCAGGTGCTTTTGAATGAGCGTCATGCTGCGCAGCACCAGCCGCGCCGTGGCCACGTAAAAGGTTTTATATACGCTGTCAAACTGGCCCGTGAAGTTGTCAAAGATGAGTTGCAGCAGGTACAGGTGCAGGTCAATCTCACCCTTGCGGTCTTTGGTGACGCGCTGGTAGCGGGCAATTTCCTGGGCGGCTTTCTTGAGGCCCCGGCTCAGGGCTTTGCTCAGGCTGCGGCCCGAGACGGTGAAGAGAATGTCATGAAGGGCTTCGCGGCTGCGCTCCTGCAGCGATTCCAGCGTCACGTCTTCCAGCAGCTCAAAGCTGAGGGTGTCATAGGCTTCGGCGTCTTTGCGCACCAGCCGCAGAATGAGGGCTTCCTTCTCCTTCTCAGATAATCTTTTCAACGCCTGCTTGAAGTCAGCGGAGGGTACGGGCATTTTGAAATGAGGAATTAGACATTAAGAATTTAGAATGGGCTGAGCTTAGGTAAAGCACTCTCCATGAATGTTTTCAAAATTACGGCTTTCCGGCAGGAAATGAAAGTATTGCGTTTTTGAACTGTTTTACAGAAAAGAAGCCAAAAACAGGAAAGGCTGGCCATGTGACGCCAGCCCTTCCTGTTTTTGACCTGTTTTGGCCAAAACTGCTCCAAAACGCAACGGGTTATCTTTTCATGTACTTCTCCCGCACGGCTTTGAACTCAGAGCCTGCTTTCCATTGGGGCCACTGGTTGGAGAACGCCAGGCGCCTGCCCATCTGGAAGAGCAGCTGCAGATCTGCCACGGCGCCGTCAAATTTGAAGGCAGCGTTCACCTCATCGTTCTGCTTGTGGTAAATGTTAGCGGTGAAGTTGGCCAGCAGTTTTTTGCCTTCGGCGGGGCCGAGCTGCACGTGGTCTGTGCCCATGCCGGTGAACAGCGCCGGAACGCCCGTCTTGGCAAAGTTGAAGTGGTCTGACCGGTAATAGAGGCCGGCTTCGGGGGTGGGGTCTGGGGCAAGGTAGCGGCCCGCTTTCTTGGCTTCTTCCGCCAGGATTTCCTCCAGTTCAGACTGCCCCTGCCCAATCAACACCATGTCTTTGGTGGCACCGTACGGGTTGAGCATGTCAATGTTGAGGTTGGCCACCGTTTTCTCTTTGGCGAAAACCGGGTTCTCAGCATAATGGGCCGAGCCCAGCAGCCCCTGCTCTTCAGCGGTCACCGACAGGAACACAATATTTCTCTCTGGCTTCTGAGGCAGGGCTTTAAACGCTTTGGCTACCGCCAGCAGACCGGCCGTGCCGCTGGCATTGTCGGCGGCGCCGTTGTATATGCTGTCATTCTGGGCGTCTTTCTTGCCAATGCCCAGGTGGTCCCAGTGCGCTGAATATACTATGGCTTCATCTGGGCGTTTGCTGCCCGAAATCTTGGCGATGAAATTGTAGGACTTGTCATACTTCACTTTGGCCTGAATAGAGGTGCTCACGGTCAGGCCCAGCGGCATGCCTTTGAACCCCGGTTTGGCGGCCCGCTGCAGCTCAGCCTGAAAGTTCTTGCCTGCGGCCGAAAACAGGCGCTCGGCCACGGGCGTGGTCACCCAGCCTTCCATGGCGCATTTATAGGTAGGCTTGTTCCGGTTGTCCAGGTAAAATCTGGAGGCGTTCCAGTTGTTCTGCACCACCTGAAAGCCGTAGCCCGCCGGCTCTGTGGCGTGCACAATGAGGCACCCTTTGGCTCCCTGGCGGGCGGCCTCCTCCAGTTTGTAGGTCCACCGGCCGTAGTAGGTCATGGTTCTGCCCTTGAAGAAGGTTGGGTCTGCCGAGTAGAAACCCGGGTCACTCACCAGCACCACCACTATCTTGTCTTTCACGTCCAGCCCGGCATAGTCGTTCCAGTTATACTCCGGGGCCACAATCCCGAAGCCGGCAAACACCAGTTCGCTTTCCTGAATGGTGCTGTTCACTTCAGGGCGTTTGGCCCAGACCACGTACTCCTCCAGCCCTTTCAGCTCAAACGACTGCTTGCCTTTCACCTGCATGGTGGGGGCGGGGGCAGAGGTGATCTCCACCATGGGCACCTCCTGCAGGTAGCTGTTGCCGTTGCCCGGCTCCAGCCCCAGCGCTTTGGCTTCTCTCTCCAGGTAAGCCAGCGTCTTCTTCTCACCGTTGGTGAAGGGCTTGCGGCCCTCCAGGTCATCTGCCGCCAAAGCGGTCACGTATAGGCGGTAGCTGTCTTCTGTGACTTTGGCAGAAGCGATAGGGGCGGCCGCATCGGTCGTGGGCGTAGCAGTCGTTTGGGTCGGATTAGCAGCATCGGTCTGGACCGGGTTACTTGTTTTGCAACCTGACAGCAAGGCTAAGCTGAGGGGGAGTATCCAGAAATTTGTTTTCGGGAGCATAGGTAGTTCGTTGATAAAGCTGTAAAATAGAGGAGTTCTCTCCTTAAATGAAAGTCTTGGTTTCTGTGCTAGTGGAGCCTGGGAAGGTAAAAAAGGGATTTCCTGCTGCCTTTCTGCGGGGTTTTACGCAAAACAAGCCCAAAACAGCGGGCAGAAGAAAGTAAATCAGGCTCCGGAGGGGAAATAAAAATAGTTGTCAAGTTAGCGGTTGCGGCAGGGCGGCGCTTGTTGTTGCTTTGTAGAAAAGCAAATCTGGTCAAGTGATCCTTCTTAACACCTGAACTTCTACCTATGGAAACACTTACGCTAACTCAGGACGAGGTTTTCTACCGGGCCTTAATCGCCAAGGATATTTCCTACGAAGGCACCTTCATTGCCGCCGTGAAAACCACCGGCATTTTCTGCCGCCCCACCTGCACCGCCCGGAAGCCCAAACGGGAAAACGTGGAGTTTTTCAAAACCACCAAAGAAGCGATCCTGCACGGGTACCGGCCCTGTAAGGTGTGCTCGCCCCTGGAGAAAATAGGGGAGACGCCGGCGTATATTCAGGAGATTCTGCAGGAAATAAGCCAAAACCCCAGCCGCAAATTCAAGGATTGGAACCTGCTGCAGAAAGGGGTGGAGCCCAGCAAGATCAGGCGGTGGTTTCTCAGGAACCATGGCATGACCTTTCAGGCTTACCAGCGCATGTTCCGGATCAACTCGGCTTTCAAGAAAATACAGGGCGGCGATTCTGTCACGGCCGCTGCCTTTGACACCGGTTATGAGTCCCTTAGCGGTTTCTCTGATTCCTTTAAATCGATCTTCGGGGTGGCACCTTCGCTCAGCAAGGACCAACGCGTCATTCACCTCACCCGGCTGCAAACGCCTTTGGGCACCATGTACGCCTGCGCCACGGAGGAAGGCATCTGCCTCCTGGAGTTCACCGACAGGCGCATGCTGGAGACTGAGTTTAAGGCCTTGAGCAAACTGCTGAATGCCACCCTTGTGCAGGGAGAAAACAAGTACTTCCAGATGCTAGAAGAACAATTGAACGAGTATTTCGAGGGGAAACGCAAGGAGTTCACGGTCCCGCTCTTTACCCCCGGCACCGATTTCCAGAAAGAAGTCTGGCAGGAACTTCAGCGGATTCCGTACGGAAGCACCCGTTCTTACAAAGAGCAATCCATCGCTTTGCAGAAGCCGGGCGCGGTGCGGGCGGTGGCCAACGCCAACGGCATGAACCGCATCTCCATCCTGATTCCGTGCCACCGCGTTATCGGCGAAGACGGCGGGTTAACCGGTTACGGCGGAGGTTTGTGGCGCAAGAAATGGCTCCTGGACCTAGAGCGGGAAAATACCCCCGCAGAACTGAAAGCTGGGGACCAAGGGAAACTCTTCTAACAGAGCAAATCGATAGTGCAAATCCACACTTTTAAACACCTTTCAAAAAAGAGAATCCTGGCGCAAGCCTCCCGCTTGTGTCCGCACGCCAACGCGCAAGGTGCACCTTCTGGAAGACGCCATCAAGAAGATCAACCCAGCCTTCTCTAAGCCCCTACTGTTGATGCA
>NZ_LRMM01000027.1 GCF_001647275.1 Rufibacter ruber | reverse complement strand
TCACACGCGGGAGAGTAGGTAGCCGCCAACCCCCTTACCAGGAGAGGCCCCACGGGTGAAACCGCAGGGGCCTCCCTGCGTTTAAGCCCTGCCAGGGCCCAACGACTCCGGCCATTGGGCACCTGCATACAGTGTGCCTTCAGCCGTTGCCCTGTTGGAACAGTGCTGATCTGCACTCCCTATTGCGTTACCTCTTTCGCTAGTCTGTCTTATCAACCTGCTTTTGACTGCTTATTCACATTTATAAATTGCTCTTTAAATACCAATAGAATATTTGGGATTGGAATGTCTTTCTGAATCATAACCGACATAAAAAGGGGGGTAGTGAAATTTTCACTACCCCCCTTTTTTATGTCGGTTATATTAATATAAACTTACTCCCACGTAATTGTAAGGCGAAATTTTTCTCAGCTCCTCTTTCACCTTCTCTGAAACTTGTAAGGTTTCTATAAATTGGCTCATGGTAGAAGCAGTTACTTTTTCGTTGGTTCTGGTTAAACCTTTCAGTGCTTCATAAGGAGATGGGTAGCCCTCACGTCTTAAAACTGTTTGTATTGCCTCGGCTACTACAGCCCAATTATTCTCAAGATCTCTCTCCAACGCCTGCTGATTTAGCTCAAGTTTATTTATTCCCTTTTTCAGTGACCTTAAGGCAATAAGGGTATGGGCAAATGGTACGCCCACGTTCCGCAATACAGTAGAGTCTGTCAAATCCCGCTGTAATCTGGAGATGGGCAGTTTTTCTGCTAAATATCCAAAGATGGCATTGGCAAGACTTAAATTCCCTTCTGCATTCTCAAAATCAATAGGATTGACTTTGTGCGGCATGGCAGAAGATCCTATTTCTCCGGCTTTTATCTTTTGCTTGAAGTACCCCATTGATACATATTGCCAGATGTCTCTTGCAAAATCTATCAAAATGGTGTTAAGTCTTCTGACATTGTCAAAAAGAGCAGCCAGATGGTCATAGTGCTCTATCTGGGTTGTTACCTGACTGCGGGTAATCTTGAGGGTGTCAGAAAGAAAATTGTTTCCGAACTCAACCCAATTGATAGTAGGGTAGGCCACATGGTGGGCATTAAAATTACCCGTAGCGCCTCCAAACTTACCGGCCATGGGTACTGATTTTAACAGCTCCAGTTGTTGCTCCATGCGCTCCAGAAATACATAAATCTCCTTTCCAAGTCTTGTAGGGGAGGCTGGTTGGCCGTGGGTATGGGCAAGCATAGGTATGTCTTTCCACTGTTGAGTCATTTGAAGCAGCAGCTCCTGTACCTGTTTTATTTCTGGAAGAAGTACTTCCTGCAAGGCATCTTGCAGAGAAACAGGAATGGCTGTGTTATTGATATCTTGAGAGGTTAATCCAAAATGCACAAACTCTTTCTGCTCGCCAATCCCAAGCTTTTCAAATTTATCTTTGATGAAGTATTCAACTGCCTTGACATCATGATTAGTGACTTTTTCTGTCTCCTTGATCTGTAGGGCATCTTCCTCAGTGAAATTTTGATAGATATTTCTCATCTCAGAGAAAAGAGAATGGTCAATACTTTGAAGTTGGGGGAGAGGCAACTCACAAAGGGCAATAAAATATTCAATCTCTACCAGCACTCTGTACCGGATGAGGGCAAACTCTGAAAAATAAGGGGCAAGTTCTGCCGTTTGGTTTCTGTATCGGCCATCAACAGGGGAGATGGCGGTTAAGGTGGTTAATTCCATGTAAGTGAAAGTTTCCCAAATATAAGCATGTTCCCGTTAATGGCTAATGGGTAGGGTTATCAAGAAAATCACTGTTCAGCCAGACATTTGCAAAGAGGAACAAATGCGGAAAGATTACGTATTTACGCACTTGTCCGCTAAGCCATTTTGAGGTAAAGGGTAAAGCCTTACATTTGCAGTTGGTGTGGTATACATTTTGTTATATAGGCACCCGTAGAACTTATTTTTAGAAGCCTTGTCTAAGATCAAACAATTTTTTGTTCGTAATAAAAAGAAGATACTCATAGGGCTGGGAGTGTTCCTGGGGCTATTATTAGTTGCGTTTACCATCTTCTTCTTGAACAGAGAACGCCTGTTACAGTATGCGGTTAAAAAAGTTGTTCAGAAAGTTGAGAACAGATACCCGGCTGACCTTCAGATTGGGAAAGCCCAGTTCAAAGGCTTGGCAACAGTATTGGTGACAGACATTTCATTTGTGCCAGAGAACCAGCCCAAGCTTTTACAGATAGATACCGTAGAGGCAACTGTGAGCGTACGTTCGCTTTTTCTGGGAAGGTTGGTGTTCAAGCAGTTTGACGTTGCCAATGGGGACGTGACGGCCTTCAAGCAGGACAGTGTAGACAATTTCTCGTTCCTTTATAAGAAGAAAGCCACTGGTGAAGAAGAGAAAACCAAAGACGCGAAAGAAAAGTCAAACTACGGGACCATCTTAAACAGGTTGATTGAGACAGCTTTTGAGAATGTGCCAGATGGGGTGAATTTCAGAAATCTGGGAGTCATCTTTCAAAACAACGGCAGAACCATTAGTATGCGCTTACCCACCCTTACGGTAGAAGACGGGCAGATACAAGGGCGAATGGCCATCACAACAGATTCCATCACCAACACCATGTATGTAAATGGGGTAATAGATCCTGATGAGTACCTGTTGGCGGCTAAGATGTACGCAGAGAAAGCCGGTGGAATCCAGGTACCCTATATCCAGCAGAAGTTTGGCGCCACCATGCGCTTTGACACCCTGAGCCTGAGCATTACTGACAAGGTATTTAAGAATGACCAACTTACCATTACGGGTGAATCCAGTGCCCATGGCCTGGTCCTGAATCACCCAAAGATTGCTGATGAAGATGTCTTTGTGAAGAACGGGGCCTTAAAGTATGTGATTACGTTAGGGAATCATTACTATTCGCTTGATACGCTTTCAGAAGTGCGGGTGAACAAAGCCGTTTTTTACCCGCAGCTTACCTATGAGACGCGGCCCAACAGGAAAATTGGGGTTAAGATAGATTCCCCTAACATACCGGCCAATGACCTTTTCGAATCAATGCCGCCTGGTTTGTTTGATACCTTCCAGGGCATGCGGGCCAATGGGAGCTTCAAGTACCACATGGACTTTTACGTAGACATGGCCAAGGTAGACAGTCTTACCTTCAACTCAGACTTAGACGGCCAGAACCTGGAGATTACCCAGTTTGGTGAGCAGGACTTGCGTAAAATAAACCGTGAGTTTGAGCACACGGTGTATGAGAATGGCAAACCCACCAGAACTTTTTTGGTGGGGCCCTCCAACCCTAATTTTACTCCCTATAACCAGATATCAAACTATCTCAAAAATGCGATCCTGACGGCAGAAGACCCCAGGTTCTTCACCCACAAAGGCTTCCATGAGGGTGCTTTCAGGCATTCCTTGATCACGAATATCAAAGAAGGGTCTTTTGTAAGGGGCGGGAGCACTGTGGCCATGCAGCTGGTGAAGAATGTGTACCTCACCAGAAAGAAGACCATCACCAGAAAAGTAGAGGAGGCTTTGATTGTTTGGCTGATAGAAAATCTGAACCTGAGCACAAAACAACGCATGTACGAGGTGTACCTGAACATTATTGAATGGGGACCTAACGTTTATGGGGTAAAGGAAGGGGCCCAGTTCTATTTCTCTAAACGGCCAAGTGAGCTGACCCTGGAGGAGAGTATGTTCATGGCCAGCATTGTACCTAAACCAAAGCAATACCGCACGTATTTTAACCAGTATGGTGAGCTGAGGGCTTACCCAAGATATTTCTTCAATCTGATCAGCGGGAACATGCTGAAACGCGGACTGATCTCCCCCTCTGAGCATGCCAGTGTGTCTTCTTACGTGAACCTGAACGGAAGGGCGGGTAACTTTATCATGGCCAAGCCAGATACCACTCAAATCATGGACACCCTGCAGTTAGCACCTATTGACCTGCTTGATTTTTAACCTGCCACCGCTAGAGCGGCAGAGGCCGGAGTGTGGTGAACATTCCGGCCTCTGCTGTTTTTGGGGCCATTACTGCAGCTGTATGCTCATGGTTTGGCAGTGCTGCATGATATGCCCAGATTCTGTTTTGGGGCTGATTTCTGAAAAACAGGCCTAAAACAGAACCAGGGCAACAACCCTTGCCTACAATCATAGAGAAGAAGTAGAAACTGTTACTCTTCCACCTCCTCAGGGAAAGGCATTTCAGGTTTATCTTTCTTGGGGAAAACAAGTGAGAGAATCACAGAGACAGCCAGGATAAAGGCTACCACACCCAGCGCAATGCGCATGTCCAGGTGGTAAATATCTGAGAGCACCAGCTTCATACCAATGAATACCAATATCAGGGACAGACCGTAGTGCAGATAGTGGAACAGCTGCATAATTCCCGCCAGCGCAAAGTAAAGCGCCCGTAAACCCAGCAACGCGAATACGTTTGAGGTGTAAACAATAAACGGATCTTTGGAGATAGCCAGAATGGCCGGGATAGAATCTGCTGCAAAGACAATATCTGTGGTCTCTACCATAATGAGCACCAGAAAAAGCGGTGTGGCAAACCGGGTCTTGTCAATTTTGACGAAGAACTTGTCACCGTACTGCTTGTTGGTGACCGGCACGTACCGGCTCACAAATTTGACCACGGGGTTGGCCTCCGGGTCAATATCATCATCACTTTTGCTGAAGGCCATGCGTACGCCGGTAAAGACCAGGAAGCCGCCCAGAATGTAAATAATAAAGTGGAACTTGGCTATGAGTGTCACGCCCACCAGAATAAAGACAGCCCTGAAAAACAGCGCCCCCAACACCCCCCAGAAGAGAATCTTGTGCTGCACGGCAGAAGGCACCTTAAAGTAATTGAAGATGAGAATGAATACAAACAGATTGTCTACGCTCAGTGACTTCTCTATCAGGTAGGCGGTTAAGAACTCAAGGGCAGGGGTGCTGCCTTTCCAGAAGTAGATGCCCACATTGAACGCCAGCGAAAGGGCAATCCAGAAAGCACTCCAGAGCAGTGCCTCCTTTATCTTGACCACGTGGCTTTTCCGGTGAAACACAAATAGGTCCAGTGCCAGCAGAACCAGGACAAAAACATTAAAGGCTACCCAAAAGATGATATCTGTATTCACAAGTCTTCGGTTTTACTTCGGCCCCGCCCTCTGAACAAGGTGTGAGTTAAACCCAGGTGTTGAGTTGGGCGGGCCGTTAGGTTACAAAACCGAAAGATACAGCTTCTGGCTGGCAAAACCATAGCAGAAGAGAAGCCGAGGTGGGCTGTTTTTGGCCTGTTTTCACAAAAACAGCTCCAAAACAGAAACCGCCCTTTAACGGGAGAAGCTTCTGAACATGCTGCTCAGCTTCATCTGAATCACCCCCAGAAAGGCTTCCTTGATAATGCCTTTGCTCATTTTTGACTGCCCTTTGGCACGGTCAGTAAAGATGATAGGCACCTCTTTGATCTTAAACCCAAACTTATAAGTGAGAAACTTCATCTCAATCTGGAAGGCGTACCCAATAAACCGGATGCGGTCCAGGTTGATGGTCTCCAGTACATGGCTTCTGTAACACTTGAAACCGGCAGTGGCGTCATGAATAGGCATACCCGTAATGAACCGCACGTATTTGCTGGCAAAGTAAGAGAGCAGCACCCGGCTCATAGGCCAGTTCACCACGTTGACCCCGTTGCTGTAACGGCTGCCAATGGCCAAGTCATACCCGTCA
This sequence comes from Rufibacter ruber, assembly GCF_001647275.1. Classification (GTDB taxonomy): domain Bacteria; phylum Bacteroidota; class Bacteroidia; order Cytophagales; family Hymenobacteraceae; genus Nibribacter; species Nibribacter ruber_C. The sequence goes on along the minus strand of NZ_LRMM01000027.1, from coordinate 58,113 downwards.
ATGGCGCAGGCGTGGTACAGGTGCAGGAGGTCCTCAGGGTTGTGGGAGAAATCAGCATCCATTTCAAAGATATACCGGTAACCGTTGCGCAGGGCATATTTGAACCCGTGAATATAGGCGGTGCCCAGTCCCAGCTTTCCCTTGCGCCGCTCCAGGAACAGCTGCTCCGGAAACTCAGCCTGCAGGCGCTCTACGGCCTCAGCTGTGCCGTCTGGTGAATTGTCATCTATGATCAGGACATGGAAAGGGTGTGGCAACGAAAAGACCTTGCGGATAATCGCCTGGATATTCTCTATTTCATTATAGGTCGGGATGACCACCACCGATTCTTTCATTCCCCAAATATAGCCGTTCTGGCTTTATTGGAAGGAAGGCCGTCTGGAATATATTTTCTGGGCTATACTTTTGGCGAATGCAATGCAGTCACGAACGGCCGGGCCAGCCACCCAGTTGGCACAGGCAAAGAGGTGCTCCTCTTCCAGTACCTCGGCCAGGCGGTGCACATCAAGTATAAACTGGTCTGGCTGCGGAAGCGCCTTAGGCCAGACGTGGCAGTGCTGAAACAAAGGGCTACCTGAGATGGAGTAGTTCTGCTGGAGCTCCCGGTGCACCTTCTGCGGCACCTGTGCCGCAGAAGCGGGGCCGCTGTGCACAAATGATGAAAACAACACCTCGCCTTCGGGGCATACCGCAGGAAAGACAGAGCTGCTCCAGATACTTCCTGTACTCACCGGGTTTTCCTTGCCGGGGTGCAGCGCGCCCAAACCGTTCAGCGTAAACCCTACGTTCTGCTTGCGGTAGGCGGTATGCACCACCGTTAACGGGGCATAGTTCACGTTCTGCAGCGCGGCTGACAGACCGGGGGCGGTGTACTCCAGCAGTTCGGCCGCGGCGTGGGCCGGCAGGGCCAGCACCACCAGGTCATATTCCTCATCGCTGAGACCTTCCTGGTCATGGCGTATGCTCAGGAAGAATTTCCCTCTGTTCTTATGGATCATCTCCACCTCATGGTCCAGGTGCAGGGAAACCAGTTTAGAGGCAATGGCGTTGGGCAGGGCTTGCAAACCAGGGGCCAGGGTGAAAATCTGGGAGGGTTCCCCTTTGTGCTGCTTCACTAACCCCTTCAGGACAGACCCGTGCGCGCGCTCCAGCTCTTTCATGGCCGGAAACGTTTTCTCCAGCAACAGGGTATCTGGGTCACCCCCGTAAACACCCGCCACCAAAGGCTGTACCAGATAGTCTACCACCTCCTGCCCAAAACGGCGCAGGAAAAAGTGGCCCACGGTTTCCCCCGGGATCTCCTGCCGGGGCTTTTGCACCTCCTGGCTGATCTGGAGCTTGGTGTGCCACGAGAAAAAGGAGTTCAGCAGCAGTTTGAGGGGCGAAGTGGGAATGCTGTGGAATTTCCCATTCCTGAGAATGAACCGTTGCTGCGCTGCCTGGGCAGGCCAGATGATCTGGGAGTCCAGTTTAAGCTCCTGCAGCAGGTCCTGCAGCTCCCCGTTCATCTGGAGGGCATGCGGCCCCAGCTCCAGCTGGTAACCGCTCTGCGCCCTGCTTTTGACCATGCCGCCCACTTCAGAGCTGCTTTCAAAGAGGTCATAGCGTATGCCTAGCTTCTGGAGGTAGTAAGCCAATGCCAAACCGGAGATACCTGCACCAATAATGGCTACCTTCATGGGGGATACACGTCAATGGAGCCTATAGGTACGCAAGAAGCCGGTTGCTGTTTTGAAGCTGTTTTAGAGAAAATAGCCCAAAAACAGGTTTTCATGGAAAGCTTCTGAAGTTCTCCTTACTTTTGACCTATGAACCAGACACAAATGCCTCTTTTAAATAAAGCTGTTTTTCTTGACCGTGACGGAGTGCTGAATGTAGAGCGGGGCGAGTACACCTACCGCTTAGAAGACTTTGAAGTGGCTCCCGGCGTGCCAGAGGCGCTGCAGCTGTTAAAAGCAGCGGGCTATCTCCTGATTGTGATCACCAACCAGGCGGGGGTGGTTAAAGGGCTTTACACCAAAGAAGATGTGCTGGCGTGTCACCAGAAACTACAGGCCGCCACCGGAAACCTGCTGGATGACATTTACCTGGCGCCTGGGCACCCCACTTTCTCTGAGTCCCTTCGCCGCAAGCCAGACAGCCTCATGCTGGAGAAAGCCATGGCTAAATATATGATTGACCCCGCCCAGTCCTGGTTTGTAGGGGACCATCTGCGTGATATGCAGGCGGGGCAGAAATGCGGCGTGCGTACTATTTTGGTTGGGGAGTGGCCTGCGGGCACCCATGAGCGCCAATCCGCAGATTTGCTGTCGGCTACCCGCGAGATACTGAGCTAGTCCCAATTTTCCTACCCAATGCTGTTTTCGGCTTGTTTTTGGGAAAACAGCCCCAAAACAGGAATTCCCCTGTCGGCAGCCAACCAAAAAGCGGGGGCAATGCTGGGGGGGCTTAAATAGAATAATAGAATTTCAGCTTGGGAAGGGGAATAGGGAGCCACTTTGGCGGGCATATTTTTTTGCCTGAAAAAAGGCTGTGACCTTCAGCAAAGCGGCAGCATACATTCCCGCAGGGGTTCCATGGTTCCTGTTTTTGGCTTGTTTTCAGAAAAACAGCCCCAAAACAGACCCGCTTTGGGCGCAAAGGCCCAAGGACGCAAGGGATGGATATAAAACAAAAAACCGGGAATCAAACCCGGTTCTTCATTGATGTCATGTCTGAGTATACTTAGCCGTTGATGTTGTGGGCGGCGGGCATCTCAGGGTTGGCTTTCACCAGTACTGTTTTTTCAGTGGCTTGGCTAGGCTTAGTAGCATATGCCGGGCAGGTAGAAGACTTGCAAGACGCAAAGCCAAACATGCCAATAGCGGCCAGAAGTAAAAAGTTTTTCATAAACAAGGATGACAGATGTGGGTATAGTACGCCAAAGCTACACTTTTTGTGACAGCTTTGGCATACTTTTCCTGTAATTTTTTTCTAGTCCTTATACCCAAGTATCTGAAGCATAGATTCTACATTCTGCTCTTCGGCAAATACCCATGATTTTAAGCTTCCGTCTGCCTCCCGGTCAATAATCACGTGCTTGGGTGACGGGATTAAACAATGCTTAATGCCGCCGTACCCGCTTAAACTCTCCTGGTACGCCCCCGTGTGGAAGAAGCCAATGTACTGCGGCTCCTGCTGCTCTTTCTGGATCTTGGGCAGGAACACCTGGAAGCTGTGCATCTCAGAGTTGTAGTAATCCTGACTGTCACAGGTAAGCCCGCCAATGTTCAGGCGCTGGTAAGGTTTATCCCAATGGTTGAGAGCCATTAGAATGTAGCGCTGGTTCAAGGCCCAGGTGTCTGGCAGGTTGGTGATGAACGAGCCGTCAATCATGTACCAGAGCTCCTTGTCGTTCTGCAGCTTGGTATCTAAGATAGAGTAGATGTGCGCGCCGCTTTCGCCTACGGTGTAAATCCCGAACTCGGTGAAGATATTCGGCTCTGCCACACCCTCTTCACGGCAAATGCGTTGAATGGTGCGCAGAATCTCCTCAATCATGTACCGGTAGTTGTAATCAAACTGGATAGAGGTCTTGATGGGGAAGCCGCCGCCAATGTCAATGGTGTCCAGGTCTGGGCACAGCTTCTTCATCTCGCAATACTTGTGCACAAAGCGGCTCAACTCTGACCAATAGTAAGAGGTGTCTTTGATGCCCGTGTTGATGAAATAATGGAGCATCTTGAGCTTGAACTTGGGGTTGTCCTTAATCTTGCTCTCATACAAGCCTACCACGTCATTGTAGTTAATGCCCAGGCGCGAGGTGTAGAATTGGAACTTAGGCTCCTCATCTGAGGCCAGCCTGATGCCCAACTGGCATTCGCCTTCTACAAATTGCTCATAATGCTCAATTTCTCCCAGATGGTCTAATACCGGCGTCACGTTCTTGAAACCGTCATTGATCATGCTGGTGATATGGTTGCGGTACAGTTCCCGCTTAAAACCGTTGCACACCACAAACACGTCTTTGTTTACTTTGCCCTTCTCATACAGCGCCCTGATGATGGGCATGTCAAAGGAAGAAGACGTCTCAATATGAATGTCGTTCTTGAGCGCCTCTTCCAGCACAAAAGAGAAGTGGCTGGACTTGGTGCAGTAGCAATAGGTATACGTTCCCTGGTAATTCAGCTTCTCCATAGACTCCTTGAAAAGAATCTTGGCCTTCTGAATCTGGGAACTGATCTTAGGCAGATAGGTGAGGCGCAGCGGCGTACCGTACTGCTTCACCAACTCCATCATAGGAATGCCGTTGAAAGAGAGTTCGTTGTTGGTAACTGTGAATTCCTCCGTAGGGAAATCAAAGGTTTGGTGTATAAGGTCGGTGTATTTATCCATTAGAGAGTTGTGGCTTTACGAAAGCCGATAACGTGCAATATTCCTGCTATTTTACCATCTTTGCAAAAAGTAGGTTCGCTTTCACATGAAAAAAATCAGACTGATAGAAGTTAAATCTGAGCTGGGGGCGGGTAAGCGCGGCGCCAGTCTGGGCGTAGATGCCCTCAAGATTGCGTGCCTCAACAAAGGGTCAGATTATTTCAAGCGGTTCACGTCTGTAGAAGTACCCAACTTCAATGACGTCATGTTTGAGAAAAACCTCTTCCCGCACGCCAAATACATTGACAGCATTCTGCAGACCTACAAGCGCATCAGCAACACAGTAGAACAAACCTTTGACCTGGGAATGTTCCCGCTGGTGCTGGCCGGGGACCATTCTAACGCAGGCGGAACCATTGCCGGTATCAAAGCCACGCACCCAGACAAGACGTTGGGCGTGATTTGGGTAGACGCGCACGCCGATATCCACTCGCCGTACACCACGCCCTCTGGCAACATGCACGGCATGCCGCTGGCCGCCTCGCTGGGCGAAGACAACCTGGATTGCAAAGTCAACGACCCGGCTCCTGAAACCATTTTCTTCTGGGAAGCCCTGAAACGGGTAGGCACCGAGGAGCCGAAGATCAGGCACGAACACATTGTCTATATAGTAACCCGCAGCTACGAGAAGCCCGAGGTCTACCTTTTTGACAAGCACAACATCAAGAATTTCACCTATCCGGAGGTTATCGCCAAGGGGGTGGAGCAAGTGGCTCAGGAAGCTCTGAACCGCCTGAAAGACTGTGACCTAATTTATGTGTCATTTGACGTGGACAGCCTGGATTCCAAGTTCTCCAAAGGCACCGGCACACCGGTAGAGGTGGGGCTGAACGTGGAGCAAGCCAAGGAACTGTGCCACCATCTGGTGAGCGACCCCAGGGTGGTGTGCTTTGAAATGGTGGAAATCAACCCTACGCTAGACGCGGAAAATATTATGGCGCAAAACGCCTTCGAGATACTAGAACATACTACCCAGCCATTGAAGACCGGCTGAACCAATCCTCTTCAACGGCCACCGCATAAGCACCCATGAAACAATTAGAAGCACAGATAGCCCAGGCGCTGAGCCAGGCGCTGCAAGATACTTTCCAACACGCTTTTCCCGCTGAGCAAATCAACCTGCAGCCTACCCGCAAGGAATTTGCCGGCACGTTTACGTTTGTCACGTTCCCGTTCACCAAAGCCTTGGGCAAAGGGCCCGAGCAGATAGGGCAGGCGCTGGGCGATTCTCTGGTGCAGCACGCGCCGCAGGTGGCTGGCTACAACGTAGTGAAAGGTTTCCTAAACATTGAAATCAAAGACAGCGTGTGGCTGCAGCTGTTCGCTGAGCAGGTAAGCCAGTTTGGCGCTGATTTGGCAAAAACAGGCCAGAAACAGAAAGTGGTGGTAGAATATTCTTCGCCCAACACGAACAAACCGCTGCACCTGGGTCACCTGCGGAATAACTTTTTGGGGTATTCGGTAGCCGAGATTCTGAAAGCCGCCGGCAATGACGTGGTGAAAGCCAACCTGGTGAACGACCGCGGCATTCACATTTGCAAGTCCATGATTGCCTATGAGAAGTTCGGACAGGGCGAAACGCCCGAAAGCGCGGGTATCAAAGGCGACCATCTGGTGGGCAAGTACTACGTGGAGTTTGACAAAGCCTATAAAGCAGAGATTGACCAGCTGGTAGCGCAGGGCGTTGACAAAGAGCAAGCCAAAAAACAGGCGCCGCTCATGCTGGAAGCCCAGGAAATGCTCCAGAAATGGGAGCAAGGCGATTCTGAAACCATCGCCCTGTGGCAGAAAATGAACGGATGGGTGTATGACGGCTTCAATGCTACCTACACAAACATTGGCGTTGACTTTGACAAGTTCTACTATGAGTCAAACACCTATTTATTGGGCAAAGACCGCGTAGACGAAGGCCTCGCCAAAGGCGTGTTCTTCAAAAAGCCAGACGGTTCGGTGTGGGTAGACCTCACGGAGGAAGGTCTGGACGAGAAACTGTTGCTCCGGGCAGACGGTACCTCAGTGTACATCACCCAAGACCTCGGTACCGCCGAACTAAAGTACGAAGACTTTGGCTACGACCAGTCGCTGTACGTGGTGGCCGATGAGCAGAATTACCATTTCCAGGTACTGAAAGCAGTCTTGAAAAAGCTGCAGAAACCGTACGCCGATGGCATTGTGCACCTTTCTTACGGCATGGTGGACCTGCCCAGCGGCAAGATGAAATCCCGCGAGGGAACGGTGGTAGACGCCGATGAGCTGGTGCAGGAAATGATAGACACCGCCCGCCAAAAAACCGATGAACTGGGCAAGATTGACGGCTTCACCCCCGAGGAGGCGCAGCAACTGTACCACACCCTCGCCATGGGCGCGCTCAAGTACTTCCTGCTCAAGGTAGACCCCAAGAAGCGCATGCTGTTCAACCCCGAGGAGTCTATCGAGTTCCACGGCAACACCGGTCCGTTTGTGCAGTACACGCACGCCCGTATCGCCGCCATTCAGCGGAAAGCGGCCGAAATGGGGATTCAGTCAGAGACCTCGGCGTTTGAAGGCGTAACCGATTTGCATGAGACGGAGCGCGAGGTGCTGGTGCTCCTGAACTACGCCGAGGCCACCATTGCCGATGCCGCCCGCAACTTCGCACCGAGCATTATTGCGCAGTATGCCTTTGACATGGCCAAAGCCTACAACCGTTTCTACACTGAGGTACCAATTTTTCAAGAAACCAACGCGCAGAAACTGAGCTTTAGAATAGCGCTTTCCCGCCAAGTGGCGCAAACCATCAAGCGCATGATGGGGCTGTTGGGCATTGCCGTGCCGGAGAGAATGTAGTTTCCTGTTTCCGGGCTGTTTTTGCCAAAACAGCCCGGAAACGGAAAGAAAGAATTACGGCCGCTTGGCACAACAAAATAGTAGAATTCCGGTTAACCCGATAAGACAAAATTGTATGCAACAAGTATTAAGCCTTCTCTCCTTAAGCCTTCTGCTGGCCTGTTCTACGCCGGTGGCGTCTACCCAGGAGGTGAAAACCCAAAAAACGACTGCTATGGAATCAACCGCGGCTTCTTCTATCTATGACATTGAACTGGTGACCAACGAGGGGAAAAAGACCACCCTCAAACCGTACAAAGGCAAGAAAATCCTGATTGTGAACGTGGCCTCCAAATGCGGCTACACCAAGCAGTACGCTGACCTGGAGAAACTGCACAAGCTGCACGGCGACAAGGTGGTGGTGCTGGGGTTCCCGGCCAACGACTTTGGCGGGCAGGAGCCGGGCTCAGACGAAGATATTGCCGAGTTCTGCCAGAAGAACTTCGGGGTGACGTTCCCGCTGTTCCAGAAGGCATCTGTGATTGGCGCTGAACAGCAGCCGCTCTACAAGTGGCTCACCAACAAAGACCTGAACGGCGTGACCGCCGAAGCCCCGGCCTGGAACTTCAGCAAATACCTGATTTCAGAAGACGGCAAAATCCTGAAGTTCTATCCCTCAAAAGTGACTCCGCTGAGCGAAGAACTGCTGCGCGACATTAACCTCTAGTTTTACGTGGATTTGGAAAAAACAGGCCAGAAACGGCCTAGTGCGGGCACGTGGGTATCGGCTTTCCGGTTACGCACGCTGCCCCTTTCTTTGTCTTGCATTGGCATGGGCGGTTTCCTGGCCGCCGCCGACCACCTATCACGGTGGCCGGTGCTGCTGCTCTGCGTGCTGACTACGCTGTTCCTGCAGATTCTCTCCAACCTGGCCAATGACTACGGTGATACCAGGCACGGCGCCGACAGCCAACACCGTGAGGGTCCCAAACGGGCCGTGCAGGCGGGGCAGATAACGCCGGGCCAGATGAAGGCGGCGATTATTGTCTTCAGCTTGCTGTCTCTGTTTTCAGGGGTGGCCTTGCTCTGGGTAGCGCTGGGATCCTCAGGTTTGTACCTGTTTCTCTTCTTCCTGCTGTTGGGCATTGGCGCTATCTGGGCGGCCATTGGCTACACCAACGGTGGCAAACCGTACGGCTACGCCGGATTGGGCGATATCTCGGTGTTCTTCTTCTTCGGGTGGGTAGGAGTGCTGGGAACGTACTTTCTGCAAACAGAGCGCATTTTCTCTGAACTTCTGCTGCCCGCTTCCAGCCTTGGTTTATTCTCGGCGGCGGTTTTGAACGTGAACAACATCAGAGACATCAAATCAGATGAACTGGCCGGGAAAAGGTCGGTGCCGGTGCGGTTGGGCGCCCTGCGGGCCAGAAATTACCATTGGCTCCTGCTGCTGGGCGGTATTGTCTGTGCGGCGGTGTTTGTGCTGGTGCGGGAAAACCACACGCTTTGGCCGTGGCTGTTTTTGGGGTCTTTGCCCATGCTGCTGTACAATGGCCGTGAGGTGAAACGCAGGCAGACACCCGCTGAACTGGACCCGCTCCTGAAGCAGATGGCCATGAGCACGCTGCTGTTTGTGCTGCTGCTGGGCATTGGGTTGCTGCTGGATAGAGCTTAACCTGATAGAAAGTGCGTCTTCGGCCTGTTTTTCTAAAAGTAGCCCAAAAACAGAAGGCCTCCCCAACGGGAGGCCTTCTGTTTTTTAATCTATTCTGCCGCTGAAGTTGGGTTGGCGGCTGGTACTTGCCCGCCGCCTTCTGCTTGCGGACGATTGGCCGGCTTCTTGCGGCGCTTCTTCTTGCGTTTCACTTCTTCGCCTTCGGCCCTGGGGCCCTGAGGCTGGCCTTCAGTTCTAGGTGGGCGGGGAGCCGAAGCCGGTGCGGTGCCGTCAGCTGGCTTTTCGCCGCGCGGTTTGCGGTCATCTCTTCTAGGGCGGTCGTTCCGGCGTTCGCCGCCGCTGCTTTGGCCTTCCCTGCGTCTGCCGTCTGGGCGGCCTCTTCCGGCCGAAGAACCGGGCTTTCCTCCGCGGCCGCCTCGGCGGCTGTTGCCTACCGGGTCAAAGGCTGGACCTTCGCCCACACCTTCTGGTAGCGGCAATTTGGGCAGCTCGCGCTCAATCAGCTTTTCAATTTTCACCAGACGTTCCTGGTCTTGCTCGTTCACAAACGTGATGGCCATGCCTTTGGTGCCGGCGCGGGCGGTACGGCCAATGCGGTGTACATAGTCCTCGGCGTCTTGGGGCACGTCAAAGTTCACCACGTGGCTAATGTTGTCTACGTCAATGCCGCGGGACATCACATCGGTGGCCACCAGCACTTGCAGCTGCTTGTTTCTAAATTTCTGCAAAGTGGCTTCGCGTTCGTCCTGGGTTTTGTCTGAACTAATGCCTTCGGCCTCAAAGCCCATTTTCTGCAGGGAGCGCACAATATCATTCACTGCATTTTTACGCGACGTGAACAGAATCATGGTCTGAATCTGGGCGTCTTTTAAAATGTGCTGCAACACACGCAGTTTCTGGTTGTCATATACCAGGTAAATCTGCTGGTCAATGTTGGCGGCCGGTTTGGAGATGGAAAGACTTATTTCCTCAGGGTCATGTAGAATCTGCTTGGCGAAGGTCCTGATCTTAGGCGGCATGGTGGCCGAGAACATTAGGGTCTGGCGCTCTTTGGGCAGCTGCGAGATGATTTTCATCAAGTCATCCATGAAACCCATGTCCAGCATCTTGTCGGCCTCGTCCAGAATGAGGTATTTTACCTGGTCCAGCCTAACGTAGCCCATCTGCATGTGCGCAATGAGGCGGCCGGGCGTAGCCACAATAATGTCGGCGCCGCTGGTGAGGGCCTTTTTCTGCTGGTCCCAGTTTTGGGCGTTGTTGCCGCCATAGATGGCAATAGAGGTGGCGCCGGTGAAATAGCTGAGGCCTTCTACCTGGTCGTCTATCTGTTTGGCCAGTTCACGGGTGGGAACCAGAATTAACGTACTGGTGAAATCAAACTTCGCTTCTGCGATCTTGCTCAGGGTTGGCACCAGGAAAGCGGCCGTTTTACCGGTTCCGGTCTGGGCACAGGCAATCAGGTCCTTGGCCTCTAGTATGTGGGGAATGGCTTGAGCTTGGATGGGGGTGGCTTGTTTATACCCCATAGACCTGATGCCGTCTAACAGGTCATGCTGCAGGTTAAAATCTTCAAATGTAACACTCATAGTATTGATTCAATGGTTGCCTGCATTCAAGTTTTACCGCAGGCGGTCATGTAAAGTCTGTAAATATAGCTTTTTCCGGTGAGACCATTTCTCCTTAGTGAAAAGTCAGTGGGCTTACCCGTAAGCTGGAAGTGCCTTATGAGTCTTTTCTGGTAGGCGAAGGCTGATAAATGGCTGATCCTGCGGAGGCTACGGAAGTGGGGGAGGGTCATTTCCTGATGTTAGGTTGAGGTGAAATAAATTGCATTGCTGTGATGGTTTTACTAGCTGTTTGCAATAGGTTGAAAAAGGGGATTGCCTAGAAAAATTACATATGTATATAGTGGTATATAGGATGAAATGCGGTTTTTAGCGATTATATATCTAATAATATTGTATTTATAAAGGAATGTGTTTGTGACATTAGGTGAAAGTGCAATTGTGTGAAACAGGTGTAGGGCGTGGCCGTTAGACAGTTTATAACAATAAAATAGAATGTTGTTGTGATGTCTAATCTGAGTAAAACTGTGAAATATGAAAAAAGCTGTACTTTCTCTTTCTGATGAGCCTAAAGCGGTAGCCACTGCCTTTCAAGTTTATCCTTTTTAGACTTTTGCTCTCCACATGCACGCGGTAGCCGTGTTTGAAACGCCAATTCTTTAGTAGAAATACAAAAACCTTCTTTCCTCCTATTGCCATGAAAAAAACTTTACATTCATGGGGTTGTACCCTATTGCTTATACTTTTCGGGATTACCCAGCAGGCTTTTGCAGCCAAATGCGGTGAAATCATCACTTCAGTGAAAGCTGGAAACTTCTCTGACCGTTCTATCTGGGACAAAGGCAGAGTGCCCTCTTCCTGTGAGAAAATTGTCATCAACCACGCCGTGAACATCAATCAGGAAGTTTGGGTTGGTAAAGATGGCAAAGGGGAGTTGTTGATCAACCAGAACGGGTCTTTGAAGGGCTCAGGAAAATTGTTGGTGCTTAATAACATGTCGGCCGTGACCGTGAACGGAGTAATGGAGCTGACCAACCTTGACTTTGGGATCAACAGCAATGACTCTGCCTACTTTGTAAACAACGGTACTGTAAAAGTGCAGGGAAATGTATTCTTCAAGAAAGGGTCTGTGATCAATAACGGCGACATGACCCTGGCCTTGGGCAGTCCAGAGGCGTTTGAAAGAATCACCTTGAAAAACAACAAGAACATGGTGTTCTCCAACAGTGTGCATTTGAATTCAGGAGCCACTGTCTATAATAAAGGTTTATTTGAAGTAAAGGCTACTGCAGATGACGCTTTGAACATTAACACTGGTTATTTCTACAACTGCGGAACGGTGAAGATTGCCGGCCGTCTGAACTTCCCCAGCGGGGTAAGCGTGGGAAAGCCAAACCTTTTGCTGAATTATGGATCAGTAACCTCAGATAGGATTTATGTGAATTCACAAGCTTCTATCAAAAACTGGGGCCGCATCTACAGCCATAAAAATATTGAAAGCAACGGCAGTATCTTCAACTACGCTTGTGGGTATATAGAGCAGTCAACCGCTGGTTTTACGTTCCATAACATGAACAGCATCTCTGAGCTGACCAATGATGGTTTCATCAAAATCAAAGGTAACTTCAAGAACACCCATGGCAAAGTGACAGGGAAAGGAACTTTCCATGTGTACGGCACCTCAACCAATACTGATCAAGGTACTATCACCGGCACTCTTTGCTTTTTAGACTTCACCAAGGCGTCTGCGAGTTTGATCGTAGATGAAGTAAGAAACCAGGCAACCATTTCCTCTTCTGTAAAAGCCTGCGCTACTGCTGCTGAACCAACCCTTTGCCCACTGCCTGACTGCGGTGGACAGGACAACGGTGGTGAACAGCCAGGTGAGGGTGATTGCGTGTCAGTAGATGAGTGCTTCAAGTTTATTTACAAAGGGTATGTGACCCTCCCTAACGGAAATGTGAAAATAGTATTTGAGGTGATCACCAACTGCGGGAACGCCTTGAGTAACGTTGCTTTCCAGTTGCCGGCCGGGGCAAAAGCTAAAAATCCCCAAGCCACTACTTTTAAATACACGGTAGAGAATACCACTAACAACCCTTTCTACTCTGTGAAATTTGAGGCCAAAGCGGCGGAAGGTTATAAAAACGGAACCTCTGACACCTTCTCTTATGAGTTGACGGCTGCTGAGTTTGCAAAACTGACTACCATTAAAGTACAGGCGAAAGCTGCTGGAACCATTGGTGCAGTTGCTTTCAACCCTAAAGGCTGTAACCCAACTCCTTGCCCTGCCGGCGCCCCTAAGGTTTCTTTGCTGGCCCCTGACTCTGTTTGCAACCTTTCTGATGACACGTACCGCTTTGAAGTGGCCAACCTGCAGGAGGGCGTGAGTTATGAGTTCCAACTACCGGAGGGCTTCGTTCCGGTGGAAGAGGGCAATGGGTACGTTGAGGTGGTGGCTGTGTTTGAAGAAGAGCAGTTGGGTCAACCGCAGACGGTAAGGGTGGTGGCCACCAGCGAGTGCGGCACCGCAACGGCAGAAGCTACAGTGGTGGTGAGTGAGTGTGGCGCTGGTACCCCACTGCCGGTATCACTCACAAGATTTGACGGTGTGTCAAGAAACGGAACGGTGGAGCTGTCCTGGACCACGGCCACTGAGATCAACAACGACCGCTTTGAGGTGGAGCGCAGCCTGAACGGTAAGGATTTCGTGAAGATTGGCGAAGTGAAAGGCTCAGGTAACACCAGCGTAGTGATTGACTACACCTTTACTGACAACGGCGCCACAAGTGGTGCGGCTTACTACCGCCTGCGCCAGGTAGACCTGGACGGCTCGCAGGAATACTCAAAGGTGATCTCTGTGAAGCATAACGCAGGGGTGGCCAACGCAGGGGCCTCTGCTAAAGTGAGCGTGTTCCCTAATCCAGTGACCAGCGGTAACGTGAGCATCCGCTTTGCTGAGGTGCCTAAAGGAGAGGTGAGCGTGCGTCTGGTTGACCTGGGCGGAAGGGTTCTGCACACTGCCACGCTGAGCACAGACGGCACACTGAACCTGAGTGGCCTGGGGTTGAGCAGCGGGGTCTACATGATCTCCATCAATGGCGGCGGTGTAAACGAGACCCAGAGGCTGATGGTGAGATAGGTAAGCGTAGTTGCAAAAGGAGGCCCTGGAAAGGCGGTAACCATATGGTTACCGCCTTTTTTTTGTGGCTTAACTGGTATTATTCAGGAGTGTGAAGAAGATGGTTAATGGATGGTTTTGTAGAGGTTAGCAAGCCTCTTAAGATGGTTTGTTATGTGTTAAACTTTGAAATGTTATATAGTTAAAAAGGTGGTTTTGGTGTTAAAGTTATTTAAATCGCTAAATGCAAGTAAAAATATATAATAAAACAAAGAAGGTGTTTGTAAGATTGATTGAAAGTGCAATTAGAGTGAAACTGCTAAAAATTGCTTCCGTTAAAGAAGATATAACAATGAAATAGAACATTGTTTAGTTGTTAGACCTTTAAGAAAAGATAAAAATATGAAAATAATTGTACTACCTCTCTTGATCAAATCTAAGATTGCTGATCTTACTTATCAGATCTTCCTGAACTAAGGTTCCATTCTTTCTTTACCCCCTTGTGGGTCTTTGAGTTGCTGCTTCTTTAGCGAAAATATCCAAACTGCCATTTTTTTCCTATTGTCATGAAAAAACTAATACTTTCATGGGGTTGTACCCTATTGCTTATACTTTTGGGTTTGGCGCAGCAAGCGCAGGCGCAGTGCACTTCTTCCAATCAGTGCTTTGATTTTACCTTTTTAGGTGCTGAGAACCTTGAAAATGATTATGTGCGGTTGTCTTTCAGAATCAAAACCAACTGCTCCAATGATTTAAGCTATGCAGCTTTTGAATTACCAAACGGAGCAGGCGTTACCTCAAACGCTGTTTCTTATGCCTCAGAAAAGTATAATTACAAAGTAGAGAATGGTACGAACAACCCTTTCTACTCAATTAAATTTGAGGGTGTTGGCATTAACGGTTATAAAAACGGAGCTACAGACGTCTTTACCTTTGATGTAAGTGCTTTTGAATTTTCAACCATGCGCACCCTGCGGGTGGCCGCCAAGGCGTCAACTACTGTAGGCATGGTAACCTTTGACTTAGCCAAATGTGGAGTATTAACTGGTGGTGACGGCTCAACTGGCGGAAACACAGATGGTAACAATGGCGGTGGCAAGGGGAAAAACAACGCTGGAAAAGGAAATGACAACAACGGCGGTGTAAAATGCAACACTTCCCAGCCTTCAGACATTTCAGGTCCTGCCAATCCTTGCCCTGGTGATGTGGTAACCTACTGCATCAAAGCTGATTCAAAATATACTTCTTACGTGTGGGATGTGCCAAGAGCGCATGCCGGTAACGCCCCTTCCGGATGGGAGATCATCTCTGGCCAGGGTACCAACTGTGTGACTGTAAGAGTGGGTATGAAGCCTGGTACAATGAAAGTGAAAGTGAACCATGCTGACTGCGGTACCAAAGTTCGTACAAAACCTGTGCACCCAGGTAAGAAAATGGAAGTAGTGATCACTGGTCCGGCCCAGTTCTGCCAGGGAGATGTGCTCAAGTTTGAGGCAGATGTAGAGAAAGTAAAAGCCAACGGAAATGGCAACGGCAATGCCGGGAACAAAAAATCTTTTGACTATGACTGGTCAGTGCCTGCTGGCTGGGAGATTGTTTCTGGACAAGGAACCGACTTGTTGATTGTGAAAGCAGGAAATACTACCGGTGAAGTTTCTGTGAGTGTATCAAGCAACCAGAAGAAAAACAACAAAATCTGCGGCGCTGGGTATGATGCCATTCCGGTAACTAAAAAGCCAAACTGCAGCCCGTGCACCAAGCCTGATCTGCAAGTGAACGCTCCAGATGAAGTTTGCCCAAGCCCAACCAAGAACTATACGTTCTCTGTGAAGAACCCAGATGCAGCCGGTAAAATCAAATATCAGTTCTTCTTGCCAGATGAGTTTGAAGTAGTGAGCCAGGCCTACGGATCTGTAACCGTAAAAGTGAATGCACCAGTAGATACCACTCTTTATGTAACAGTGGTAGCGGTAAATGCCAACAACTGTGGTGCTGAGGCGGTTTGCTTGCCAGTGAAAGTGGTTGAATGTGAAAACACCTGCCCAACCGGTGCCCCGCAAGTAACACTGGTAGCCCCAGACACTGTGTGTAACCTCTCTGATGATACCTACCGCTTTGAAGTGGCCAATGTGCAGGAAGGCGTTACTTATGAATTCCAATTGCCAGAAGGTTTCATCCCGGTTGACGAAGGAAACGGATATGTTGAAGTAGTGGCCATCTTTGAAGAAGACCAGCTGGGCCAGCCATTGACTGTGAGAGTAATTGCTACCAGCGAGTGTGGCACAACAACAAGAGAGGCTACAGTAGTGGTGGCTGACTGTGGCGCCGGTACCCCGCTTCCGGTATCCCTGACCAGATTTGAAGGCGTGTCCCGCAACGGTGCTGTAGAACTGGTTTGGACAACAGCCACAGAGATCAACAATGACCGCTTTGAGATTGAGCGTAGCGCCAACGGCAAGGACTTTGTAAAAGTGGGCGAGGTAAAAGGCTCCGGTAACACATCAGTGATCATTGACTACGCCTTCACTGACCGTAGCGCCGCCAAAGGAACTGCCTACTACCGCCTTCGTCAGGTTGACCTGGATGGTACTACAGAATACTCAAAAGTAATCTCTGTCAACAACGCAGGTGGCGCAGAAGTAAATGGAACGGCAAAAGTGAGTGTGTTCCCTAACCCAGTGACCAACGGCAATGTGAACATCCGCTTTGCAGAACTTCCCAAAGGCACTGTGAATGTTCGCCTGGTTGACCTGAGCGGCAGAGTGCTGCACACAGGAGCCATGAACGCTGACGGTACCTTGAACCTGACTGGCCTGGGTTTAAGCCAGGGAATCTACATGATCTCTATCACGGCAGACGGTGTAACTGAAACTCAACGCCTGGTAGTGAGATAACAGAAACAGAAGTTTTTACAATAGGATGCTTTGGAAAAGCGGCGGCCACAAGGTCGCCGCCTTTTTTTTTGCCTATCCTGGTTTGGCAGATTGGTGGGGTGAAAAGTAAATGAAGGCGAGTTGCATAGTGAGGGCATGGAAGGGAAGACTGTTTTTGCCTGGACGGTGCCTGCACTTTTCATTTACCTGTTTTTTGCCCATTTTTGGAAAAACAGCCCAAAAACAGAATGCCGCAGAACCAAGGTGCGTTCCATGATCTACTGGTAGTGGAATTGGCAAGTGTGCTGGCCGGCCCCAGCGTAGGTCAGTTCTTTGCCGAGATGGGAGCCACAGTCATTAAAATAGAAAACCTCCGCTCCCGCGGAGATGTGACCCGGCAATGGAAACTTTCATCTGAAGACCCTTCCCGCGACGTGTCTGCCTATTTTGCCGCCGCCAACTGGGGAAAGAAGTCTGTTTGTCTGGACCTGGCCTCGGCTGAAGCCAAAAGAGCGGTTTATGATCTCGTGGCCAAGGCAGATGTGGTGCTGGTGAGCTTTAAGCCGGGAGACGCTGAGAAATTAGGAATGGAGTATGAAACCCTGTCAGCCAAAAACCCCAGGCTCCTTTATGGCCATGTGACCGGGTATGGCAATGAAAGCAAAAGGGCCGGATATGATGCTGTGCTGCAGGCCGAGGCGGGTTTCATGTACATGAACGGTGAGAAAGGGGGCGGGCCAGTGAAAATGCCGGTAGCCATGATAGATCTCATGGCGGCCCACCAGCTAAAAGAGGGGCTGCTGGCGGCGCTGTACCTGCGGGAAAAAACCGGGCAGGGGCAGTATGTAGAAGTTTCTCTGCTGCGGGCGGCGCTCTCTTCGCTGGCCAACCAGGCCACTAATTACCTGGTGGCGGGAAAAGCCCCTGAAAGAATGGGTTCTGAGCACCCCAATATTGTCCCTTACGGTACGGTCTATACCACGGCAGACGGCAAAGAGCTGGTGCTGGCGGTAGGAGATGACCGGCAGTTCTCCTCTCTGTGCCAGGTGTTGGGGGAGCCCGCGCTGGCGGGGCAGGAGATGTATAAAACCAATAAGGGAAGGGTAATAAACCGGGTGGCGCTCAATGTGCGTTTATCTGAATTGGTAAACCGGTTTGAGCGGGAACCGCTGCTGCAGGCGTTGATTCAGCAACATGTGCCGGCAGGGGCGGTGCACACGGTGCCTGAGGCGCTGGCGCAGCCACTGGGGCTGGGGCAGTTGCTGGCCGGTGAAAACGGGCAGTGGCAAGGGGTGCGACAGGTGGCGTTTACCGCTGAGATGGTGACCCGGGCAGAGTTGTCATTCCCGCCCGGGTTGGGGCAGCATACATGGGAAGTGCTCCAGGAGGTGGCTGGGCTAACTAGCCAGGAACTGGCGCGCATGGCAGGCCAGGGGCAGATTTACCCGGCCGGTTCAGAGAATGAAAACTAAATTGGCGCTGCCAGGGTACAATTGAAGAACAAACACTAGTACGCAGTAAGGCAACAAAACCAAAAGATGAGCTATGGAAGACAGGATAGAGTCAATTTTTGAAGGTTTGCGTCAGAAGTCAAGCACCAAGCAGGCTATCTTCAGAAACACCAAGGAAATCTTTGAACAGCTGCGGTCTTGTGCCATTAAGATTGTAGACAGCTTAAAAGAACGTTTTTCTGGGGTAGATGCCAGTGTGGTAATTGAATACCGCAGCTACAATGACTTTGAATTCCATATCAAGTTCTCAGGTGATCTGCTCATTTTTGTCATGCACTCCAACATCATCACCCTGCCAGATGAGCATGAGCTGATGCGCAGCCGCTACGTAGATGAAGATTTCAGGCGCCGGTTCTTCGGGCATATCATGGCGTATAACTTCATGGCTGACTCTATCAGGTACAACCGGTTAAATGACCCTGGCTACCTGCTGGGGCGGGTGTTGATCAATATTGACAACCATTTCTACCTGGAAGGGGTGAAGCAGCTGGACCTGTCTTACAATGACATGGCTAAAAATAAAATAGACGAGGAGACGCTGCGTCTTTTCATTGAAAGTGCCATGATTGCCGCGGTCAACAATGACCTGGTGGCGCCAGAGGTAGATGAGATCAGGAAAATCACCGTGAAGCAGAAGCTGGAGGAGCAGCAGGTGAGTACTCCTCAGAAAGTAGGCTTCTCCTTCAGTTACCAGAGAAAGCCCAACGTGTATTAAATAGAGCTATTTTCCGCGGTGCGGAAAGAAATTGGGAGGAGCCCGTGGCTGAGTAAAATCTGCAACGGGCTTTTTTCTTAGCAGTTAGGGGAGATCAGATGGTTAAAGCCAGCTCTTGTGCCTCTATTCTGGGGAGGTGTTGGTTTGTAAGCAGCCCATAAGCCCCTGTTTACATATTGATTTTGCAGGCGAAACCGGGGAGTAAAAGGTTTTTCTGCAGTTTTTTAAGCAGCATGACAACGCTAGGGGGTGAGGCAACCGTTAGTCTAGGATTCTTTTAATATCCGTTTGCGGTACAAAAGACACTTGTGCTCAGGCTCTAATCATGGAAGCCCCTTCTCTCTTTGGTTCTAAGCTGAACTGGGGTGGGTGGTTTTGGTCTGGTGCTTGTGCTGAAAACCAGCTTAGGCGGGTTTTCTGTTTTGGAGCCGTTTTAGCCAAAACGGCTCCAAAACAGAAAGGCACAGAAGTAGGGTGCCCTGAAATTGTTGGAGTTTTGATGGAATGGATTTTCTGATGAATTGGTGGTGGGTTTCCTATTTCGCGTTATTAAAGAACAGCCCGGAAATAGGAATTTGGAATTCACGGCTTCTATATAATCTCCGCCAGTTCCAGCCAGCGCATGGTTTTAGAATCAACCTGGTCTGTGATCTGCTGAATGCGCTGGGCCATTTCTGCCAGACGTTTGTGGTCGCCTTCGCCGGAGTTCATCTCTTCTGTCAGCTTTTCTTTTTCTGCTTCCAGCTCCTCAATTTGTTTCTCCAGTTGCTCGTACTCCTGCTTCTCCTTAAAGGTGGCTTTGCGCTTGGGTGTCGTTTCTGCAGGCGCTGCCGGGGTGGCAACGGGGGCTGGGGCGGCGGGGACAGAGGAGGGGCTTGTTTCTTTCTCTGCGGTCAAGGCTTCCCGCTCTTTTGCCCATTCCCGGTAATCTGTGTAGTTGCCCGGGAAATCACGCAGGTGGCCGTTTTCCTCAAAGACAAATAAGTGCTCCACCAGGCGGTCCATGAAATAGCGGTCGTGGGAGACAATCAGAAGAGAGCCGCCAAAGTTGATCAGGAAGTCCTCCAGAATGTTCAGGGTCTGAATGTCCAGGTCATTGGTGGGCTCGTCCAGAATCAGGAAATTGGGGTTCTTGATCAGGACGCGCAGCAGTTGCAGGCGTCTTTTCTCACCGCCGCTCAACTTGCTCACAAACGTGTACTGCTGCGCGGGCGGAAACTGGAAGTGTTGCAGAAACTGGCTGGCCGTAATGGTTTCGCCGTTGCCGGTTTCCACTACCTCGGCCACTTCTTTCACCACGTCAATCACGCGCTGGTTTTCATTGAAGGTGAGCTCAGACTGGGTGTAATACCCAAAGACGGTGGTCTGGCCGGCAATGATTTCACCGCTGTCTGGGGCCAAGCGGCCGGTCAGCATGTTCAGAAAAGTAGTTTTGCCGGCTCCGTTGGGGCCTACAATGCCTACGCGGTCTTTCTTTCTGAACACATAGCTGAAATCATTGAGTACCACTTTGTCGCCAAACCGTTTGCTCAGGTGGTCAATCTCCAGAATCTGGTTTCCCTGCCGGGTGCTTTTCACTGACAGCTCCAGCTGGGTGCGGGTATCTTTCTGTGAAGTTTTGTCTTTAAGGTCGTAAAAAGCGTCTACCCTTGATTTAGACTTGGTGCCCCGGGCGCGCGGCTGCTTGCGCATCCAATCCAGTTCTTTCTTCAGCAGTTGTTTGGCCTTGCCCATCTCAGCGGCATTGGCTTCCTCCTGTTCTGCCTTCTTTTCTACATAATAGCTGTAGTTGCCTTTGTAGGTGTACAGCTGGCCGCGGTCCAGTTCTGCAATCTCATTGGCTACCTGGTCCAGAAAGTAGCGGTCGTGGGTCACCATGAGGAGCGTAGTCTGCTCAGTGGTCAGCAGGTTTTCAAACCACTCAATGGTTTCCAGGTCCAGGTGGTTGGTGGGCTCATCCAGGATCAGCAGGTCCGGTTCCTCAATCAGCACCCGCGCCATGGCCACGCGTTTTTTCTGTCCGCCAGACAGGTGCTCTACCATCACCTCCAGGTTCTGGATGCCCAGTTTGCCTAAGATTTGTTTGGTGCGCACCTCATATTCCCAGGCGTGCAGGTTCTCCATGCGCTCCATCACCTTCTGCATTTTGGCGTCAGACACGTGGGGGTCGGCAATACAGGCCTCGTAGTCTCTGATAGCCTCCAGCACTTCGCTTTGGCCTGAGAAAATGGCCTCCTGCACGGTGGCGCCGGCCGGGAACTCGGGCTGCTGCCACAGGTACCCTACTTTGATGCCTTTGCGTACGCTCACAGTGCCGTTGTCTGGCGGAATGGTACCGGCCAAAATCTGCAAGAGGGTGGTTTTTCCGGCGCCGTTGGCTCCAATCAAGGCTACGCGTTGCCCGCGGTTAATGCCAAAGGTAAGGTTCTGGAACAGCCAGCGGTCTCCGAAGCTTTTAGATATAGCGTCTGCTGATAGGTAATTCATAGAACAAAGGTACGCAATGGGAAGGGTGTAAGCTACACCGGTTTTTGCCCCAGGGGTAAAACAAAAAAAAAGGCCGGGGAAATTTCCCGGCCTTTTTTCTGCTTTTTCTTTAACTAACTGGCGTCTACACTAGAATTAGTGTGTATGGCCATGGTTCATGCTGCTCCCTCTGTAGGGGTGGCGGGCATTGGCAGGACCGGCATTGGTCACAGCGCCATGCTCAGGAACCACACGGGTCATCATAGCCTGCAGCAGGATCACAATACCTACAATCAGGTGCGGCAGGTACACATACTCATCAAAATTAAAGATCCAGGGTGAGGCCGCCAAGAAAATACCAATCAGGTAGTCCATGTTCAAGTGCATGTTAGCAGACATGGCTCTGAATACGCCCACTTCCCAGTTTGTCATGAGGTTCTGCAGTAAAATAACAGCACCCACTATAATGGGAACCCAGGTTTCGGCGCCGCCACGGTCAAAATCAAGGATGAACGGAGCCGCAATCAATAAAATGTAGCCAAAGCCCCAGAAGCCCCGGCTGCCCCCGTAGCACCAGAAAAACCGGCGGCACCACAGCCACCTGCACCTGCTCCGGCACCAGAAGCGCCTAAGGCGGCGGCCCCAGCTCCCCAGGCTCCCAAGCCCCCGGTAGCTCCGGCTACGCCAACCCCACCGGCAACCCCGGCGCCGGCACCTCAACAGCCAGCACCTCAACAGCCAGAAGCAGCGGCGCCAGAAGCTCCGCAGGAGACTATCAAAGCCCAGGCTGACCAGTTGAAAGGTCTTACTGTATTAGGTAAGATTGAACTGCCGGTGAGCGGTGGCCGTGGCAAAGGAGGTAAGCCGGTAGCTTCTTCAGATGAGCGCCGCAGAGGCAACCAGCCTGGCGGTCAGGGACAAGGCGGAGACAAAAAGAAACGTAAGCGCATTGAGGTACCTAAAACCGGTGCCCAGGGCGGAACCAATACATCTGCACCACAAGGCCACCGCGCCGGCGACCGTGCTACCAGTACCCGTCCGTTAGGGACAGGTCAGGCAGCCCAGCGCCAGGGTGGAACCGGCGGTGCGCAGCAAGGCAACCGCCCGGGAGGAGGTGGCTACCAGGGGAACCGTCCAGGCGGTGGTCCAGGTGGTAACCGTCCGGGAGGCGGCAACAACCGTCCGGGGCAACCATCTGCTCCGCGTGCAGAATTGACTGATAAGGAGATCCAGGATCAGATCAAGGCTACCCTGGCCCGCTTGAGCGGTGGCAAAGGAGGCAACCAGGGCAACAGATCCAAATACCGCCGTGAGAAACGCTCTGCCGTGGCAGAGGCCGCTGATGAGCGCAGAATGCAGGAGCAGCTGGAGTCTAAGATTCTACGCGTTACTGAGTTCGTGTCTGCCAATGACTTGGCAGCCTTGATGGACGTGAGCGTGAATGATGTGATCAAGGCCTGTATGAACTTTGGCATGTTTGTGTCTATCAACCAGCGCCTTGATGCCGAAGCCATCACCATCATTGCCGATGAGTTTGGGTATGATGTGCAGTTTGCCTCTTCTGAGGAAGAGGAGAACGCCAATATTGAGGAGGTAGACGCAGAAGAAGATCTGAAGCCGCGGGCCCCAATTGTGACCATTATGGGTCACGTTGACCACGGTAAGACCTCTTTGCTTGACTACATCAGAAATTCAAAGGTAACCGCCGGTGAGGCAGGGGGGATCACCCAGCACATTGGTGCGTACCAGGTAACCACAGACGGAGGTAAGAGCATCACCTTCTTAGATACGCCGGGTCACGAGGCCTTTACCGCCATGCGTGCCCGTGGTGCCAAAGTAACAGACGTGGTCATCATTGTGGTAGCCGCTGATGACAGCGTGATGCCGCAGACCAAAGAGGCTCTTAACCACGCACAGGCGGCGGGTTCACCTATTGTGATTGCCATCAACAAAGTTGATAAACCAACCGCCAACCCAGACAAGATCCGTGAGGAACTTGCCCAGTTGAATGTACTGGTGGAAGAGTGGGGTGGTAAGTACCAAAGCCAGGAAATCTCGGCCAAGACCGGACAAGGAATTGACGAGTTGCTGGAGAAGGTATTGCTGGAGGCTGAACTCCTTGAGTTGCGGGCCAACCCAGACCGCCGCGCGGTGGGTACCGTGATTGAAGCCGCCCTTGACAAAGGCCGTGGCTACGTGGCCACCATTCTGGTACAAACCGGTACGTTGGAAGTAGGTGACGTGATTGTTGCCGGTTCCCATTACGGCCGTGTGAAAGCCATGACAGATGTGCTAGGCAGACGCCATAAAAAAGCAGGGCCCTCTGCGCCAATTCAGGTGTTAGGCCTTGATGGCGCACCGCAGGCCGGTGACAAGTTTGTGGTGATGGAGACCGAGCGTGAAGCCCGTGAGATTGCCAACAGCCGCCAGCAGTTGCAGCGTGAGCAGAGCATGCGTACCAAGAAACACATCACCCTGGATGAGATTGGCCGTCGTTTGGCCATTGGTACCTTCAAGGAGCTGAACGTGATTGTACGCGGTGACGTGGACGGTTCAGTAGAAGCCCTTTCTGACTCATTATTGAAACTGTCTACTGAAGAGGTGCAGGTGAACATCCTGAGCAAAGGAGTAGGTCAGATCTCCGAGTCAGACGTTCTGTTGGCTTCGGCTTCAGACGCCATCATCATTGGCTTCCAGGTTCGTCCTTCGGCCAACGCACGTAGGCTGGCAGAGCAGGAGCAGATTGACATCAGGCTCTACTCTATCATCTACAACGCCATCAATGAGGTGAAAGACGCCATGGAAGGTATGTTGGCGCCAACGGTACAAGAAGTGGTAGTAGCCAACGTAGAGGTGCGGGAGGTGTTCAAAATCACCAAAGTGGGTACCATTGCCGGCTGTATGGTCACAGATGGAACCATTACCCGTAACTCCAAAATACGTTTGGTGCGTGACGGTATTGTGGTTCACTCAGGTGAGATCCTCGCCCTGAAACGCTTTAAAGATGATGCCTCTGAGGTAAGACAAGGCTACGAGTGCGGTATCAGCATCAAGAACTACAATGACCTGCAACAGGGAGATATCATTGAGGCCTACGAAGAGCGCGAAATCAAGCGTACCCTGTAATACACAGAGACCAGCAAGTATTCAATTTTTCCAGAAGCCCCGCCCCGTGCGGGGCTTTCTGCTTTCTATGCATCCTGATGAGAGCTTCTTTACAAGTTAAACGCGTGAGGCCAGCTAAGGTGGGGTTCTTCTATTGCGGTTTTAGAGTTTCGTAGCAGCGCTACAAAGCCAGGGAAAGCGTAATGGCCCCTTGCCGCTCAAAAGGCAAATTTTGAACAGGCTCTCCATCTGGGGGATCATGTAGAGGGAGGGGTAAAATGCAAAAACCTGTTTTCGGCCTACTTTTTGAAAAACAGCCCGGAAACAGGAAGGCTTCTGCCGACTGACCATGGTTGAGCGCTTGAGCAGAAGCAGGAATGTTTGTAAACCGCAAAGGTTAGCCACTCTCAGAAAGGCTGCTCCTTCTTGCACACCATTCATTCCTGTTTCTGGGCTGTTTTTCAGAAAACAGCCCAGAAACAGCAGGAAATGAAAAAGCCCCTGCTCCGGGTGGGGCGCAGGGGCTTTTTCATAAGCAGGAAGACCCGTTAGAAGAAGAGAAACTTCTTGTCTCTCTTTTTAAGGCCTTCACGGTAGAGTTTCCCGTTAGGGTTTTCCTGGTCAATGAGCTTCTTAGACTTTTTCTGTTTCCTGGGCTTTTTGCCTTTGGTCTTGTGCTTGTAATCGCCCATGGAGAAACTGCCCTTGCCCGTGTCATATTTGTTGGGGGCCAGTGAGTACCGGGGGCCGGCGCCGCCTGAGGTTTTTGCCTGGGCAATGGCCTTCTGGCGGTCCAGCAGCATTTTGCGGTCAGCGTTGGCGTCAGGGGCTTCGCCTTTCTTATAGCCGCCAGGGCCTTTTCTGCCTATTTCCTTTCTTGCCTTGCTAGACTTTATTTTTTGTGCGTGTACCTCTGGGGCAAGGGCTAACAGCAGTAATAACCCCAGCGCGAAGGTGAAATACCGGAGAAGTGATCTCATTAGAAATAAGTTAGAGAATGTTTGCTAGGTAACTTAGAATCAGGGACTACAGTTCCTGAAATTTTTGATAAGTACGAAAAGAAATCCGCTATTTCCTATGTACCTACCCTTATTTTAGGGCCAGCCAAAGGATTTTTCTGCAAGTCATGGGAAGCAGCATATTCTGTGGGGTTTTCTTTATATTTGCTCCTTTCAATTCTAGAATTCCTGTACGTTAGAAAATAAACCATGGCCAACTATAACAACCTGCTACTGGAGAACCAAGGTGGTGTTTTATTTATCACCATTGACCGCCCTAGCAAGATGAATGCCCTCAATATTGAGACTGTGAAGGAGATCAACGCGGCCATGCAGGAGGTGTATGATGACCCAGAGGTGCGGGGCGTGATTATTACCGGCAGCGGGGAGAAAGCCTTTGTGGCCGGGGCAGACATCTCTGAGATTGCCGAACTGAACGAGGTGAACGGCCGCCGGTTCGCGGAACGCGGGCAGGACGTGTTTGCCATGATTGAGGAATGCCCTAAGCCGGTGATTGCCGCCGTGAACGGCTTTGCCCTTGGCGGGGGCTGTGAACTGGCCATGGCCTGTCACATTAGGGTGGCCAGTGACAATGCCCGTTTTGGACAGCCGGAGGTGAACCTGGGCATTATACCCGGCTACGGCGGTACCCAGCGGCTTACCCA
Source organism: Rufibacter ruber (assembly GCF_001647275.1). Classification (GTDB taxonomy): domain Bacteria; phylum Bacteroidota; class Bacteroidia; order Cytophagales; family Hymenobacteraceae; genus Nibribacter; species Nibribacter ruber_C. The sequence continues at coordinate 32,201 of NZ_LRMM01000027.1, read as the reverse complement.
GCTGGTGGGCAAAGGCAAAGCCATGGAACTGATGATGACCGGTGACATGGTTTCGGCGCATGAGGCCAAGGAACTGGGATTGGTCAACCATGTGACCGCCCCAGAAGACCTGATTAGCAAGTGCCTGGAGATCATGCAGAAGATTGTAGCCAAAGCCCCCCTGGCCGTGGGCATGATTGTAGACTGCGTGAACGCCTGGTATGACAAAGAGGAGCACGGCTACCAGACAGAGGCCAACTCGTTCAGCCGTTGCTGCGGTTCTGAGGATTTTAAAGAGGGCACTTCTGCTTTCCTGGAGAAGCGTAAGCCTCACTTCAAAGGAGAATAATTTATCCACGCTCTCGTTTAGGTGCTGACCAACGCTAAGTTTACTATTCCCGTTTTTGGGCTGTTTTTGAGAAAACAGCAAAAGGGAATAGTCGTAAATGGCAGACTCCCCTCTTTCACCTGTATCTTTGTCACCCGTTTTCTTCTGTTTTTAAATACGGTATATGAGTATAGCCAAAAAGCTGGTAGGGCAGACCGCTGCCTATGGGTTGAGCAGTATTGTGGGGAGGGCCTTGAACTACCTGCTGGTTCCGCTGTACACGGGGGTGTTTGCCCCAGATGAGTACGGGGTGGTGACCAAGCTCTACGCCATAGTCGCTTTCCTCAATATAGTGTACACCTACGGCATGGAGACGGCTTTTTTCCGGTTCTCCAACAAACCAGACGCAGACAGAAGAGCCCTGTACCACAAGGTGCAGACACTCATCATCTGCTCCAGCTTACTGTTGACGGCCGGTTTCATTCTGTTTGCGTCGCCCATTGCGGCCGGGTTGGGCTACCCCGGCCGGGAGGAGTATGTGCTGTGGCTGGCATTACCATGGGGGTTGATGCCATAGTGGCCATCCCGTTTGCCCGGTTGCGGCTGGAGAACAAAGCAGCCCGGTTTGCCATTATCAGGTTGACCAATATTTTCCTGGTGATTGGGGGTAACCTGTTCTTCCTGCTGTTTTGCCGGCATGTGTATAATGGGGAATACCTGACGGAGCTGCGGCCAATAATTGCAGCCATCTATGATCCAGAATTAGGGGTAGGGTATATCTTTCTGGTGAACATGGTGGCCAACCTGCTGTTCATTCCCATGCTCTGGAAAGAATTCTCAGATTTCAGGTTTAAACTCTCTTTGCCTGAGATGTGGCCCATGCTGGTGTATGCGTTCCCAATCTTGATCATGGGGCTGGCTGGCGCTACCAATGAGATGCTGTCTCGGCTCATGTTGGAAGACTGGCTCCCCGAAGGCTTTTATGAAGGCATCAGCAATGAAGAAGCGCTGGGTATTTTTGGGGCCAACTACAAGCTGGCCATTATGATGAGCCTCATGATCCAGGCGTTCCGGTATTCGGCAGAGCCGTTCTTTTTCTCCCAGGCGCAGGACAAGAACTCCCCCGCCACCTTTGCCGCGGTCATGCGCTGGTTTGTGATTATCTGCGCCCTGGCCTATCTGGGCATAAGCGCGAACCTGGACATCTTTCAGTATTTTCTGGGGCAAGAGGCGTACCGCACGGGTATGGAGGTGGTGCCGGTACTGCTGCTGGCGTATCTTTTCAACGGGGTGTATTATAACCTCACCGTCTGGTTCAAACTCACTGACAAAACCCAGTATGGCACCTACATCACCATCTTTGGCGCTATTGTCACAGTGGTGGCCAATTACCTGCTGATCCCGGTGTGGGGCTCCATGGGCAGTGCGGTGGCGGCCTTTCTCTGCTACTTCACCATGAGTGTGGTGTGCTATGCCATTGGGCAGAAGTATTTCCCGGTGCCGTACCCGCTCAAGGCCATCTTTGGCTACCTGATGCTGGCTACCGGGCTGATCTGGCTGGCGTACGCGTGGGAGCTGGAGAATTTCTGGCTGAGGCAGGTGTACCATCTGGGGCTGTGCGGTGTGTTTCTAATAGTGGTGTGGGTAGTGGAGAAACCCGCGCTGCGGCGGATAAATAGATAAATTTGTATATTGGCATAATGAAGTCAACACTCCCCGTTAAGGTGCTTAACCTGGGCAAGCACCCTTTGCCCGCGTACCAGACAGAACATTCTGCAGGCTTAGACCTGCGGGCCAATTTAGAGGCTCCTGTTACCTTAAAGCCGCTGCAGCGCGCACTTATCCCTACGGGGCTCTGCATTGAGCTGCCTGAGGGCCATGAGGCGCAGATCAGGCCCCGTAGCGGACTGGCCTTTAAACACGGTATTTCTATTGTGAACACCCCCGGCACCATTGATGCAGACTACCGCGGCGAAATTAAGGTGCTGTTGGTCAACCTCTCAGACGCTGACTTCGTTGTAGAAGATGGGGAGCGCATTGCCCAGATGGTGGTGGCCCGGTATGAGCGTGTAGGCTGGCAGCCGGTTGAGGAGCTGTCTGAGACAGAGCGCGGTGCTGGTGGCTACGGCAGCACAGGCAAAAAGTAACCTGTCTGTTTTTGGCTTGTTTTTTCGAAAACAGGATAAAAATAGTATTTATACTATATCTTAAATCTGGCATTCCCGTAGGAGGCCATACTAATTCAACCTTATTTCAACGTTACTATGAGAATTATTGTACCAATGGCCGGCATGGGCAAGCGCATGCGTCCGCACACGTTAACTGTTCCTAAACCTTTGGTTCCTATTGCCGGCAAGCCTATTGTGCAGCGTCTGGTAGAAGATATTGCCAAGGTTTGCCAGGAACCCATTGAAGAGGTGGCGTTTATCATAGGCCGCTTTGGGAAAGAGGTAGAGGCGAAGCTGCTTAAAATTGCCGAGTCTGTTGGTGCTACGGGTTCCATTCACTACCAGGATGAGCCGCTGGGTACTGCCCACGCCATTCTTTGCGCCAAAGAGGCGTTGAAAGGCAACGTGGTGGTGGCATTTGCAGATACCTTGTTCAAAGCAGATTTCAAACTGGATACTTCGGCCGAAGGCACTATCTGGGTGCAGAAAGTTGAGGACCCGCGCCCGTTTGGCGTGGTGAAACTAAACGACCAAGGCCACATCACCGAGTTTGTGGAGAAGCCGCAGGAGTTTGTGTCTGACCTGGCCATTATTGGTATCTACTACTTCAAAGACGGGGAATACCTGCGCAGCGAGCTGCAGTACCTCATTGACAATGATATCAAAGACAAAGGCGAGTACCAGATCACCAATGCCCTGGAGAACATGAAGAGCAAGGGCTCTGTGTTCATTCCCGGCCAGATCTCTGAGTGGCTGGACTGCGGCAACAAAGATTCTACCGTTTATACCAACCAGCGCTATTTGGAGTATATTAGAGACGAAGAAGGTCTAGTGGCCTCTTCTGCCCAATTAACCAATACCGTGATTATTCCGCCGGTTTATGTGGGCGAAAATGTGGTGCTGAACAATTCAGTGGTAGGTCCGCACGTTTCTATTGGAAATAACACACAAGTAAGTGGCTCAGTGGTGAGCAACAGCATTGTACAGGAAAACACAAAAATTGACAACGCGCTGATTTCGAACTCCATGGTAGGAAACCATGTTGTGTACCAAGGCACGCCTGCTGACCTCAGCGTGGGTGACTACAATGTCTTGCGCGGATAGAAGGTGACTTAATTTATGCTGAAAAGAGGACTCACGATAGTGGCCGCTGTGTGCGGAATGGTAGTAGCGGGGGGAAAAGGCTATGCCCAATCTGAGCGCAGAAAGGAAAAACCTGCGGCAGCTGAGGCCGCCGCAGCTTTGCCTGCCTTCACGGCACAGGAGCAGCAGCTAAGTGAGTCCTATTTTCTGGAAGGCATGAAGTTTTTTGTGCTGGAGGAATACGGGAAAGCCCTTGACCGTTTCCAGCGCGCCTACGCCATTAGCCCCACCAATGCCGCGGTCAACTACAAGCTGGCTGAGACCAGCCTGCTGCTGGGGAGCGTGCGGGGAGCGTTGCCTTTTGCCAAGGCCGCACTGGAGTTAGAGCCCAAGAACCAGTACTACCACTTACTGCTGGCCCAGATCTACACCAACCAGCAGCAGTATGAGGAGGCCATCAAAGTCTACGCCCGCCTTACCACTGAACTCCCCAACACAGAGCAGTACCTCTTCAACCTTACAGATCTTTACTTAGCCAAGAACCGGCTAGATGACGCCCTGCGCACCCTGGGGCAGATTGAGGAAAAGTACGGGCTCATAGAGGAGATCTCATTTAAAAAGCAGCAAATCTACCTCAAGCAGAACAATCTGGAGAAAGCACTGGCAGAGGGAAGAAATTTGATTGAGGCCAACCCAGATGAAGTAAAATATCTGTTAGCCCAGGCTGAGATGCTGGCGGCCAACAAGCGGGTGGCAGAGGCCATTCAAATGGCAGAGAAAGCCCTCAAAGTTGCCCCAGACAACGCCTACGGCCGGTTAATGCTGGCAGACCTGCTACAGCAGCAGGGCAAACATGCAGAGGCAGACGTGCAGCTGGAGCTCGCCTTTGGGAACAGCAGCCTGGATATAGACTCTAAGGTGAAGATTCTGGTAGACTACATCAGGCGTTTACCAGATGCCAAAGTAGCCACCCAGGCCATTAAGCTGGCTGAACTGACCACCAAAGCACACCCGCAGGAAGCCAAAGCCTTTGCGGTGGCGGGTGACATCTATGTGAATGCAGACAAAAAGCTGCAGGCGCGGGATAATTACCTGAAAGCGGTGAAACTGGACCCTGGCCACTTCAAAATCTGGCAGCAGATTGTGCTGCTGGATGGGGAGATGAACCACACAGATTCATTGATTGTGCATTCTGAGCGGGCGCTGGAGTTCTTCCCTAACCAGCCTATGTTCTGGTACTACAACGGGGTGGCGCACTTGCTCAACAAGAACTACAGCAAAGGGGCTAAGTCACTGGAGTACGGCCGGCGCATGGCTGGCAATAATGTGGAGCTGCAGCTGCAGTTCAACCTGCAGTTGGGAGATGCCTACCATTCTCTGGAGCAGTATGACCTGTCTGACCAGGCGTATGATAGGGTATTGGCTATAGACCCCAACAACCCCCATGCGCTCAACAACTACAGCTATTTTCTCTCTTTACGCGGGCATAACCTGGCCAAGGCCAAGATCATGGCGGGGGTGCTGGTGGCCCAGTTTCCAGACAATGCCACCTACCTAGACACGTACGCATGGGTGCTGTATAAACTCAAAGATTACCAGGAGGCGAAACGCTTGCTAGAAAAAGCCGTAGCCTTATCTTCTGATGCTACCATTATTGAGCACTACGGCGATGTCTTGTACCAGCTAGGTTCCCGGGAAGCCGCCCTGAAACAGTGGGTAAGGGCTAATCAGGTTGGTGGTGCCTCTGAGGCCATCAGTAAGAAGATTAAAGACAAGAAACTGTATGAGTAAATATATCTATGCCCTTGGGTTAAGCATGTTAGTCTTAGTAGGGTGTACCAAAAAAGCCGTGCCTGGCGCATCTGCGGCCGCTGAACCTGAGAAAATCAACAAGGTGAGCGTGGTGAACACAGACTACCAGTATTTTTCGGCCAAAGGCAAAATCCAGAGCGAGAACAGCAAGCTAAGCGCAAACCTTACGCTACGCGTAAAGAAGAATGAGGTCATCTGGGCTTCTGTGCAGGCTTTTGGCCTGGAAGCGGCCCGCATGAAGATTACCCCAGACTCAGTGTACCTGGTAAACAGAATGAAAGATGAGTACCTGGTGGGGTCTTATGAAACGCTGCGCAAGCGCTACAACATAGATGTAGATTTCAAGACGCTGCAGGAGATCTTAATTGGCAACTATGTGCCAGGCCCCCCCTCGCTGGAGAAAGTAATCATAGAAGGGCCCGTGCAGCACATCAGGCAACAGCGGGGCAGCCTGCAGGTAGACCAGTTTATTGATACCACCCGCTACAAACTCAAAAGGGTAGAAGTAAGGAGCCCGCAGAGCAAAGACCTCATGACGGTAGACTACCAGGATTTTGAGGATTTGAACGGGAAGCCTTTCCCCATGGCGCTGCTGCTTTCTATTCAGCAGCCAGAGGGAGACAACGGGAAAGCATCAACCGTGGGAGTGCGGTTAAGACAGGTTTCTACCTCAGACACTTCTCTGGATTTCCCTTTTTCTGTACCTTCGGGGTATGAACGTAAATAGGTCGGGGATCCTTTTTCTTTTTCTTCTTCTTTTTCTGGTGAGTCCTTACTGCGCAGAGGCGCAGAAGAAATCAACACGCACCACCAAAAAGGCCCCTACTAAGAGCAAAGCCCAGCTGGAGCGCGAAAAGGCGGCCAACCTGCGCCGTATCAAAGAGGCCAACCGCATTCTGGAGCAAACCGCCCAAAAGAAGCAAGCGTCTTTGGGGCAGCTGAACGTGATCAAGGAGAAGATCACCGTGCAGAAGGGCGTGATCAAAAACATCTCCTCAGAGATCACCTACCTCAACAAAGACCTGCAAACCACAGAAGAAAAAGTCTCTGAGACCCAGTCTGACCTGGAGCGGCTCAAGAAGGAGTATGCCCGCCAGATTTACGCCGCCTCCAAAACCGCCAACAGCTACAACAAGCTCATGTTCCTGTTTGCCTCAGAGTCATTCAACCAGATGATGCGCCGCATGCGGTACCTGCGGCAGTACACAGAGGCCCGTAAAAAGCAGGCCGCCGCCATTGAGCAGGTGCAACAGAACCTGAGTCAGCAACTGTCTACCCTCACCACCCAGAAACAGCAGAAAAAAAGCCTGTTAGATGTACAGCTGAAGGAAAACAAAAACCTGCTCACCATGCATGACCAGCAGGACCAGGTGATTCAGCAGTTAAGCCTGCAGGAGCAGTCCCTGAAGCAGGAGGTGGAGAAACGGCAGCAGGCCGTGCGGCAGCTGGATAACCTGATTGCCGAGCTGGTGCGCGAAGAGATTGCCCGCGCCGCCCGTGCGGCAGAGGCCGCGGCCAAGGCCAAAGCCGCCCGTGAAGCCGCCGCCGCCGCCAAGGCCGGAAAACCCGCCCCAGAACCGACAGAGCCCGCCAGATCTACCGCCAGCACCAACCGCGTAACCCTTACCCCAGAAGGAGCCGCCCTCTCCTCAAACTTTGCCAGCAACAAAGGCCGTTTTGCGTGGCCGGTGGGCCGCGGGTTTATCTCCCAGCGTTTTGGGCGCCATAACCACCCCGTACTCAGAGGTGTGGTGGTAGAGAACCGCGGCATTGATATTCAGACCGGTGCCAATGAGCAGGTGCGTTCTATCTTTGGCGGAAAAGTATTGGCGGTACAGACCATACCGGGCATGAACAACATTGTCATGATCCAGCACGGCGAATACTTTACCGTCTACGCCAAGCTGCGCACTGTGAATGTGTCTGAAGGGCAGGAGGTAGACGCCAAACAAGCCATTGGCACCGTTTATACAGATGCTGAGGGCACCTCTGAGCTCCAGTTCCAGATCTGGAAAAACCAGTCTAACCTGAACCCCGAAGGCTGGCTGCAGCGGAAATAGTGATTTCTGTTTTCGCTGTTTTCTGAAAAACAGCCCGAAAACAGCAGTGCCTCAATTCTTCTCTCTACGGAAGAAATTCACTCTACCTGTCCTGCTAAAGGGATCTTGCGCGCGAAACGTAATAGCAGTAACTGCCCCGTTTTTCTAGTTTTTGAAAATAGGTTGCTGTAAAGGTTAACTTCCTGTTTTTAGCCTGTTTTTCAGAAAATAGCCCCAAAACGCAAAAAGCGGTATTCCTTCTCCCTCTGGGAGAAGGTTAGGGTGAGGGTAAATGGTTGGGAGTTTAAACGTACGTTGACCGTTTGTCATGCAGATTGCCAAAGCAATCCATACCTGTTCTTTGCGTACGCTGTTTTGGCCAAAACAGGCCTAAAACGCAAAGTTCACATTTGTCTTCGGCGAAGCCGGAGAATTACCTTCTATAGATCAGAAAGACGGCCGGTTGTTTGTGCAGGTCCGGTACCTTGCCTTTCCACTCGCTTACTTTGAGTGTTTTGATGAACTCATTGGGCCCCGTGATGTTGGCGGCAATGCAGAGTTTGGTGTCTTTGCCCAGGTTCTGCAGCAGGTCATCAATCATCTGGCGGTTGCGGTAGGGCGTCTCCATGAAAATCTGGGTCTGGTCTTTCTGCGCCATCTCCTTCTCCAGCGCCCGCAGTGCCTGAATGCGGTCCCGCTTCTCAATGGGCAGGTAGCCGTGAAACGCGAAACTCTGCCCGTTAAACCCAGAGGCCATCAGCCCCATCAATATCGCCGATGGCCCTACCAGCGGCACCACCTTCACGCCATGTTGGTGCGCCAGTCGCGCCAACTCCGCACCAGGGTCGGCCACGCCGGGGCAGCCTGCCTCTGAGATGATGCCGCCGTCTTGCCCGGCCAGCAATGGTTTTAAAGCGGCAGTCAGTTCGGTATCAGAAGAGTTCTTGTCAATGACCGTGATGGCCAGTTCCTCAATAACCTGCGCGGGCGCAATGGATTTGATGTAACGGCGGGCGGTGCGGGCGTTCTCTACCATGAAATAGGTCAGCCTGCCGGTCACTTCGGCCACCTGCGGGGAAATGACCGCCGCCGCGGTGTCCTCGGCCAGAACCGTGGGGATTAAGAAAAGCGTGCCTTTGGCGGAATTGGTCATAAGTTGTTGGTACTGGTTCTGGTGGGTAATGCTACTGCGGGCAGTCAGATGCCATGTTTTCTGGGAGCTTTTGTTCTTCCCCAGGCTTCTTCTCTTTTTTAGCCTAGTTCTTTTTCTGTCATCCTGAAAGGATCTTGGGGGCGAGCGGTAGTAGCTCTACTTAAAACGCTTCTCTTGCTCGCAACCAAGATTCTTCCAGAATGACAAAAAAGGGGGACGGCATCTGGTATAAACTAAACTACTTAAATAAACGCTATGGCTGTGCGGCTACAAGGGCCTTACAGAAGGACACAAGCGGGGAAAGAGCTGTTCCTGAAAACAGATTTAGCAAGTCTGGAGGGGTTGAAACGCCTTTGCCGTTTGCCCACAAGGTTCCTTCAGAATGACAAAAGTGGAGGGAAAATGGCTTTCAATTTCCGCCAGACTTACCTCTGCAAAAACGCCATTGACAGTTTGAAGAACTCCTGCGGCTGTTCGGCGTGCAGCCAGTGGCCGGCGTTTTCAATGGTCTGTATCTCTGCGTTAGGGAACAGGCGCTTGATTTGCTCGGTGTCCTGCTCGGGTTTGATGTAGCGCGAGTTGCCGCCGCGTAGGAACAGGGTTGGTTTGGTGAACGGCGTGTCTGACTCAATGTTGCCCAGAATAGAATCCAGGTTGGCCTCTATTGACTCCAGGTTCAAGCGCCACGCAAATTTGTTATCCTCGGTGCGGTACAGGTTTTTGAGCAGGAACTGGCGGGTGCCGAAGTCCGGGACTTTCTGGGCCAGTTGGTCATCGGCATCCTGCCGACTTTGCAGCGTGTTCAGATCAATAGAGTGAAAACCGGCTAGAATATCATCATGGTGCGGCGGGTAAGCTTTGGGCGCAATGTCAGCTACTAAGAGTTTTGAAAGCTTGTCTGGGTGCTGCAGCGCGAAATTCATAGCTACTTTCCCGCCCATGGAGTGGCCTAAGATGGCGGCGTCCTGAATCTGGTGCTGGTCAATGAATTCCCGCAGGTCATCAGACATGAGCTGGTAGCTGAAGTCTGGCGTGTGCGGCGACCGGCCGTGGTTGCGCTGGTCAATGAGGTAGACTTTGAAGTGCTCGCCGTAGTACTTTGCCAGCGTCTGCCAGTTGTCTGAATACCCGAACAGACCGTGGAGAATCAAGAGCGGCGAGCCTTCGCCTATGGTGCGGTAATGTAATTCCATGAGATTGAAGTTGACGTGCAAAAGTAACGTTTCTGACCTGTTTTACAGAAAACAGACCCATTTCGTTCTGGTCTGCAGCGGCACCTGCGGCCAAAGCGCCTTCAACTGCTCCAAATCAATTAAGAGTGAAGTGATGGTGACTGCCCTTCCGTCCTGCAGCGTGAGGGTAAGATACGTATAGTTGCTCCAGAAAGAACTTCTGGACGAGCAGCGGGTTTCCAGCAGGCTCCTGATTTGGTTTTGCTGCAACAGAAACTTCTGCCCCGGCCGTAGCAGCAGCGCGGTTCTGGTGTCTTTCTCCAGCTCCAGCGCGCTTTCCCGCTCATGCCGCCAGTACTGGAAATGCACCAGCAGGGTGGGCAAGGAGAACAAAAACAAAATTCCGCCCAGGGCGATGGCCAAAATACGCTCCAGGTGCGTGTCTGTGTGCGCCCGCAGCAGCAACCCGAACATGACTAAAGCCAGCCAAAAGCTAATCAACGACCAGAACACCAGCTTAAACTGCCGCGCCGGCGTTAAAAAATACACCCGGCCCTGCCGATTAAACACGCGCAGCAGGAACCGCACCACAAAATGCGCCACCACCACAAAAGCCGCTATCTTGAACAGCATGCCTAGCATAGGCGGTGCGTTTTAGGGCTATTTTTCTGAAAACAGGTTAAAAACAGGTGTTGGGTCATGGGGTGTTCTGGTAAGTTATGACTAAGGAAAGAACTGCTTTCCGTTTGGTCATTCCCTCTTTTCTGATTTCCTCATTTCTCTCTTTGGTTCTTTCTCCCTCTTTTGTCATTCTGGAAGAATCTTGTGGGCGAACTGTAGAGGCGTTATTTCTTCACATTAAAAATGGTAAAAACACTCTACTATACAAGTATATAGAGAAGAACCACTGCTTTTCTAGTTTGCCACAAGATTCTTCCAGAATGACAGGAGGGGGGAAGGTGCATTTGGAAATAACAGGCTTTTCAGGCTCTTCCGTTTTCGAGCTCTTTTTCAGAAAGCAGGCCGAAAACAGAAAACACCATCAATAATTCAACTGGCGAAGGTACAACTGAATGGTATTCTCCAGACCGAAGTACAGCGCGTCACAGATGAGGGCGTGGCCGATGGAAACCTCAGCTAAGTTAGGCAGCTGCTCTTTGAGGTAGCGCAGGTTGTCTAAGTCCAGGTCATGGCCGGCGTTCAGGCCCAGACCGCATTCCGCGGCCACGCGGGCGGCTTGGGCGTAGGGTTTTACGGCGGCTTCGCGGTTGGTTAAATACTGGTGGGCGTAGGCTTCGGTGTAGAGCTCTATGCGGTCGGTACCGGTTTGGGCGGCGCCTTCTACCTGCGCGGTGATGGGGTCTACGAAGATAGAGGTTCTAATGCCCAGCTCTTTGAATTGGGCAATCACGTCTACCAGAAAATCTTTGTGTTGGAGCGTATCCCAACCGGCATTGGAGGTGATGGCATCAGGTGCGTCTGGCACCAGGGTCACCTGCTCGGGCTTGACCTCTTTGACTATTTTGATGAAGTCGGGGGTGGGGTTGCCTTCAATGTTGAACTCGGTGGTGACCACTTTTTTGAGGTCGTACACGTCTTGGTAGCGTATGTGGCGCTCGTCTGGCCGCGGGTGCACGGTAATACCCTGCGCCCCGAACCGCTCGCAATCCAGGGCGGCCTGTACTACGTTAGGGCGGTTGCCGCCGCGGGCGTTCCGCAGCGTGGCTATTTTATTTATATTTACGCTGAGTTTGGTCATGGTGCAAAAGATTTACGTTTCTCCTACGGGAAATATAAACGTGTTCTTCGGCAAATATAAAACAAACTGCGCGGCACTTGCCTAAATGATTTTCACACCGCCGTTCTTTCACCAGAGCGGATAACTTTAAAACTATGAGCCTGAAAGAAAAAGTAGAAGCCGGTATCAAACAAGCCATGCTGGCCAAAGATAAAACCCGCCTGCAGGCGCTGCGCGGAATCAAATCGCAGATTCTGCTGGCCGAGACCGAGAAAGGCGCCGCTGAGGCCCTCACGCCAGACGCTGAGCTGAAACTGTTGACCAAAGCCGCCAAACAGCGCCGCGAGTCGGCGGAGGTGTACCGTGCCCAATCGCGTACTGATTTGGAAGAGATTGAGTTGGCCGAGCTGGCCATTATTGAGGAATTCCTGCCGCAACAACTAGATGAGGGAACTTTGCGCGAGCGCCTGCTGGAAATCATTCAGCGTGTGGGTGCCCTGGGGCCGTCTGACATGGGCAAAGTGATGGGCGTGGCCTCCCGGGAGTTGGCCGGCCAAGCCGATGGCAGAGCCATTTCCAGCGCCGTGAACGCGCTCCTCAACAACCCGAACGCCTAAGTTTTTCCCAGATTGAGCACGTTTGATTATTTCCTGCTGCTGCCGGTGGCGTACGGGGCCTTCCGGGGCTTTTTCAGAGGGGTGGTGCTGGAGCTGGCGTCTATGGTGACGCTGGTGGTGGTCACGGTCTTCGGGGTGAAGCTGGTGAGCCTGGCCACGCCGTACGTGCAGGAATGGCTGGGCACCGGGGCCGGATTTGTAGCCTATCTGCTGGTGTTTGTGGGTATTGGGTTTGCCGTGCGCGCCATGGGCGTGGTGGTGAAAAAAGCCGTGCACCTCACGCCCTTCGGGATGATGGATAACCTGCTGGGCGCGGCCGTGGGCGGCGGGAAGTGGGCCTTTGCCATCTGCCTGCTGGTGTACTTCGCCCATTCTACCGGCGTAGATACTATGTTCCAGACCACCCGCGAGTCAAGCGTGTATCCCTTCTTTGTAGATGCCGCGCCAACGCCTGGGCCTTTGTGCAATGGGTAATTCCCTTCGGGAAAGAGGCGTTGGAGAATTTTGCTTGAGGTTTTCTGTTTCCGGGCTGTTTTGGCTAAAACAGCCCGGAAACAGAAAATAACATTCAGCTTGCAAAGAAGTAAGAATGAAATATTTCATCCCCAATTCCGTATCTTAAACAAAAGGAAAGAACTATGAGAGCGATTGAGGTAACGGGGAAAATAGATAAGAAAGGAAATCTGCTGTTAGACAATCCTTTGCTGATGAGGGAGAAAAACGTAAAGGTGATTATTCTCCTGTCTGATGAAGATGAGCAAGAGGAAAAGCTGTGGTTGAAGGCAATGGCCGGTAATCCGGCGTTTGATTTCCTGAAGGATGAGCAAGAGGATATCTACAAACTCACCGACGGCAAGCCGTTCCATGACTAAAGGGAAAATCATACTGGTGCCTTTCCCGTTTGATGATTTCAGCGGGGCCAAAGTACGACCAGCCGTCTGCCTGACCAATGAAATCGGCTTTTACAACCATGTGGTGATTGCCTTTATCAGTAGCCAACTTCCGCCATCGCTTGAACCAACTGACGTACTCATTGAGAAGAAAAGCAAAGACTTTAAACCCACCGGGCTTTCTGTTGATTCTGTCATTAAGCTTCACAAAATAGTAACCATACCGAAGAATTTAATCAAAAGGCAGTTGGGTTTTCTTTCAACCATGCAACAGACAGAGATAGATAAGAAATTGAAAATCCTGTTTGATTTGTAGGAGCTATCCGTAATTAACATTTACCGTTCTATCCTCCCGTTTCCAGCCTCTTTTCCCCAAAACAGGCCAAAAACAGAAATATCTTTTTCCCACCTCCGCCCGTTTCTTCCCTGTGCTGCTGCTCTTAGACAACTTTGATTCGTTTACCTACAACCTCTATGACTACTTCCGGCAGTTGGGCGCAGAGGTGGAGGTGCGGCGCAATGATGTGCCGCTGGAAGAACTGCAAGAGCTTCCGCTGAAGGGCATTGTGCTGTCGCCGGGGCCGGGTACGCCAGAGAAGGCGGGTGTGATGCCAGCGGTCATTGAGCACTACCATGCGCGGCTGCCCATGCTGGGCATTTGCCTGGGGCACCAGGCGCTGGGGCAGTTCTTCGGGGCGAGGGTGGTGAAGGCCATCAGGCCCATGCACGGCAAAATCTCCCACATCCGCTGCGCGGAAGACTCAATCTTTGACCAAATACCCCCAACGGTGCAGGTGGTGCGGTACCATTCCTTGGTGCTGCAGGAAACCCCAGAGGCCATTGTGCCGCTGGCGCAAACCCAGGAGGGCGAACTCATGGCGTTCAGGCACCGTACCTTGCCCTTATATGCGCTGCAGTTCCACCCGGAGGCCGCGCTCACGCAGTATGGACTGCAGATGCTCAAAAATTGGCTGAATATTGCTAATATTACACCTCTATAGTTGTTTCTATTGACCAATCATACAAGCGATTTTCTCACATGAACTTGGAAATCAAGAAGGAAGGCGGGTTTGAATACATTGACGAAGGCCAGGGCGAAGTGCTTCTGTTGCTGCACGGCCTGTTTGGCGCGTTGAGTAACTGGCACGGCGTGGTCTCTTATTTCCAGAAAAATTACCGCGTGGTCATTCCGCTCATGCCCTTGTATGAGATGCCGCTCACCCAGGCCAGCGTGCCCGGGCTGGTGGAGTTTGTAGAGGAATTTGTGGCGTACAAGCAACTGTCAGACCTAAGTTTATTAGGAAATTCGTTGGGCGGGCACGTGGCGCTGGAGTACACGCTCAAGAACCCCAGCCACGTGAAGCGGCTGGTGCTCACCGGCAGCTCGGGCCTGTTTGAAGACTCCATGGGCGGCTCGTTCCCCAAGCGCGGCAACTATGAGTTTGTGAAAGAGCGCGTAGAATACACGTTCTATGACCCCAAAGTGGCCACCAAAGAACTGGTAGATGAGGTGTTTGACATCACCAACAGCAACCCCAAAGTTCTCAGAATCATCTCCATTGCCAAATCCGCGCAGCGGAACAACATGGGCAAGGACCTGGTAAACATTCAGGCACCCACGCTGTTAATCTGGGGACTGAATGACACCATCACGCCGCCCATGGTGGCGCATGAGTTCAATAGATTAATCCAGAATTCTGAGCTGCATTTTATTGACCATTGCTGCCACGCGCCCATGATGGAACATCCAGACGCTTTTAACAGTATCTTAGAGAAATTCCTGCTAAAGACTTCGTCTGTATGATTGCTGAAGAACTGATAAACCAGATGGTGCCGCCCCTCAAACTCTCTGACTCTGGTGAGAAAGCCGTGCGTTGGATGGAAGAGTTCCGGCTGAACCAGCTGCCCGTGGTCAAGAACAGAAAATACCTGGGCCTGGTCACCGAAGAAAACGTGCTGGAGGCGAAAGACATGGACCTGGTGCTGGAGAACATTCCGTTTGACTTTGAGCACGTGCACGTGCAGCAGAACCAGCATTTTTACAACGTCATGGAAGTGGCCATCAAAAACAAGATTCAGGTGGTGCCGGTCTTAGATGATTTGCAGGAATACCTGGGCGTGATTACCGTGAATGACACCATTGCGGCCTTCGGGCAAATGTCTGCCATGCAAGGACAGGGCGGCATTCTGGTGCTCTGCATGGCCGAACGCGACTATTCTTTAAGTGAGATCAGCCGGCTGGTAGAGTCAAACAACGCCAAGATACTGAGCGCCTACGTGTCACCAGATGAGGCCGACATCTTCAAGATGAAGCTCACGCTTAAAATCAACACCGTTGACCTGACCCGTATTGTGGCTACCTTGGAGCGGTTCGGCTACAAAATCACCGCCCAGTTCCAGGACGGCGCAGAAACCCAAGATGACAATGACCGCCTTGATTTGCTCATGCGGTATCTGAATATTTAAATAGTGCAGTTGTAGCCGCTGTCAGGTTCAATAGCTGTTTTTGGCCTCTTTTTCTGAAAACAAAGCAAAACTGCGGTAGCTTCTAGTGCCTTTCCTTATAGTCTGGGACTTAACTAGACCTAGCCTCTAACAGACCAGCCTCTGTCATGAAAGTAGCAATCATAGGTAAACCAGTGAAAGAAGAGGTGGTGCCCTTTGTGCGGCAGCTTTTTGAGATCCTGCTACGCCAAGGTATACAGGTGACGGTCTCAGAGAGCTTTGCTGAATGCCTGACACCACATCTCTCTATTCCCCCTGAAGCTGATTTTTACAACCGAGAGACCAATTTACAAGATGTCTCTTATATGCTCAGCCTGGGCGGAGACGGTACCTTGCTGGATGCCGTCACGTATGTTGGGCCGCTGCAGATTCCCATTATGGGAATTAACATGGGGCGTCTGGGCTTTCTGGCGTCTGTGCCCTATGCCCAATTAGAGTCTGCCGTTGATGGTCTTTTGAAAGGGCATTATACCATTGAAGAGCGTTCTTTGATCCATCTTGACAGTGATCAGGAAGTTTTTGACGGCATAAACTTCGGGCTGAACGAATTTTCAATTTTAAAGCGCGATACTTCATCTATGATTGCGGTGCATACGTACATAGACGGGGAATATCTGAACTCCTATTGGGCAGACGGTTTGATTGTAGCTACGCCTACCGGTTCTACCGGCTATTCACTTAGCTGCGGTGGCCCGGTGATGATGCCACAGACAAACAATTTTGTCATATCACCCGTATGCCCTCATAACCTGAATGTACGCCCTCTGGTAGTCTCAGACAGAAGTGTGATTTCGTTTGAGATTGAAGGAAGGAGTACCAGGTACCTTGTGTCTTTAGATTCCAGGTCAAGACCGGTAGATGCTTCTATTCAGTTAGCGGTGCGCCGGGAGGATTTCAATGCAAGATTAGTAAAGCTAAATCAGGTTAACTTTTTAACCACTTTGCGTACTAAAATGCACTGGGGACTGGACCAACGAAATGGTTAAGAAATAGTTATATATTCATAATGTCTATATATCTGCTTCTTATATTGAAAAATAGTTATAATTTTGCCCGTGGCAGTACAAGTATATTGTGCTGCAAAAAAGATTTATTAGTAACAGTTGATGGCATGAAAAACATATTCTCTACTTCTTTGATTTTGCTTACCTTGGTTTTTGCCTCTATGCCGGAGGTTGAAGCACAGCGTTTTAACAGAAGGAACTTGTATAACAGTGTAGGGGTAAGCTTGAATGCCATGAATTACTTTGGTGATGTAACCCCTGAGGCCGACTTTACCAGCTTGCGTTTAAGTTCTACCAGACCAAGTTTGTCTGTCTTCTTCACCAGAAAATTTACCCCCAGGATTTCTGGTAGGGCTACTTTTACTTGGGGCCGTATAACGGGTGATGACAGCAAAAGTGCTTCACCAGATGAGAGTGAAAACTTGCCACGCTATAGACGTAATCTAAGCTTTAGAAATGATATCAAGGAGTTAAGCACCGTTGCGGTGTTTGATCTATTTGAAAACCGCAGAACCTACTTGCGGCGTCCTGATTTCACCCCTTATGCCTTTGCCGGGGTGGCTGTCTTCCACCACAACCCCAAAGCTTACTATGACGGAGGTGATATCCCTACAGGTTGGTATGAACTGCAGCCTTTAGGAACAGAAGGTCAGTACGCAGAGAACGGTGAAGGCTATCTAAAACCTTACAGCCGGGTGCAGTTTGCGATTCCTGTAGGTTTGGGTGTCAAGTACAGATTGGATAAGCGCTGGGATGTTGGGTTTGAGATTACGTGGCGTAAAACGTTCACTGATTACATTGATGATGTGAGTACTGTTTATGCAGACAAGGCTGACTTAAACCCTGTTGCTGCTGTTTTATCTGATAGAAGCGCGGCCGCGGCGGGATCTCTCCCTCAGGACAATCCTAGAAATATACCTGTCACTGATGCTAGTGGCTACCCTCACCTGCGTGGTTACGGCCTGAAAGGCGATCAGCGGGGAGATTCATCTGACAAGGACTGGTATATTACCACGGGTGTAACCTTAACGTATATTTTGCGTCCTAACGTGAGAGGACCTAAATTCCGTTAATCCGGATATATTTGAGTATTAGTACATGATTCTACAGAACGTACGCACACTCCTTATTTGCGCCTTGGTTCAAATAGGGAGTGTTTTTTTTGTGGCCCCTGTTTGTGCCCAACAGCAGGAGCGCAGCACCAGTGAACTGGGGCTTGGTATTGGAGGTGTGGTGTACAAAGGTGATGTAGCCCCCAGGTACCGTTTCCTGAGCAATAGACCTGCGCTTACAGTTTTTTATAAAAAAGATATGTCCCGCGCGCTTGCCCTGAGGGGAAGTTTGCTGCTGGGGCGAATAACTGCCAAAGATGAGCAGTATGCTGAACGGCATCCGCTCGCTGATTTTAGAAAAGCTACCGTTACTACCAGCATGCTGGAGCTTGCCGCAGGTATAGACTACAATTTTCTGGACTATTATGATTTCAGGAGAAGGGTAAGATGGACACCGTACTTTACCCTGGGCGTAGCCGGCTTGGTTTATAACAACAAAACCACTGCGGTGAATCCTGAAATTATTTATCCGGCCAATAATAATAGTAATGATCCTTACCGTACCTCATTTGCTTTGGCGGTTCCTATAGGAGTGGGAGCCAAATATGCCCTGTCGCATAGATGGAACCTGGGGCTGGAGTTTGGGGCAAGAATGCTGTTTACAGATGATTTTGACAACCTTTCGCTTCAGAATGAGCGGGTAATGAACCAGCATGACAAAGACTGGTACTTCTACAACGGCATCAGTATTTCCTACACTTTTTACAGAATCAACTGCCCCACCTTCTAATTAATCTCTTCGTATTAAGGGAACAAGAATTCTTTAATAGGTATTATTTGTCAGGCTTTTCCTAAATTGCATTGAAATTTCTTTTTAATGAGCCTCAAGGAAAAGTTAGATCTAGGCAATTTGCCACAACATGTTGCCGTTATCATGGACGGGAACGGACGGTGGGCGAAGAAAAAGGGGAATCTTAGAATATTTGGTCACCAAAATGCTATCACAGCAGTACGGGATACGGTTGAGGCAGCGGCAGAACTGGGAATAAAGTTCCTGACCCTGTACGCGTTTTCTACTGAGAACTGGTCAAGACCCAAATATGAGGTAGATGCCCTTATGCAGTTGTTGGTTAACACCATCCGGAAGGAGACGGATACCTTAACGAAGAATAATATCAGACTGCAGGCAATTGGGGACCGGGAGGCGCTGCCGAATGCCTGCAGGAGAGAGCTGGAGGAGGCTATTCAATTAACCAGCCAAAACTCCAGAATGACGTTAGTCTTAGCCCTGAGTTACAGCGGCCGTTGGGAACTGGTCAATGCTATGAAGCAGGTGGCTTCTTTGGTAGAACAAGGGAAACTGTCTGCTGCTCATATTACTGAAGAAACCATTCAGCAGCACCTGACTACTGCTGGCATCCCTGACCCTGAACTGTTAATCAGAACCAGCGGCGAACAGCGAATCAGTAACTTCTTACTGTGGCAATTGGCTTACACAGAGCTGTATATAACAGATTTGCTGTGGCCAGATTTCAGGAAGGAGCATTTATACGAAGCCATTTTTGCCTTTCAGCAGCGGGAACGCCGGTTTGGCAAAACAAGTGAACAATTACAAAAAGCACATTCTTAATGAGTAAGTACTTTTGGCTGTTATGCCTTCTAGTAATGTCTGGTGTAACGGCTACGGCCCAAATCAGGCTTGGTGTTGGTAGCAGCAGTGCAGCAGCCTCTATTGATTACGCGAATCCGCGTAAATATGAAATTGGTGGTATTACCGTAAGTGGGGCAAAGTTCCTAGATCCTAATACGTTAATTTCATTAACCGGTTTAAAAATTGGGGATGAAATAGAAGTTCCGGGAGACGCTATTGGCAGAGCCATTCAAAAGCTATGGGACCAAGGTATTCTGGGTGGGGTAGATGTGAGAGCCACTAAAATTGAGGGAGATAAGATTTATCTTGATTTTTCCTGACAGAAAGACCAAGGCTGTCCCGCTTTGAGTTCTCTGGCGTCTCCAAATCAAATGCTGAAGATATTCAGGAAAAGATTTCTTTGAACAAAGGAAGGGTGGTGACAGATGCGTTGCTCAACTCTACCCGCACAGCCGTGCAGAAGTTTTATCAGGAAAAAGGCTTTTTGAATGCACAGGTAGTGATCAAACAGACGCCGGATTCTGTCATTGCCAACAGTGTAGCGCTTGAGATAAAAGTTGACAAGGGTGAAAAAGTGAAGATTGGTGATATTGAGATTGCCGGCAACGAAGCCTTTAGTGATAGAAAACTGAAAAAGCAGTTAAAGAAAACCAAAGAGAAAAGCTTCTATAAGATCTTTACCAGTTCAAAGTTTCAGAAATCTGAGTATGAGCAAGACAAAAAGCTCTTGATTGACTTCTATAACAAAGAAGGTTACCGAGATGCGACCATTGTCTCTGATTCTATCTATAAAATTAACGATGACCGTATTGGCATTAGGCTGGTGGTAGATGAAGGCAACAAATATTACTTCAGAAATATTACCTGGAGGGGGAACTACATTTATGATGATGCCGTCCTGAACCGCGTGCTCGGTTTGGAGAAAGGCGATGTTTACAATAAGGAGGAGCTAGACAAGCGACTCAACTATGATCCAACCAGAGGTACAGATGTGACTTCTTTGTATATGGATGATGGTTATCTGTTTTTCCAGATTGAGCCGGTAGAAGTGGCAGTGGTAGGTGACTCTATTGATTTAGAGCTGCGCATCAGTGAAGGTTCTCAGGCAAAAATTAATGCGATTACTATACAAGGCAATACCAAGACCAGTGACCATGTGGTGCTGCGTGAACTGCGTACTTTGCCGGGGCAGAATTTTAGCCGGGCTATGTTGATTCGTTCTCAGCGTGAATTAGCTACCCTTGGCTATTTTGACCCAGAGAAAATTGGCATGAATCCTATTCCTAATCAAGAGAATGGGACGGTTGATATTCAATATACTGTTGAGGAACGGCCCAACGACCAGATTACCCTTTCCGGTGGATGGGGTGGTGGACTAGGTGCGGTTGGGACCGTAGGTCTGGTTTTGAACAACTTTTCCCTCAGAAAAGCAGGCAACTGGAAAGAATGGAGACCTGTTCCTTCTGGTGATGGCCAGCGTCTGGCATTGAATGTACAAGCCAACGGAAAACGCTACCAGTCTTACTCCCTTTCATTCACTGAGCCATGGTTGGGCGGACGCAGACCTAATGCTTTCACAGTGAGCTTGAGCAAATCAATTCAGCGGTTCTCTCAGGCTAATGACCTGGGGCAGTTAGAAGATGCTCATATTGATATTACCGGTGTTTCTACAAGCCTTGGCCGTAGATTGAGATGGCCAGATGATAACTTTACACTGAGTAACTCTCTGTCTTACTACAGATATAATATGAGTAACGGGGCGTTAATCTTCCCCAATTACGCTGAAGCGGCCAATTTGAAAGATGCCAACAATATCTCCTTTATAACCTCTTTCTCCAGAAACAGTATTGACCAACCTACCTATCCGCGTATGGGGTCATCTATTGGGTTGACGGCTACCTTTACGCCGCCCTACTCCCTGTTCAAGGATAATACCAATAACTTCCAGTGGATTGAATTCCATAAGTGGATGTTTGATGCCTCCTGGTTCCACTCCCTTAGTGGCAATGGAAAGCTGGTTTTGAATACAAGAGCCCACTTTGGTTTCATAGGGTCTTATAGCTCCAAAAGCAATATTGGGCCATTTGAAAGATTTAGGTTAGGTGGTTCTGGTCTTGGCGGGGGTGGTTTTATTGTGGCCACTGACTATATTGGCCTCCGGGGGTATGAAGATGAGAGTATTACTCCGCTGGGGACACCGGGTGGTATAGCTTTCAACAAATACGTTGCTGAACTACGTTATCCCATCTCATTGAACCCTGCCGCTACAGTATTTGTTCTTGGGTTTGCAGAGGCAGGTAACAACTTTGGTACTTACCGTGAATATGATCCCTTTAAGCTATACCGTTCTGTTGGCCTTGGAGCCAGGGTGTTCATGGCGGCGTTCGGGTTACTTGGGTTTGACTATGGTTGGGGCTTAGATGACGTGCCCGGCAGGCCAGGTGTGAATGGTGGGCAGTTCCACTTTATTATTGGTCAGCAGATCAGATAAAGTTGGTAAGGTTATTGTAATAAGTGTAACAAATGAAAAAGCTGAAGTATCTTGTAGCCATAAGCCTGTTCTTGCTGTGTAGCAAGGTTTCTTATGCGCAGCGCTTTGGCTATATAGACTCAGAATTTATTTTGAGTAAAATGCCGGCTTACGCCCATGCCCAATCTGAAGTTGAAAAACTTTCTCAGGGGTGGCAAAAGGAAATGGAGGGTATGCATGCTGAACTGGAAAAACTCCAGAAGAGTTACCAGGCAGAAGAGATTCTCCTGACCTCTGATATGAAAGTGAAGCGGCAGGAGGAAATTACCCGGAAGGAGAATGAGTTGAGAGAATTCCAACGTAAGACGTTTGGCTTTGAAGGCTCGCTTTTTAAAAGGCGTCAGGAAATGATTAGGCCTGTGCAAGACCAATTGTTTGAGGCGGTTGAGAAGGTAGTGCGCAAAAGAGGCTTGAACTTTATGTTTGATAAGTCAGGGGATGTGGTGATGCTATATACAGACCCCAGACATGATTATACTGAATTTGTGCTGGAGGAATTAGGTTTGACTACCCCTGAAATGAGTATCCCCGGAGAAAGGCCGGCAGGCGCTCTGGTAGATGACCCGGCTGACATTCCACCTATCCCGGCAGGGGGAAATGACACAAATAGCAAACCTGCCATCCCAGGCCGTAAGCCTGCACCTGTTAAAAAGAAAAACAATTAAACAAACTAATACCTTACAATGAACAAATTGAAATCTCTGTTGGTAGCCGCTTTCTTACTTGTGAGTGTGGCTTCATTTGCACAGACTGGAACCGTAAAGATTGGGTACACCAACGCCAACTACATTATCAGCCAATTGCCTGAGAGCCGCCAGATTGAATCTGATTTGAAAGCCGCAAGCAGCCAATTTGAAAAAGAACTTCAGAATAAATACAAAGATTATGAAGCCAAAGCGAAAGCTTATCAGGCTGGTGTTTCTACTATGACTGACGTAATCAAAGCTGATAGAGAAAAAGAGTTGATGAACCTGCGTACTCAAATTGAGGAGTTTCAGCGTAATGCAGACGCTTCCCTTCAAAAGAAAGAGCAGACTGCTTTAGAGCCGGTAATGAATAAAATTCAGAAGGCAATTGATGAAACCGCTAAAGAAAATGGGTATACCCACATTTTCACTGCTGAAGCTCTCTTGTATGGCCCGGAAGACGGTAATAATTTCACAGATCTGGTTCTAAAGAAATTAGGTGTAACCCCGGCCCCTAAAGGTGCTGCTCCTACAACTTCTCCTGCGGCTTCTTCTAAGCCTGCTGGAACTACCGCACCTGTTAAGAAGAAGTAATCTCTTAGATAGTTTTAGTAAGAGCCGGTGGCATTGTGCCATCGGCTCTTTATTTTTGCGCTAAACTTTCCAAAACCAGAGAAAACTACAGAGTATGCTGCAGCCCGACAGGTATGATGATGAGGACATTGTAGAGAGTTCTGACTCTGATGAACTCTATGAACACCACAGAATTGTGGTTGATAAGGGGCAGGCGCTGCTTCGGCTGGATAAATTTTTAATGGACCGGTTGCCCAATGTAACCCGCAATAAGTTGCAAGAGGCAATCAAAGTAGAATCTGTGCGCGTAAACGGGCTGCCTATCAAGTCCAGTTACAAGGTAAAGCCACTTGATGTAATTACGGTTACATTGGCCACACCGCCGCGAGAGACCGAGTTACTGCCTGAGAATATCCCATTGAACATTGTCTTTGAAGATGAAGATGTGTTACTGGTAGATAAGCCGGCTGGCATGGTGGTGCACCCAGCCTATAATAACTGGTCTGGTACGCTAGTGAATGCCTTGGTTTACCATCTGCAGAATCTGCCTACTTCCAGAAACGGTGAGATCAGACCTGGGCTGGTGCACCGTATAGACAAAGACACCTCTGGCCTTTTGGTGATTGCTAAAACTGAATTGGCAATGGCCCACTTAGCCAGACAGTTCTTTGACCATTCTATTGAACGTACCTATTACGCTTTGGTGTGGGGAGTCCCGGCAGAACCTAAAGGGACAATAGTGGGGAATATTGGCCGTAGTGCAAAGGATAGGAAAGTAATGGCTGTATATCCAGACGGTGATTTTGGGAAACCGGCTATCACGCATTATGAGGTGCTGGAAAGTTTCCATTATTGCAGCCTGATTAAATGTAATCTGGAAACCGGACGAACGCACCAGATACGTGCTCATATGAAACATCTGGGGCACCCACTATTCAATGATGCCACGTACGGTGGCGACAAGATCTTAAAAGGCCAGCCGATTGGATCTTACAAGGCGTTTGTGCAGAATACCTTTGACATATTGCCCCGGCAGGCATTGCATGCCAAGTCGCTTGGATTTGTACATCCAAGAACCCATGAACAGATCCAGTTTAACTCAGATTTGCCTTCAGATTTTATGACGGGTCTGGAGAGGTGGCGGCAATATGGGGAGGTAATTAACAGTCGGTTATAAGGTGGCCAGAGGTACCTGTTATGATGGGTTCAATGTGCATGTTTATATGAGACGTGTTGGATGATTATGGTGCTTCTTCTGCCAAAGGATTATAGTGCTTCTTCTGCCAAAGTAGATTAAGGTTGCTTTGCAGAGTTATATTTTGTAAAAGCCTGAATCATGAACGAATAAGGTGTATTTATTCCGAAGTCAGAGTACCTTACTTTTTGTGCTTGAAGAGTTCTCTAATCTTGCGAGTTTATCATTGAGAAGCTTCTGTAGTAATTGATAGAAGCGAATGTATCCGTTTATTTAGGTAATCAGTAACTAAACAGAAAGACCTTTGTTTAGTTGTAATACGGGCAATTTTCATTCGTCAAGCTAGACTCCTCTCCTGGTTACAGAAACAACTCTTCAAATTACTCCTCTTACTATATGTCTGTTTCCGGCCTGTTTTTTGTATATCAGGCTAAAACCAGTCTTCCGTCTTTAGGATATTCTATTAGTTAGCAGGGGGCACTTTAGAAGGCTTCTTTTAGAAATTTTAATTTAATTCTTCCTTTGCTGAAAGGCGTGGTTCAGTTAACAGAATCACATATTCAGAAGTGAAACCTTGCGTCTGTTTATTGGCTACTTTTCTGAAAAGAAGGTAAAACCGGCTATAAACTGATCATAAAAAAAGCCCCTCAATTTTGAGGGGCTTTTTTTATGATCAGTTTATTTTAAAGCTTTTAGACCATCTGTAGCTTGTACATTGGTAGGGTCAAGAGCTTTTACTTCCTGCCAGTGTTTTGTGGCATTTGCCTTATCTTTCTTCAGATAATAGTAATACCCTAAGTAGTTGTTGGCTGTCACCAAATCCTTCTTGTATTTCTCTTTGTCTCCCGAGGTTACCTTGATGAACTCCTCATAGTGTGGCTTGGCTAAACCCTCTGTACTTTCCGGGTCAAGGTTGGAGTTAACACGGGCTCTCCACAGGTGTCCATACGCATAGGTAGGATTGTTAGTGGTGATTATAGCATATACACTATCTGCCGTCTTATAATCTTCATTCAGTTCATGGGTGTAGCCATAATAGAACAAATCTGTATTGCTTGGTGGTGTAACGGCAAATTTTGCCTTATACGCCTCAATCGCTTTCGGATAGTTCTTTAAAGTGGTATACTGCTTAGCTAGCAAATCATCATATAATGGGTTCTTTGGATCCAGCTGTTTTGCTTTTGTGATGACATCTACAGCCTCCTGCGTCTTTTTGTTAGCCACTAAGATATTGGCGTAATACTCATAGTCAGAAGGAATACGCTTAGACTCATCATACTTTGCAAAGTAGTTGTTCATGGCTTCCAGTGCCTTCTCGTTCTGCTTGGTATCCAGGTACGTGTAAGCCAGCAGACGATTCATCGCAATGTTGTCTGGGTCACTTTTCAGCACCGACTGAATTTCTGGTAGGGCAGTAGTATAATCCTGTGTCAGGTACAGAATAGAAGCATACTTGGCACGGGTCTCTGGCGTATTCTCTGCCATAGAAACATACTTTTTGATGTACTCAGAGCTTTTAGGCATCTGGTTTGCTCTATAATACAGCTCTGCCAATTCTAAGTACGTAGGGGCGTAGTTAGGATCTGCGGCCAAGGCTGCCTCCAGCGCTTCTTTGGCTGCCGGGAAATTTCTTGACTGCACATATAATTGTCCCTTACGCAGGTAGGCTTTAGGGCTTTTACTGTTCAAGGCAATGGCTTTATCATAGTTGGCCATTGCTTTGCCGCCATCAATGTTCTTATGGTTCAGATAGGCGTCACCTAGCAGAACAAAGGCGTCAGCATTCTTTTGGTCTTTGCTTACTGCATCTTCTAAGACAGCAATGGCTGGGGCCAGATCTTTCACACCAGCATCAAGATAGGCTTGACCAATCATGATCTTGATGTTGTTGTCTTTAGACTTCGTCATCTTCAAAGCCCTGTCAAACAATTGCTGCGCCTCAGCAGTCTTGTTCTGAACCAGAGCAGCCTTTCCTTGTTTTACAAGGTCAGCGGCAGAGGCATCTTGTGCAGCAAGAGTTGAATATGTTGAGGAGTAAGTGGCATTGGCTATGTGTTCAAAGCTACCAGAACGCAACCCGTTAAAGCTGTGGGCTGAGACTCCAGCAGCCGAGAACAGGGTGGCTGCCAAAACTCCATACGTTTTCCAGTTCTTAATCATTAGGTATGTTTGTTTTGAGTTAGTAAAACTTTTTAAGCATTTATTGGGCAAACCCCACAATTCGTACCGGCATTGATGCCGGTACAAGGCCAGATTTCAAAATGATACGTTGCCCTTTGTCACCAGCAATGAAAGATGCAAATCCTGTGCCAAGACCTGCACGGGCTTCCCGGCTTATTATAAAAACCTCTCTCCTTAGCGGATAAGTTCCTTGGGCCAGGTATGCTTGGTAAGGCTGTACAAAATCGTCTTCAGAAGATGGCTTTTCTTTAGTACTAATTCCCACTACGTTAATCTTGTTCAGGAAGCTGGTTGTGGTGCTGTCATCACGGTCACTGATCCAGTTTACACCAATTACCCCAATGGAGTTTCTATTCTGCGCTACATAATCAACCAGGTTACTGTTTGAGCTAGAAGCATACGTATTGCCCGGCAAAGGCTTCTTTTGGTTAATAGAGTCAACTATAAACCTGGAGGTGCTGGAGTTACTGTTATCAAATACAATAGTGATAGGGGCATCTGGGGCAGATGAGTCCAGCTGTTTCCAGGAAGTAATGGTGCCGGTGAAAATATCCCGTACCTGCTGCATGGTAAGGGTAGTGTCTTTGTTGTCTTTGTGTAAGATAAGAGCCACCCCGTCAACCGCAATTTTGGTGATTCTGGGGGTAATCTTCAATTTTTCAAAGGCCTGTTTTTCTTCAGAGGTCAATTGTCTGGTGGCTACTACAAAGCGTACCGTGTCATTAATTAAATCTTGCATGACCTGGCCCTCTGGTTTATATGCCGCCTCTACATTGGCATACTTGTAGAGATTCTCAAACGTATGAATTTGAGATTCAATAATGGGGGCAAATGTTTCGTCAACACTTATTGTGATACTCCCAGAGGTAGGGGTATCAAGCGTTTTACTGCCAGACGTGTTACAGGCAGAGACATAAATGGCAACAGCGCCTGCTATGCACATGTTTTTCAGAAAGCTTCTACTCCTCATAGCGTCTGTTCTTTTTAAAATATTCCTGGTAAGCCCTTACAAATCTAATAAAACCATAGAAAACGAGCAGACCACCTATTATTATTTTGTACTCTTTGGGGAGCGCTATTTGGGCTGGGCTTGACAGTAATACGTACAAGCCAAAACCAAAGTATATGAACACCATTACCAGGGAAACATATTTCATAATGTTATGGTAGGAGCTGGTAGGTTTCTTCTGGGGTGGCCTTCTTTGATATGTCATTCTCTTTTGTATTTGAAATAGAGATAAGAAATAGAACAAGGCAGGTTGGTAAAAAAGAACTCCGGGAACCGATCATCAAGTGATCATCGGTTTCCGGAGTCCTTTTATAGGTAGCTGAAGAGCCTTATTTGATCACAATACGGTAAGGAACTGTATACTTTACAGAAACCTTACGACCATTTTGTTCACCAGGAGACCATTTCGGCATGCTCTTGATTACCCGTACAGCCTCTTCATCTAAACCATAACCCAAGCCTTTCAAGACTTCAATCTGGCTTATTTCACCAGTTGGGCCAACCACGAAAGAAAGTACTACAGTACCTTCGGCGTTGGCTCTGGTTGCGGCAGATGGCATCCGGAACTTGTCTGCCATGTACTTCATCATAGCAGTCTGTCCGCCGGGGAATTCAGGCATTTTCTCAACGGCAATGTACACTTTCTCTTCAAAGACTTCTTGAACAGGGCCAACTGGGCCAGTCCCGTTCTCAATGCCTTCTAAGGTAGGTGGTGCCGTAGGGTCACCTTTCACCGTGGCAGTTCCTGCATCTGTTTTCTGCAGTTCCTTTACGTCTGGAATCTCTTCCTTGGTAACTTCTTCGTCTTTCTTCACTACCGGAGGCGTGAACTTAACGGTAGAACGCACTGGTGGTGGCGGTGGTGGTGCATCTGGTGGCGGCGGTGGTGGTGGTACTACCTTCTCCACAGATGGCGGAGCTGCTAAGTCTACCACTTTCACTACCGGAGCTTTGATCACTTCTTCTTCTTCTTTGAACATTGACTGTATCAAAGGAATACTCAAGAAGAGAACGAAAAGCAGGATAGCGATAATAATAGCGCGGTTAACATGCTTGTAATACAGCTTACGCAGCATGAAGGCTCCATACTCTTTGTTACGGCCTTCAAAGACCATTTCATCAAGAGTGGCGGTTGCTAAACGTTGATTATCCATTATTGCCCTCCTTCAGTTTTTCTAAGTAAACCAGCATCTGCGTTGTCCAGCTCTACAATAGCGTATTTCTGAGTTCCAGTGATGGCCATTTCATCTAAGATATCTACCAGATTCTTATAAGAAGAGGTTTCATCTGCTTTGATCAGAACTACCAGGTTAGGGTTAGCTGCGATTGACTCAGCAACTACTTTCCTAATTCCTTTTGCAGACCAGTCACTTTTTTCTAAAGCAGGAATGATGCCTACGTTAGGTTGGTGCAGTCCGCGGTAGTAGTAAACACCATTGTCAGCTCCCAGCAATATGGTGAAAGCATTAGACGCTTTCAATTCCATCTGCTCTTCTCTGTCTTTTGGCTTCACCGGCATGTTGATCTCCATGATCTGCGGCTTAGCCAAGGTGGTGGTCATTACGAAGAATGTAAGCAACAGGAAGCCTAAGTCTACCATGGGAGTCATGTCTACCTTGGTAGAGCCTTTCTTGGCCCGTTTCTTACCGCCTTCGTCGCCGCCGCCTTGCTGTTGTATTTCTGCCATTTCTTTTCCCTTTTAGTTACGAGGTTTCGCTTCCATGTCAGTGATCAGATTGAAACGGTTTACATTTTTATCCTGTAAGATTTCAATCACACGGCCTGCCACCGGGTATCCTGCCGTCTGGTCTCCTTTAATGGCTACAATAGATTGAGGGTTAGAATAACGGGCTAATTGTACCCAGTCACCCAGCTCATTTCTTGCAGAATCAATAGGAATACCTGGCTGGTTCACGTTTTTCATGTCATCCGGCTTCAGGGATAGGTAAGACTTCAGCTGCGAAATAGGCATCCCAAAGGAGGCTAAGGTAGAAAACGTCTGCTTCTCAGCATCTGTAAAGGCTACCCCATATTTCTCACTGACCTTATCTATCAGTCTCAGTTTAGTGTTTTTGTCATCTACACCAAAGAAAACCCGCTCATCATTACCAATGCTAATGGTGATAATGTTGGCATCTGGGGCTTTGATTTCTGTTGTTGCAGAAGGCGTATCCACTACCAGCACTTCCTCTGGTGCGAACTTCGAAATCAACATGAAGAACGTTACCAGAAGGAATGCCAAGTCCACCATGGGGGTCATGTCCAGGGATGGAGAGGTTCTATGTACTTTTACTTTTGGCATTTTGGGTTCCTTCTAAATAAGAAGTTCAATTAAACAGCTCTATTGCTTTCAGTATGATTTGCAGCATACGTCTGGATGATGCTGTAAGAAGCCTCATCAATGCTGTAAGTCAACTCATCAATTTTGCTGGTAAAGAAGTTGTACGCGATGATGGCGATGGCAGAACCAGTAATACCAAGAGCGGTGTTGATCAACGCCTCAGAGATACCGTTTGCCAGCTGGGTTGCGTCTGGGGCACCACTTGCCGTTGCAAGGGCCGCGAACGCTTTAATCATACCCAATACCGTCCCAATCAGACCTACCAGAGTAGAAACAGAGGCAATAGTTGAGATGATTACCAGGTTTTTCTCCAGAATTGGCAATTCAAGGGCAGTTGCCTCTTCAATCTCTTTCTGGATGGCCAGGATACGCTGATCTTTGGTCATGCCATGCTCGTTGTGCATTTCCTGGTATTTCAACAAACCAGCTTTTACAACGTTACCTACTGACCCTTTTTGTTGGTCACAGATAGCAATAGCACCGTTGATGTCATTCACATTCATTTTCTGGCGTACGCTACGTACGAAAGACTCAAGGCCTTTACCACCTTTTGCTTTGCTGATGGTTAAGAAACGCTCAATTGAGAAAGTGATTACCAAGATGTTAATCGCGATCAAAATTGGTACAATGAAACCTCCTTTGTAAACCTGACCTAGCATGTTGCCAGGAAGTGGGTGGTTTTCATTGTTTCCGCCTTCAAAGTTGGCTGGGTTACCCAAGATAAACAGGTAAATACATACCGCAGCGATAATTGCTATTGGAATAACGATGCTTGCAAACATTGAGCCTGCTTTGCCTTCACTCTTTTGTACTGGTTTTGCAGCTGCAGGTGCACTCTTTTTTTCCATTGGTTCTAAAAATTTAGGTTTAGTTGTTTTGTGTTACTGTGTTTGTTAAAAATAATTGTTGTTAAAAAGTAAATGCTCTTTCTGCTTTAATAATTCACTTGGGCTTTATCTATTCTTGTTTCATTAAAGCCTTCTGGAGCAACATAAATACAAGCCTAGGGATTTAAACGCAAAATATCAAATAATACCCATAAAAAAATACAAAATCTACAATTGGCTCTTGGTTAAGTTTAAGTTTTCAGAACCTTTTACTTTGGGTTACTTTTTGTTTTGGCTTCATTCCAATAGGCATCCATTTCTGGCAGTGACATTTGCTTTAAGCTTTTTCCTGCTTTTGCCGCTGCTGCCTCCAAATACTGGAACCGCTGTATGAACTTTAGATTTGTCTTCTCTAAGGCCTCCTCAGGGTTAAGATCCAGAAAGCGGGCAAAGTTGATCAGTGAAAACAGGACGTCCCCCAGCTCGCTGGTGGCTTTTGACTTGTCTTCAGGGGTAAGGTGAGGTTTGTTGAATTCAGCCTGGAACTCCTGCATTTCCTCTTCTACTTTCTCCCAGACTTTTGACGGTTCATCCCAGTCAAAACCAACACCGCGGGCCTTCTCTTGTATGCGCATGGCTTTTACCAAGGCAGGGAGTGATGAAGGAACGCCCCCTAAAACAGATTTATTGCCTTCTTTCAGTTTTAAACTTTCCCAATTCTGTTTTACCTCCTCTTCTGTCTCTGCTGTGGTGTCGCCGTAAATGTGCGGGTGCCTGAACACCAGTTTGTCACACTGGGCGTGAAGCACCTCAGCTAAGTCAAAATCACCGCGCTCAGACGCTATCTTGGCATAAAAAACCAGGTGCAGCATCACATCTCCTATCTCCTTCTTGACCTCCGGCATGTCTTCCCGCAAAATGGCATCAGACAGCTCATAGGTCTCCTCAATGGTGAGGTGGCGTAGGCTGGACATGGTTTGTTTGCGGTCCCAGGGGCATTTCTCGCGCAGCTCGTCCAGAATATCCAGCAGCCTGCCAAAAGCCTCCAGTTGGGCTTTCCTAAGGTCAGAAGCTGTTTGCTCAGGTGTAGTCATAATGCAAAGATAACGCAATGTTATGTCTTGGTAAGACGTGTCTGGTTCCTTAATGATTTGATAACAACGCTTTGGTGGTATCCTTTAGGAAAGTGCCAGAAAGCCAAATCCTTGATCTGCTCTCTGATGGTATAAATGTCTCTCTCTGTATGGAATAAAAAGTGCGCTTGTCGCTTTCATACTCTCTAGATGCGGCGCTTTGGGTAATTCCATAAAAGAAATTCAATTTTATTTCAGAGATATCTTAAAAAGGAAAATCTGTCATCTGGTTCACGGTAAGGGTAAAAGAGTTTTTATCTAGTTCAGCCTCTCTTTCTTATCTGGTTAACCAACCATCTACTGTAATTCCTCTCCTTTTGTTCAACAATTTTTGTGTTTGCCTGGCTGCGCAGCTGATACAGGTGAGCCAACAACAGGCGCTGCGCATGGGGCAGGCGCTTGTCTGGCAGAATTTTCTGCAGCGTCCTGCCTTTCTGGTGCTGTCTCTACAAGGGGCATGTATACACTTAAAATATTTCTGTTTTCGCTGTTTTCAGAAAAATTCAGGAACCGGCAAAACAAAGAAAGATCCCTG
>NZ_LRMM01000026.1 GCF_001647275.1 Rufibacter ruber | reverse complement strand
TGTTTTAGGCTGTTTTTCCGGAAAACAGCCCTAAAACAGAAAATGCAGCACCAGCAGATGGAACTTACTTCATTGATTTCCAGAATATTCACTTCAGCTACCCATGAGACCGATAGTCTACAAAACCATCTTCCCCCTATTGCTTTTCCATTTCCTCACACTTCCTTTTTTAACATTTGCACAAACGTGGCAGCACCAGCGGGGCCGGGAACCAGACCAGTACAGCAAGGTTTTTGCGCTTTCGGCCCAACACCTGTTTGTCACGGGCTACCCCAAAATAGCGCTGTATTCCCTCAACTCAGGCCAAACCTGGTTACCAGCCAATGTTCCCGCAGAGGTAGATTTCACGGTTTCCCATTTCCTCAATGCCACTACCGGCTGGACCGTCAATGAAGCAGGCCAGCTGCACCAGACCCAGAACGGCGGCCAAACCTGGGCTCCGCTGCCCACGCCCGTCAAGGGTTACCCGCAGTTTGTGCGGGTGATAAGTGAGCAATCTGGTTTGGTGATGACCTATGACGAGGGGGTAGTAAAGCTGTACCACACCCAAAACCAAGGGCAAACCTGGGCGGAAGCCGATACCCCCGAAGGCCTGTGGGCCAGCGATCTGGTCATGGCGGGGCAAACGGGTTATCTGGTGGGGCTCAATTCCATCATGAAAACAGTAGACGGTGGCCGCACCTGGCAAAACCTTACCTATCCCGTTCACGCCTCTGGCAGTAACGGCTTCTACCACGTCAGCTTCATTGATGCCGTAACCGGATGGGTACTGGACCACGACAACAAGGCGCTTCTGCACACCACCAATGGCGGCCAAACCTGGACCATCACAGCCCTACCGGAAGATATTCTCCAAAACCCTAACCTGAACTTCACGCAGATGCAGTTTCAAAGTGCCACGGTAGGGTTTCTGGTAGACGCACAGCAGTACATTTACAAAACCACCAACGGCGGCCAAACCTGGGCCAAAGTGCTGGACCAGCCTGGTCAGCATCTCCAATACTTAGACGTCTCCCCCGATGGCCGAACGGTCATCGCCTTGTCCATCATGACGCCCAACACCGTGTATGTAAGCACAGACGGCGGCGATACCTGGCAGAACAAACGGCAGGCTTTTCTTTACCACAACCTCATGGGGGTAACCTTCCTGAGCCAGACCCACGGTTGGGCTGTGGGTGACGCGGGCACCCTCATCCGGACCCAGAACGGCGGCGAGACATGGGAAAACATTAACCTGCCTGCCCCTCTGGACAAAGCCAATTTCAAAAAAGTTGCCTTCGCCGATGACCAGCACGGCTGGGTGGTGGCTTCAAACCCCAATGCGCTTCTGGCTACCGCAGACGGCGGCCAGAATTGGCAAACCCAAACCCTTCCCGCACACCCGCAGGGCACTGAGTACAGCCTACACCATGTCTTCTTTTTAAAGCGGGCGGCAGGCAGTACTTCTCCGCCCAAAGGCTGGGCGGTGGGGAGCGCTGGCACCATTCTTCGCTATGACGGTACCACCTGGCGCGCCCATACAGAAACGCTTGGGATAGCGGGCATGCTGTACAACGGTGTTTTCTTTTTGAATGAAACAACAGGTTGGGCCGTAGGCCGGAACGGCGTGATTGCCAAATCTATTGATGGCGGCCAGACCTGGACCCGCCAACCCAGCGGCACCCTCAGACCCCTGAACGCAGTACACTTCACAGATGCCCAACACGGCTGGGCGGTGGGTGACCATGATTACGTGCTGAAAACCATAGACGGAGGCCAGACCTGGAGGCTGCAAATCATTCCGCCTGCCTTTGTCTCGCATTTCTTTGACGTGCATTTCACCAGCCCGCACCGCGGTTGGGTAACTGGTCGCAGAGACAGCCACGGCACCATTCTCTCTACCACCGATGGCGGTCACACCTGGACTGAAACCGAGGTAGACAACCGCACGTACGCGCATTCCTTTACTGACCTGAACCACGGGTGGGCCGTGGGCCGCAACGGCGCTGTTTACCGCTTCACAGACAATGCCACGGGTGCCAATGACCAGAGTCCAGCCCCTTTCACCCTCACCTTACAACCTGAGCAGCATACCCTCCGCAACTTTGCTTCTACCATTGCCCTGCAAGACTCGGTGGTGAAAGCCAAAGAGTGGTGGGAGACTGATTACCAGTTCACCGGAATGGGAAACAGCTACATTGAGGAATTTGCGGAGCGGTTTGAGGTCTCGGGCAAGGCAGCGGTAGTAGGCGTGGTGAGCTACCACACAGGAGAGGTGAACAGCCAGTCGCCCAACGTGGCCGAGTTCAATGTGTTTGACATAGGAGCTGATGGACTGCCCAGCCGTAAACTGGGCCGAAAAGACGTGTGGTACAAAGAGGTAAAGGTGGATAAAACCTCCATGTCCACCACGTTCAATGCCCCGGTGCCCGTAGAGAATGCCTTTTACCTGTCGCTCAACTTTACAGACTACGCCCATGGCGGTTTTGAAGGAGATAACTTTGCACTGCTACATACCAGCAACAACACCAGACCTACCAGTGACCATGAGGTAATCCGTAATGCAGTGAGGGCGCATACCCACTCGGGCCGTGTCTGGCATGATATGCGCACAGGCTTCAACTACAGTGGCTATCTGGGTATGTTCCCAGTGGTGCAGTTCTCAAACGTGACGGGTATCAAAGATCACTACGTAAGCAATGGCTCGCTCAAGCTATACGCCCCATACCCTAACCCAGCCCAAGACAAAGTGCAGGTGAAATTCGGGGTGGCGGTTACCGCCGAGGTGGAGGTGCGTCTGGTGGACATGAGCGGCAGAACCGTGCTGCAGCAATCGCTGGGCCGTAAAAACACAGGGGAGCACGCTACTGAGCTACAGCTTCCCCAGAACGCCAAAGGCCTTTACATCTTACTCGTGCAAGCTGGTGACCAACGCATGGCTAGCCGCATGGTTATTCAATAAAACTTACTTATTCACCTGATTCCCCACTGATTGGCAGTGGGGAATCTTACCATTTTCAGCCCATGAAGAAAAAATATAAATGGTGGTTTCTATCAGCACTCCTCTTACTGGCTTCCACCATCACCCTTGCCCAAACCACCACCCGCACCCTCAGGAACCTTCTGCCTCAGCACCCCCAGGAGCTGCGCAAATACACTAACTCGGGCACTTGGGGCTATTGGCTCGGCCAGAACTACCGGTTTAACCAACAATACGCCGAGAAATATTATGTGAGTGGAAACGCCAAAGTAATAGGCATCATTAGTCACCACGGCGGTAAGTATGCCCATGCTAATAACCTAGCCTCCTTCAGGGTGTACAGCGTGGGTACCAATAAACTGCCCCACGCCCGGCTGGCCAGCAAAGACGTGCGATACGCTGATTTGCGGCTGAACGGTGCTGCCATGACCACCACCTTTGACGCACCCATTGCCGTGCAAGATTCGTTCTTCGTGACCTTTGACCTGCATGATTACGCCCATGGCGGCTACGACGGTGACACCATCGGCCTCTACAGCGGCATCAACGGTAGCCGCCCCAGCGCTGATTTTGAGAACTTCGGGCGCAACGCGGTGCAGCAACATGAGCACGCTTATGAGAAATGGGTGGATTTCAGAACCCAGAACTTCACCAACATCGCCACGCATTTCGCGCTGTTTCCCATTGTGGAAATGACCGTGACGGGCATCAAAGACGAATTTGTGCAGAAAGAGCAACTCACGCTGTACCCGCCTTCTCCCAACCCCATTCAGAGCGGTCAGGACATTCAGCTCCGCTATGCCCTGGCAAGCCCATCCACGGTGAGCCTCACGCTGTTAGACCTTCAGGGCAACGCTCTTCTGGAACTGATGCCAAAACGCCAAACTGTGGGTGAGCATGTTGCCCACTTTCCCTCGGCCCAATTGGCCGCAGGTACCTACCTCTGCCTGTTGCAGTCTGATGCCATTTCAATAGCCACTAAAATCCTAGTTATCAAATGAAAAACTTCGCCTTCCTCCTCTTAAGCATTGTGCTGTTTTCCTCCTGTGGCGATGAAGCACCCGAACAAGAAAAACCCGATACGGAGAAACCAGTCATTACCCTCATCCAAAGCGCCCCCCAGTATGGCAAAGGCACCGTTTGCGGCCATACTGAGGACCGTGTTTTTTCTGTGACCACAGGCGGCAAGCTCACCTTGCACTTTAACTTCACTGATGATGTGGCGCTCTCACAGTACAAAATTGACGTGCACAACAACTTTGACTGCCACGGCCACCGCAGCGGCTTACGCCGGGGCACGCCCTGGTTTGTGGTGCGCATCAAAGAGGCCACTGGCAAAGATTACAAAGTGGTGGAAGAACTGGAGGTACCAGCAGACGCCACCCCCGGCAACTACCACCTGCTCCTTTACGCCACCGACAAAGCCGGCACTGAGGCGGTTCCTCAGGTTTACAGCGTGCATGTCTCTAACCCCACCGACACCACCCCTCCGCAGTTGACCATGACCAGCCCCACGGCAGAAACCGTAACCGTAAAGCGCGGCAGCACCGTTCCCTTCAGCGGCACCGTCACTGATGCAGTTTCGTTGAACGAGGGCCGAGTGGAAATCAGCTACTCCGACCCGGCCAACCAGCCTTTTACCGTGGACCAACAGTTTTTCCCAGCCACAGCGGGCACCCAGGCCACTTTCAGCATTCCTTTCACTTTTGCGACTTACATGCCCACGGGCGAATACAAGTTCACGGTGGAGGTGTTTGATACCAAAAACAACAAAGTCACAAAAAAACTGAAAGTAGTGGTGAAGCCCTAAACCGCTTTCAACCCGCCTTCTGTTTTCGGGCTGTTTTTAAAAAAACACCGAAAAACGCACACAAATTTTGATTCACCTTCTATGAATTTAATAAACCAAAAGCCTACTTGGGTGAGAAAAGCGGTCATCTTGCTGGCCTTGTTCACAGCGCTATGCGGACTGGCTTTTTTCCCGCAGAAGGCATCGGCGCAGGCGGTGCAAAGCATTAAGGGCCAGGTGCAGGACGTGCAGGGCCAGCCACTAATTGGAGCCTCAGTGCACTTGCAGGAGACGCTGCAAGGCACCCAGACCGATGTGCAGGGCAGATTTCAGTTGAACCAGGTGAGGCCAGGCCATTACTGGCTGCAGGTTTCCATGGTGGGCTATGCCACCCTCACCAAATCAGTCACCGTGGCGCAGGAACCTGTTTCGGTTTCTTTAACGTTGCAGCCCTCTAACCAGCAACTGCAGGAGGTGGTGGTGCAGAGCCATGGGGCGCAGCTGAACCAGCAGGAAAGCTCGGTGCTCACCCAAACCGCAGATGAAACCTATATCAATCAAAATGCTGGCGCCTCGCTTATGGGAACGTTGGAGAAACTGCCGGGGGTAAGCGCCATCAACATGGGCGTAGGCATTTCTAAACCCGTCATCCGGGGCCTGAGCTTCAACCGCGTATTGGTCACCGATAGCGGCATTAAGCAGGAGGGGCAGCAATGGGGTTCAGACCACGGCCTGGAGATTGACCAGTTCAATGTGGAGCAGGTGGAGATAGTGAAAGGCTCGGCCAGTTTAATGCACGGTTCTGATGCTTTGGGCGGTGTGGTGCGCATCTCGCACCCGGTGGCAGTGCAGGAAGGGCACTACACGGCCAGTGTACGCGGCATCTACCGCTCCAACAATGACACCTACGGCACCACGGTCGCCACCGCAGGGAACCACCGCGGCCTCACTTTCCGGGTAAGGGCCACCCACCTCCGCTACGCGGATTACAAAGTACCCGCTGAGACCTTTACCTACAACCGCTTCGTGCTGCCCATTTATGACGGGAGGCTCAAGAACACGGCCGGTCGGGAAAACCACTTTTCAGGTACGGTGGGCGTGAACAAGAACTGGGGCTATACACATTTGACTGTCTCCAACTACAACCAGCAGGTGGGCATTTTCAGCGGGGCCATGGGTATACCACGGGCGTATATGCTCACACCAGACGGAAGCCGCCGCAACATTGCCTTCCCTAGCCAGGACATTAACCATTTCAAAATCATCTCCAACAGCAACATTCAACTGGGCAAAAACTGGCTGGAGGCAGATTTAGGGTATCAGCGCAACCACCGTAAAGAACTTTCAGCACCGCACGCACACGGGGCTCCGTCAGAAGACAGCAACCATCTGGCTACCCAGCTGGACCTGCAGACCGCTACGGCGAATATCCGCTACTTTCCGCATTTCAGCGGAAAACTGGAACCCACTTTCGGCTTACAGGCACAGGCTCAGAAAAACCGACAGGCCGGTTTTGAGTTTTTGCTTCCTCATTTCAAAAGCCAGCAGGTTGGTTTCTTCGCCCTCTCCAAATACCGCCTGCACAAGAAATGGATCGCCAACGGCGGCCTGCGGGTGGATTATGGCCATCTTTCGGCCGAGGAGGAACAGCGGACTTTCTACTATGAGAACCGCTACCTTGCCACCATTCAGCAGAGCCCGCGCGTGAACCGGGATTTCTGGGGCTGGAGCGGGTCTTTGGGTGTGGCCTGCAACCCCACGGAGCGCTGGGGGCTCAAAGCCAACTTCGGGAAAACGTTCCGGATTCCGGCGGCCGCCGAACTCACCGCCAACGGCATGCACCACGGCACGTTTAGGTATGAACAAGGCGATGCTACGTTGAAACCCGAGCAAGGATACCAGTTGGATGTGGCCGTGAGCTATGACAATGAGCGGCTGCAGCTGTCGGTTACGCCGTTTTTCAACCTGTTCCAGAACTACATTTACCTGAGCCCGTCGGGCATTTTTCCCACGGTGAACATTGACGGGAGCCTGTACCCTGTGGCTGAGGCGGGGCAATTGTACCGCTTCCGGCAGACCCGGGCGCTGCACACGGGGGCCGAGGCCACGGCCAAATATTTTCTCTTGCAGACCTTGACTTTCGGCCTCACGGCCGAATACGTATGGGCTCAGAACCGCACCACGCAGCTTCCCCTGCCCTTCACCCCTCCCTTCGCACTGCAGGCCGATGCCGAGTACAACCTGCCCCGCCTAACCACTTACCTGCAAAATGGTTACTTCAAAGTCAACTACGGGTATTATGCGGCGCAGCACCGCGTGGAGCGCAATGAACTGGAAACAGACGCGTATTCTTTAGTGAGCCTGACTACCGGAATACATTTGGGCCAGCAGAAGTGGGGGCAGCTGGGCTTTCAGGTGCAGAACCTGCTGAATGGGAAATACCTCAACCACCTGAGCCGCTACCGCATTCTGAACTTGCCCGAACCCGGCCGCAATTACGTGGTTTCCCTGTCCATTGACTTAGAAACGCCGTAACACTATTCATTTGATTTCCGGTCTTAGGAAACGGCCATCCTCGGGACCGTCAGCCCAACTTTTTATTACTTCCCCATTGTTCCCAACTAGTTCTTAACTGACCACCTCATAAAAACTATAGGCTTCCAAATAATTTGAGAAAGTTGATGGAAAACACTGAATAGCTAAGGAAGATGTTTTAGAGTTTTCTTTCTGGCCCTGGCACAAGCGTCTGCATGTGCCTTTTAAAAAGTAAGCTTCTGTTACTAGGCTTTTTTTGTAAAAATAAGCCAAAAACGTGGGCGCAAGCGTCCGCTTACACCCGCGTTTTAGCCCTCTAATGCAGAAACCAGAATACTTTAGCAAGAAAACAAAAAAGCCCTGAACCATTGCTGATTCAGGGCTTTCAAGTACCAGGAGCGGGAATCGAACCCGCACTTCCTAATGGAAACAAGATTTTAAGTCTTGCGTGTCTACCAGTTCCACCATCCCGGCATCCCGTTCCTACAGGAGAAACGGAGTAGGTAGATAAACAAAAGACGTTACCGAAGCAACGTCTTTTATCTGGAGCGAAAGACGGGGTTCGAACCCGCGACCTCGACCTTGGCAAGGTCGCGCTCTACCAACTGAGCTACTTTCGCGTTTTTACTAACTCGCTGTTTGAATTAGTGATACAAAGGTAGGCGCTTTTTCTCTAAAGTCAAGAGGTGCCCACAAAAAAATCTTCACCAAACGCATTTCTTTCTGAAAATCAGGCAGAAAATTTTTCAGTCTTTTCTTACCCTCACGCGTTTCTGGGCTGTTTTCCTGAAAACAGCCCAGAAATAAGGTTTCCTTTTTAGGCTACGCTGGCGCGAGTCTCCGGACTCGCGCCGAAAGATGGTTGGAGTCTCCAGACTCCGTGTTTTCTTTCAGTGCCTCCCGGCGAGTCTGGAGACCCGCTTCATCCTTTGCCACGAGTCTGAAGATTCGCGCCAGAAAGGACCCGTAAATGCCGTTTTTGGCCTGTTTTCGCCAAAACAGGCGAAAAACGGAAAAGCACGCTCCCCTCTCTGCGGGAGAGGGACCAGGGCGAGGCCCCTATTTCTTGTCTACCAGCATTTTCAGCTCGTTGAGCTTGAGCAGCGCCTCAACCGGCGTAATGGTGTTAATGTCCAGCTTCTCAAACACTTCTTTGATGCGCACCAGTTGCGGGTCGTTGAGTTCAAACATGCTGAGCTGGTACGGCTGCTTGGGCAGGCTTTTTAGGGTTTCCTGCGGGTCTTGGTGCGGATGGCTGATCTTCTCCTGCTCCAGGTGGTGCATGATTTCGCTGGCGCGTATGACCACGCTGTTGGGCATGCCCGCCATCTGGGCCACCTGTATCCCGAAGCTGTGGGCGCTGCCCCCTTCCACCAGTTTGCGCATGAACAAAATCTTGCCGTTGCTTTCTTTCACGCTTACGTTGTAGTTCCGCACGCGGGGGAAATCTTCGGTGAGCTGGTTCAGTTCATGGTAATGCGTAGCGAACAAGGTTTTGGCCCGACCTTTGGGAGCGTTGTGCAAATGCTCTACAATGGCCCAGGCAATGGAAATCCCGTCATAGGTGCTGGTGCCGCGGCCAATCTCGTCCATCAAAACCAGGCTGCGGTCAGAGAGGTTGTTCAGGATGCTGGCTGTCTCGGTCATCTCCACCATGAACGTACTTTCGCCCCGGCTCAGGTTGTCTGAGGCGCCCACGCGGGTGAAGATTTTGTCAATCACGCCCAACTGCGCGGCCTCGGCGGGCACAAAACAGCCAATCTGCGCCATGAGCACAATCAAGGCCGTCTGTCGCAGCAAGGCACTTTTACCCGCCATGTTGGGCCCCGTGATGATGATGATCTGCTGCTCGTCATTATCCAGCCTGATATCATTGGGCACGTAGCGCTCACCGGGCGGCAGTTGTTTCTCAATCACCGGGTGACGGCCTTGGGTAATATTCAGCACTGTGCTCTCATCCACCTCTGGCTTCACATAGTTGTTCTGCTGCGCCAGCTGCGCGAAGTTGGCCAGACAGTCCAGCACGGCCAGCGCCTTGGCGTTCTGCTGAATCTGGGGCACAAACTCGGCGGTACTCAAGACCAGTTCGTTGAAAATGCGCTGCTCAATCACATACAGGCGGTCCTCGGCGTGCAGAATCTTCTCCTCGTAGGTTTTGAGTTCCTCGGTGATGTAGCGCTCGGCATTGACCAGCGTCTGTTTCCTGATCCAGGAGCTGGGCACCTTGTCTTTGTGCGCGTGCGTCACCTCCAGGTAATACCCGAACACCTTGTTATAGGCAATCTTCAACGATGAAATGCCCGTGTTCTGCACCTCGCGCTGCTGAAGCTGCAGCAGGTAATCCTTGCCCGAAAACGCAATGGCCCGCAGTTCGTCCAGCTCGGCGTCAATGCCGTCATTCACCAGGTTTCCTTGGTTGGTGAGCACGGGCGCGTCTGGTTTGAGAATGGCTTTGATTTCGTCCCTGATGCGTTCACACGGCAAAAGTTGGTCGGCCAGTTTCTGCAGGGCGGGCACGCCGCTCACCGCCAGCAGTTCTTTGATGGGCAGCGTGGCCTCCAGCGCCCGCGCCAACTGCAGCAGCTCCCGCGGGTTCACGCGGCGCACGGCCACCTTAGAAATGAGGCGCTCCAGGTCACTGATCTGCTTCAGGTAATGGCTGATGTCCTGCAGCAGCTCGGGGCGTTCCTGCAACCCTTCCACAGTGTCTAACCTTCTTCTTATTTGCGCCGCGTCTTTCAAGGGCAGCACCAGC
This sequence comes from Rufibacter ruber, assembly GCF_001647275.1. GTDB lineage: Bacteria > Bacteroidota > Bacteroidia > Cytophagales > Hymenobacteraceae > Nibribacter > Nibribacter ruber_C. Next base: position 54,565 of record NZ_LRMM01000026.1, on the reverse strand, counting down.
CATCGGCGCAGCAGGCGCGCACCCATGGGCGTAATAGTATTGTCCAGCACGTCAATCAAGGGCACGCCCTCCGGGTGCTGCGGATAAATCAGCTCCAGGTTGCGCACCGTGAAGCGGTCCAGCCACACGTATTGGTCTTCCTCCAATCGGCCCACGGCCGAAATGTGGCGCAGGTCATGGTGCTGGGTCTCTGCCAGGTAGTGCAGCACGGCGCCCGCAGCGGTAATGCCCTCGGTGAGACCTTCCACCCCGTAACCTTTCAGACTCTGGGTATTGAACTGTTTGGTGAGCGTCTCCAGCGCAAAGTCATAGCTATACACCCACTCGTCCAGCCCGTAATGGCAAAAATCCGGCCCGAAGCTCTGGAAGAACGTCTCTTTCTTGCCTTTGCAGAACAACACCTCGGCGGGGCCGAAATTCTGGAGCAGCTTCGCCACGTAGCCCGCATCGCCCTGCGCCAGCATGAAATCACCGGTAGAGGCATCCAGCAGCGCTATGCCAATCAGCTCCTTCCCGAAGTGCAATGACGCCAGGTAGTTGTTGCGTTTCTGGTCCAGCACCTGGTCATTGAACGACACGCCCGGGGTCACCAGCTCGGTCACGCCGCGCTTCACAATGCCTTTCACGGTTTTAGGGTCTTCCAGCTGGTCACAGATGGCCACCCGCTCCCCCGCCCGCACCAGCTTGGGCAGGTACGTGTCCATAGAGTGGTGCGGAAAACCGGCCAGGGCCGTCTCAGCCGCGCTGCCGTTGCCGCGCTTGGTGAGCATGATGCCCAGAATTTTGCTGGCCTTGATGGCATCTTCACCGAAGGTCTCGTAAAAATCTCCCACCCGGAACAGCAGGAGCGCGCCCGGGTGTTTGGCCTTGATGGCATTGTATTGTTTCATCAGCGGCGTGGCGCTGAACTCTGCAGATTTACTCAAGGTGGTAATGTGCTAATATTTTTAAGGTACTGATGTGCTCGTTTGGAATTTCTGCTCCTGGTTTAGCCCATCAGACACCTCTTTATTTTTCTTTCTAATGCGTTTTTTGCCTGTTTTACAGAAAACAGGCCAAAAACGGCTTTGCCTGGTTTTGCTCTTTCTGAAAAAATCACGCCTCCAGTCCGCCTTTGACGGGGGCAGGGGCCTGATTTCTTGTGCAGACAAAGGCGTTCCTGTTGGCTTTTCTGCCAGCTGTTTTGGCGTAAAACTAATGCTTTTCACCTCTCAACGGCCTTGGTCATCCCCCCACCCCCTTCAAAGGGGCACGGAATGCGCGTCAGAATTTCCTCTTCCTATTTCCTGTTTTTGGCCTGTTTTCAGAAAAACAGGCCAATAACGGCTCTCCCGTTTCTTCCTTTGCCTGCCGCTGGTTTTGGTCTCATTTCTGAAAAACAGGCCAAAAACGCGTCTGTCCTCCCAATGTGTTACCTTTGCACTCCATTCTTCGGCTACGCCGAAAAACACCTTTGACTATGCGCAAATTAAGCATGGAAGAACTCCAGCGGGACTCGGTGGAGGACTTCAAAAATAAGCAAAAAAATCCGTTGGTGCTGGTTTTAGACAACGTGCGCAGCCTGCACAACGTGGGCTCCACCTTCAGAACCGCAGATGCCTTTGCCGTGGAAAAGATCTACCTCTGCGGGATTACCGGCACGCCGCCCAACAAGGAGATTCACAAGACAGCGCTGGGCGCCACCGAATCAGTGGAGTGGGCCCACGTGCCCACCACGCTGGAGGCCGTGCAGGGGTTGAAGCAGCAAGGCTATGCTGTTTGGGCCGTTGAGCAGGCTGAGGGCAGCATAGAGCTCCCCCACTTCCAGCCCGCGGCCGACGGGAAATACGCCTTTGTGTTCGGGAATGAAGTCTTTGGGGTAGAAGACGAGGTGATAGAGGCCGCTGATGGGGTGCTGGAGATTCCGCAGTTTGGCACCAAGCATTCGTTGAACGTGTCTGTGACCGTGGGCGTGGTGGTGTGGGATGTGCTGAGTAAACTTCTGGCTCCTACGCTCTAGAGTGGCACGTAGGGCCGCTGAGGTGTTCGGTTGCAGAGTCAAGCCTGCCAATCTCTGTTTTTGCCTGTTTTCAGAAAAACAGGCCAAAAACAGCCAATGCTTTGCCCAACTCATTTAGCTACGCCCATAAAAGCAGAAAGGCGAGATTTTCATCTCGCCTTTCTGCTTTTATATAAAGTATGGAATTATCGCTTCGCTATTTTTTTCTCCAGCTGAGATTTGGCCAGCTCTAACGTAAAGAGGGCTTGCTCATGGTTAGGGTTCTGCTGTAAGAATACGTTCAGGTCAGCAATGGCACCTTCTGTCTGTTTCATGTCCATTTTCACAACGGCACGGTTGTAAAGGGCTTTGTCATGCGTTGGCGCCGCGGCAACCACTTGGTCAAGGTCACTCAAAGCACCTTCATAATCTTCTAAATGAAACTTGGCAACGGCGCGGTCATAGATCAGCTCAACAGATTGGTTGTTCAAAAGAGCCACGTTGAAATCATTCAAGGCTTCTTTGAAGGCCTCTACCATGATGAAAGCATTACCACGGGCCTGCAGGAAATTAACATTCTCAGGGGCGATGGCAACGGCCGCGTTAAAATCTTTGATGGCACCAAACGCATCGCCCAACTCCAACTTAGCAGCCGCACGGTCTGCGTATGCCTGAGCATTTTGTGGGTTTTGCTTCAGCACCTGGGTGATTTCTTTCACCCGCATTTTTGAGGCGGCCATAGATTTAGCCACATCTCCTCCGCCACCGCCAGCAACTGAAGTAAAGGAAACAGCTGCAAAGCACACGAGCGCCAACACAATTCTGATATTTTGAATCATCTTGATATTTTTATTGACTTTTCTAACCAATCTTCTGCGGGGGAATCCTCTAACCAGCGAATCAGGAGTCTTTTATACTCCTAAAAATTACAACTAGTTACAAGAATGACACAAATATAAGGAGATTCTTTAGTTAAGTGCAATGGTTTTCATAAAATAGTGCTGTAAAATTCCGTGAATTGGCTCAATCAACTTGAAAAGACGTTAATCACCCCGTTTTATCCGTTGAAAATCATTTTTACCCCGACGAATGCGCAAATCTATTTCTCCATTTTTTGGCTTTGCCCTTGAAAGCCACTCTTATGATGCAATATTTTGCTAACATACTACAAAACCCGGCAAAACCAGTTAAATTTTTTATTAAAATGAGCCAAAATTTTTTCCTCTCATTTTAGAACAAGTATTAACTGCAGGCCCACATGGTTCATTGGTTAGCCTCTCCCCACCTGCTTAGAGGATTTCAAGAAAGCTGTAGGAGAATTTTAAGGCCTGCTTACGGCTACAGGTTTTGTGATCCAGAGCTCTACAGCTTCTGCGAGAGAAGGCATTAGCCAGGTAGCGTAAAATTTACTCAGTTTCGGCCTGGGGTAGCTGCACCCGAGAAAAATCTGTTTTCAGCCTGTTTTCAGAAAAACAGCCCTAAGAGCATGTTTAAATTTGCCTTTTGTGCTGCAAACGGGCATCAAAAGAACCTGACTTTGCCTTTTTCTCGCACCATAGTGGGGCGTATGCTGCTCAAAAAACGCTTCGCCAGAACCTTTCGCTCCCAATTTTCGCTCGCAAAATCAAAATTTAAACAAGGAGCCTGTTTAGCATTTCCCAAAATGAGCTTTAGATAGCTTCTGTACTGGCGCCAGCACCCGCTTGTGTCGCTGTTTTGGCTCTTCTTTTGCGAAAACAGGCCAGAAACAGAAGCAAATAGTTTCAAAAGACTACCAAAAAGCAGAAACTTGCGCCTATGATCAGAAAACACTAAACAGGCTCAAGCCCTAAAACAGAGAGCAGGTACGGCTTACTTAGTGGTTATTTGAATTGGAAGCCCCACTGGCCAGAGCAGGGTGCTGCCTATGCGGTTTAGAACCTTGTAACAGCGCTACAAAAAACAGGAAACCGCTTCGGTGTTGGCAGGATACTCTGCAGCCCATACGCCAGGAATGGATGGTTCTAAAAGCAAAAGGACTACACAACGTCATTGCATAGTCCTTTCAGGAAGAGACATGCGTAGCAGGGGAACAAATTGCCCCGCCACACCTGGCTTAAGAAACCTTTTGCCTGCGGGCTAGCGCATGCAGGGCATACCTTACTCCTTCATCAGCCCAGATATAATTGATTCGTAAGTACGAGGTCTGATCCAGTACCACCTGGTTTCCAAGCCCATCACAGATCGCAAAAGATGTTTTCACCTCCTGCGGGAGCACGGGCGGAAACTTCTCCTGTAATACAGAAGCCATATAGGCCACTTCCTCTGGTGAAGGGTGCCGTACCACACACTGGGCCAGGAATAACTTTCCGTGCAGGAAATGCAGACAAGAGGTGACGCCAATGGGGCCCACTTTCCTTTTAAAAATAAACGCCTTGTGCCCGGGCACCTCGGCCTGGGCAGATACCTCATGCTGCGGCTTCCCCATCACTTTCACCACCTCCTTCAAAGAAGTGCCAAAGGGAATGTTCTGAAAACAAACCTTCTCTTGCGTAAGCAGTACAGGAGACGGCGTTGCTTGCAGCACCTTAAGAAGTTGGTTTAAGGTGCCGGCAAAGCTGTACCGTTCAAAATAATCGTCCTTGGTGAAACTGGCAGAATACATCCGTTTTCTGCCTTTCAGGAATGGAAGGTTTTTCTGGAAAACTAGAGTAAAAAACTGATGCATGTGCTACGTCCTCTGGTGCTTTATGGTTGGTTTGAAAAATGCAGGATATCTGAAAGAAACTTTTTTAAGGCAATAGACAAATATATTCAGAGCTGGCAGCTAAATCAAATATTATAAAAATAGTACCGGTAAATACTTGTTTAAATACCTAACAATTATTTTACCAACGGTAAAGTGCAAAACCTCAACCGGATTTATTACATCTATTCTTCCCTTGGTTGTTTACTGGCACGCGGCATAGTTGCACTGTCCTCTCCAGTACTCTGTTTTGGTCTGATTTATAAAAAACAGCTCTTAAACGCCGTTTGTCTCCCCATCAGGGGCTCCTTCAACTGAACCAATCTCCTGTTGCTTCACTATTCGTTACCTGGAAGCAGACTGTTCTACACCTGGCGCAGGGGCGCTGTTTGAGCTATCTCAGCCAGCACGGCAACGGTATGCACGTTACCCGTTCAGGCCAGGGGGAAAGTTACTCCCCCAAAGGAACCTCACTTCTCTGCTTGATTAGCTGACTGCCCCAAAACTCCATGCTTTTGAATAAGCTCTTTCCGGCCTCCTTCTGCCTTTGCCCCGTTAGCTTCTGCCAAACCAGCCGGTCACCAGTGATATAATCAATGCGCAGATACACAGAACGGTCTATTGACACGCTGGCTCCACAAGCCCCCCTCACCACAGAAGAGGCCCCCAGGCTCTCCAGGCAAACCCTTGCCAGGTCCTTTACCGCCGAAACAATACAGAAGTCTGCCTGCATCACAGTAGGATACCTCACCACTTCCTGGGCAAGGAAAAATCTGCCTTCATAAAAATGGACGCAGGAAGTGACACCTATCGCTCCTACTTTTCTCCTGAAGATTAAAGCACTGTGCCCTTCTACAGTTGCAGAAGAGGCCATAGTATGAACCGGCTCCCCCAGTTTTTTCACAACCTCTCTTACGGTGGCCCCAAAGGGAATGGCTTGAAAGAAAATACTGCTCTCTACCTGATAGGCAGGTCTATGTTGAACAGACAATAGGTTTTGCAACTGTGTTAACGTCTCAGCAAAACCATATTTTTCAAAAAAGTTTGAACTTGAGTAGTAGATAGCTGAATGTTTCTTTTTTGAATGAAAAAGCAAGAACCAAGAGCGAACTGCCTGCACTACCTGAAGTTTCATAAAATGCCCTCCTCTAACTTAAATGTATTTTAATGTATGGGGGCGCTACATTTCTGCATAAAGTTAGCAAACAATCAAACCAGAACTTTTGGCTCCACAAATAAATTCAAACTATTCTTATCAGGATATATTAAATTTATAATATTCTTTATTTTATTAAATTAAAAGAAGGGAATAGACAAGCCTGCGCCAGATCTACAACCTTCTCCGGCCCGCTGTTATCAACTCCCAAAACAATGCGTACCTTTGCAGCTTAGTTCTAAAGAAGAGACACAATGCTTCGTTCACACACCTGCGGCGAATTACGCCTGGAGAATGTTGGTCAGGAAGTGACCCTGACCGGATGGGTACAGAAATCACGCGACAAAGGCGGCATGCTTTGGGTTGACCTGCGCGACCGCTACGGCATTACGCAGCTAAGCCTGGAGGAAGGCGTTTCTGAGGCCTCGGTGCTGGCCACTGCCCGCACCCTGGGCCGCGAATTTGTGGTCAAAGCCACCGGTACCGTGATTGAGCGCGAGTCTAAGAATGATAAAATCGCCACCGGCGAGATTGAGATAAAAGTAACCGCGCTGGAAATCCTGAACCCCGCCAAACTGCCGCCCTTCCTGATTGAAGACGACACCGACGGCGGCGACGACCTGCGCATGAAATACCGTTATCTGGATCTGCGCCGCTCCCCCGTGCGCAAAAGCCTGGAATTGCGCCACTGCATGGGCCAGCAAACCCGCTCTTACCTGGACGGCCAGGGCTTTATTGAGGTAGAGACGCCGGTCTTGATTAAATCTACGCCTGAAGGCGCCCGCGACTTTGTGGTGCCCAGCCGCATGAATCCCGGCGAGTTCTACGCCCTGCCACAGTCTCCGCAGACGTTCAAGCAGCTCTTGATGGTATCTGGGTTTGACAAGTACTTCCAGATTGTGAAATGCTTTAGAGATGAGGACCTGCGCGCCGACCGCCAACCGGAGTTCACCCAGATTGACTGCGAGATGTCTTTCGTGACGCAGGAAGACATCCTGAACACCTTTGAAGGTTTAGTGAAGCACCTGTTCAAGGCCGTGAAAGGCATTGAACTGGGAGACTTCCCCCGCATGACGTACGCTGATGCTATGCGCCTCTACGGCTCAGACAAACCAGACACCCGTTTTGCCATGCAATTTGTGGAGCTGAATGACCTGGTGAAGAACAAAGGCTTCAAAGTGTTTGATGACGCCGAGTTAGTAGTAGGCATTAACGCCAGCGGCAGCGCCCATTTCACCCGCAAGCAACTAGATGAGCTCACAGATTTTGTGAAGCGTCCGCAAGTGGGTGCCACCGGTTTGGTGTACGCCCGCGTGCAGGAAGACGGCAGCGTAAAATCAAGCGTTGACAAATTCTACTCTCCAGAAGATTTAGCGCAGTGGGCGCAGGCCTTCAACGCCCAGCCAGGTGATTTGCTGTTGGTGTTGGCCGGCGGCGCTGATAAAACCCGTAAAGCTTTAAATGAACTGCGTCTGGAGATGGGCAGTCGTTTAGGCCTGCGTGACAAAGACACGTTCTCTACCCTATGGGTACTGGACTTCCCGCTCCTGGAGTGGGACGAGGAAAGCAACCGCTACCACGCCATGCACCACCCGTTCACCTCACCCAAGCCCGAGGACATGGACCTGATTGACACCAACCCCGGCGCCGTGCGCGCCAATGCCTATGACATGGTCATCAACGGTGTGGAAGTGGGTGGTGGCTCCATCCGGATACATGACCGTGGCGTGCAAAGCCGCATGTTTAACCTGTTGGGCTTCACGCCCGAGGAAGCGCAAGCGCAGTTCGGGTTCCTGCTGGATGCCTTTGAGTACGGTGCGCCTCCGCACGGGGGTATCGCCTTCGGGTTTGACCGTCTGTGCTCGCTCTTTGGCGGGGCAGATTCTATCCGCGACTTCATTGCGTTCCCTAAGAATAACAGTGGCCGTGATGTCATGATTGATGCTCCTTCTCCTATCGCGCAGGCGCAGTTAGATGAGCTGCAGATTGACGTCCGCTTGCGCGGATAGTTATTCGTTATTAGTTGTTCGTTATTCTTTTGAAACGGGTGAGGTCTGTAGGCTTCACCCGCTTTGCGTTTTTGGCCTGTTTTAGGAAAAGTAGGCCACGCAAACGGCACAGAGACGCTCGCAGGTCCTCCGGACGCTACGAGGTCTTTTGTGCAAGGCGGCTTATTGAATGGCTGAAGAATCTGGCGCGAGTCTTCAGACTCGTGCCGCACTGTGAGTGGAGTCTCCAGACTCCATTTTTACTTTTTTAGCCGCTGGCTCCCGGCGAGTCTGGAGACTCGCTTCATCCCATGTCACGAGACTTTAGTCTCGCGCCAGCGTGGGGCTGCGTGGGATATATAAGTGTAGAGAGTTATCGGCATCTTCCTTGAAACTTGAAAATCTAATTCTGACCTCGTAGCGTCAGGAGGACGTGCGAGCGTCTGTGGCAAAAGCCGTTTTTGGCCTACTTTTCCCAAAACAGCCCGAAAACGGAACATTCCCCTTTCCAACAGCCACCACCAACAAATTACCCCTTCACCGCTCACCCTTTGCAATTACCGCTCATCATATTTTGCTTCTCATGTGCCTGGTTGCGGTGCACCTTTGTGACCATCAATCGCACTAAAAACCTTTAACCCATAAAAACATGAAAGCAAAACTTACCTCTCTCCTGGCGCTGTTGTTGTGCCTCACCTTAACGGCTCAAGCTAAAACTCCTTCTTTCAAAGTGGTGAAGACGGGCAAAGGCCCCGCCATGATTTTGATCCCGGGCCTGAACTCTGCGGGTGAGGTCTGGGATGAAACCGTGCAACACTATCAAAAAAACTACACCTGCTATGTACTCACCCTGCCAGGGTTTGCGGGCCAACCGGCCATCAAAGCTGATCCTTTCCTGAACACCATGCGCGATGAAATCATTGCCTACGTGCAGGAGAACAAACTGAAGAAACCGGTGCTGGTGGGGCACAGCTTAGGCGGTTATTTGGTGCTGGCCTTGAATGTAAAAGCGCCGGAGCTGTTTGGGAAAACAGTGGTGGTAGATGGTTTGCCATTCATTGGGGCCGCCCAAAATCCCGGTGCCACGGTAGAGACCATCAAGCCCATGGCTGAGCAGTTCCGCAAATCTATGGCTACACCCAGCCCGCAGATGCAAAAGCAGCAGGAAGCCAGCTACGGCACCACTATGGCCAAAGACTCAGCGCATATTAAGAAGATCATAGAGTGGGGCAGAAAATCAGCTTACCAAACCACCGGCCAGGCCATGTATGAGATGTACACCACAGACCTGCGCGCAGACATTGCCACCATTAAAGCCCCTGTGTTGGTGCTGGGCGCCTGGTACGGCTACAAAGGGTACGGCGTGACCAAAGACATGACCACTACCATGTATACCGCGCAATTCGCTAAATTGCCTTCGGCTGAAGTCAAAATTGCCGACACCGCCCGCCACTTCATCATGTATGACGAACCCGCCTGGATGTTTGCGCAGATAGACGCTTTCCTGAAAAAGTAATTCCAAAGTTTTAGATGACCACTTCCCGTCAACAAAAATGGTACTGGGTCTGCCAGGCAATTGGTTGGACCTTTTACCTGTGCATAGGCCTCCTGATGAGTGTCCTGTGGTTTAAAAAGCAGCCGGGCATGTACGCGGTGCAGTTTGTGGGAACGGGTATTTTTCTGGTGCTCACGCATTTACAACGGCACCTGAGCCACCAATACCGCTGGCTTGATTTGCCCCTGGGTAGACTGGCGCTGCTGGTGCTGGCGTACAATGCGCTGGCCTCTATTATCTGCCAGCTGCTGGTGTGCGTGTTCATGCTGAGCATTGGCCTGTTCACGTGGCAGGAATTCAGCTTCGGTTACCTGGTTATGTATGCGGCCAACGGGCTGGTGATTCTAAGCTTCTGGTCCACCATCTACTTCGCGTTTCAGGCAATAAGACGGTGGAAGGAAAAGGAAGTGGAAGCCTGGAAACTGCAGGCTTCTTTGAAGGAAGCCGAGCTGCAGGCCATACGGTCACAACTGAACCCGCATTTTCTGTTCAACAGCCTCAACAACATCCGGTCATTGGTGCTGGAAGACCAGGGCAAGGCGCGGGAGATGATTACCCGCCTCTCTGCCATGATGCGGTACGTGATTGGTTACAATAGAAACAACCTGGTGCCCGTGGCCGAAGAACTGGAATTTCTGGACAATTACGTGGCCTTGGAGAAGATTCATTTTGAAGAGAAGCTGCAGTTTTCCTCTCAGGTAGATGCCGCTGTGAAACAGGCCGCCATTCCGCCGCTGGGCATTCAACTGCTGGTGGAGAACGCCATCAAGCACGGCATTGGCACGCAGCTGGACGGAGGCCGCATTCACCTTTCCCTGCACCGGCAGAACGGGCATCTGCAGGTACAGGTAGAGAATACCGGAACGTTGCCAACTGCCTTGACCCCGGCGGGCATTGGCATAGAACGGCTGCTGGAGCGCGTGGGCCATTCGCTGGAGCAGCCGGGGACATTTGTCCTGGCGCAAACGTCAGAGCACCACGTGACCGCCACCCTCACCCTTCCCTACAGAGAATATGAGAATCTGCATCATTGAAGACTCGCGGCTGGCCCGCCTGGAACTGAAGCACCTGTTAGGCAAATTCCCGGAGCTGGAATTAGCAGGTGAAGCCGAAAACGCCGAGGAAGGCATTGCTTTGATTGAGGAACTTCGGCCTGATTTGCTGTTCCTGGACATTCACCTGCCCCAGAAAAACGGTTTTGAGCTGCTGGAGGCGCTGGAGTACACCCCGCAGGTCATCTTCACCACCGCCTATGACCAGTACGCCCTCAAAGCCTTTGAACAGAACGCGCTGGACTATCTACTGAAACCTATTGAGGAGCCCCGTCTGCGGCAGGCCGTGGAGAAAGCGCTACACAAGCAGGAGGGTTCCAAACCCACCATCGCTCCTGCTCAACTCAGCGAGGAAGACCGCGTGTTTGTGAAAGACGGCGAGCGCTGCTGGTTTGTGGCTCTCAAGCAGGTGCGCCTGATAGAATCTAACGGCAACTACGCTTTCCTGCACTTTGACCAGGAGCGCCCCTGCATCTTAAAAAGCCTGAACTACTTAGAAAACCGACTGGACCCGAAGGTGTTCTTCCGGGCCAACCGCCAGCAGATTATCAACGTGAATTACATTGAACAGATTAACCCGTGGTTTAGCGGCAGCATCAAGATTCAACTGAAAGGTGGTGAGGAAGTGGAGGTGAGCCGCCGGCAAAGCCAGGTTTTCAAGGAGCTGATGAGTTTGTAATTTCCATTTTTGTCCTGTCTTGCGAAAAGTAGGCCGAAAACGGAAATTTGATTGCTGATTGCAACTTCCCGATTGTTTCAAATAATAGCGCAAGCTAAGCGCAGATTCTCCCCTTGAGGGGAGCTAGTGGGGTGTTTACACCTGCCGGTCATGGCATTCCCAACTATGGTGCGGAAGTTACTTCCGTGACTTTCCTAGTTAGGCACAGAAGTAACCTCCGCGCCATAGAAAAATAAGTACGCCTAACAATGTGTGCTCTCCTGTGCAACACCCCTCTTTATCTCCCCTCAAGGGGAGAATCTACACTTAGCTTGCGCTATTATTTGAAACAATCGGGCAGTTGCAATCAGCAATCAAATTCCCGTTTTTGGCCTGGTTTCTGAAAAACAGTCCAAAAACGCATAAAAGAGAAGAGGCGCCCAAGGGCGCCTCTTCTCTTTTATCTAAAAATGGTAAGCCTTACAGCAAATCACTGAACAAGCCAGGCACCACACCCATCAGCACGGTCAAGACCACCAGAGAAATCAACGTAAAGGCAGCAAACGGGTCAACGGCTACACGCGCACCCACCGGTTCCCGCATGTACATGGCAATAATCACCCGGAAGTAGTAGTAAATCCCTACCGCAGACATCAACACCGCCACCACAATCAGCCAAAGCATGTCTTTTTCTAAAGCGGCAGAGAACAGGAACAGCTTTCCGAAGAAACCACCCGTTAAAGGAATTCCCGCCAGTGACAGCATGGAAACAGTCATGACAAACGCCAGCAACGGGTTGGTCTTACCCAGGCCGTTGAACGAAGAATAGTCATCTGAACCCCGCTCATCGGCTACGTATTTCAGCACGCCAAACGCCGCGATAGTTGCTACGCCGTAGGCCAGTGAGTAGAACAGGATGGCGTTTTCAGAACGGTCGTTGAACGCGGTCAAGGCAATCATCAGATAGCCCGCGTGTGAGATACTGGAGTAAGCCAGCATCCGCTTCATGCTGGTTTGTGCCACAGCCCCAATGTTACCTACCAGCAACGTCAGCACGGTAATGGCCACCACCGTGGGGAACCACTCCTGGTACACCGCCGGGAACGCCACGTTCATCAGTTTGTAGAAGGCCGCAATACCAGCGGTTTTCACCACGGTAGACATGTAGCCGGTGAAGAGGGTTGGCGTACCTTCGTACACGTCAGGAGTCCAGAAATGGAATGGGGCAGCCCCAATCTTAAAGGTAATGCCAATCAGCACCAGCAGAATGCCCATCAGGAGCAACGGGGCCATGTTGGGGTCAATGTTGTTGGCAACGTTGGCAATGTCTACTAAATAGAAGTGACCGGTGGCCCCGTAAATCAAGGCCATGCCAAACAGAATCACGCCGGTGAAGAACGACCCCATCAGGAAGTACTTCATGGCCGCCTCATTAGACAAGATGTTGCGTTTGTCTGCCCCCGCCAATACATACATAGGAATGGACATGATTTCAATGCCCAGGAACAGCATGAGCAGGTTCTCATAGCCCACCATCATCACACCGCCTACTAATGAGAAAATAAGCAGTGAATAATACTCAGCCAAGTTGGCTTCTTCGCCTACCACGTAGCGGCGGGAGAACGGCAGAATAAAAATAGTTGACAACACCATCACCGCCGTGAACCCAACGGTGTAGTTGTCTACAGCCAGCATGTTGTTGAAGAAGGTCTTGTTCTGGCCCCAGTCATACACGGTTGCGCCCAGCACCACCAGCAAGAACAGCAGCACCAGCGGGAGCAACGCTTTTTTAGACTTCATGAACCCCAGAAAGAGATTCAGAATCCCGAAAACAGAAAGTAGTATAATAGATGTCATGTGCAGGTGATTTCTCCTGTATGTCTTAAATTCTTAGCGCTTGATTACTTCCAGCAAGTTCAGAATGGCTGGTTCAGAAATGCTCAGGAACGTGTTAGGGTGCAAACCAATCCAGAACACCATCACCACCAACGGCACCAAGACGGCTTTCTCCGTGAAAGTAAGATCTGTAAAAGCCTGGGTGATTTCATTCTTCTCGCCAAACATCACGCGCTGGAACATGCGTAGCATGTACACGGCTCCTAAAATAATGGTGATACCGGCTACCGCGCCCATCCAGGCTTCGTACCGGAACACGCCCATCAAGAGCAGGAACTCGCCCACAAACCCGTTGGTCAATGGCAACGCCACCGCGCCCAGCATCAAGACCATAAAGCACACGGTCATGAACGGTGCGTTCTGCGTGATTCCGCCCATGGCGGCAATCTCCCGGGTACCAAGGCGACGCTGGATAATGTCAATGATGAAGAACAATCCCACCACGTTTACGCCGTGGCTCAGCATTTGAATCATCACGCCTTGCAAGCCTTGCTCATTCAGGGTGAACAAACCAGCGGCAATTAGTCCTACGTGTGAAATAGACGAGAACGCCACCACCCGCTTCATGTCATGCTGACGGATGGCAATGATAGCGCCGTAGATAATACCAATGATGGCCAACACCAACGCTACATCAGCCCACTGGCTCACGCCCAACGGCACCACGGGCAGCAACCAACGCAGCGCTCCGTAGATACCCATCTTCAGCATGATACCAGACAACAGCATAGTACCGGCAGCAGGGGCCTCAGTATAGGTGTCAGGTTGCCACGTGTGGAATGGGAACACCGGCATTTTAATGGCGAAGGCAATGAACAGGAACCAGAACAGCCAGCTTTGCGTGCCAGAATCTAATACCAGTTGGTAGAAGGCTACTTCCTCTGAACTATGCGTGCCCGGCGTCTGGAAATACAGATACACAAACGCAGCCAGCATGAACAGCGAGCCAAATACGGTGTAGATGAAGAACTTGAACGTGACCCTGATTCTATCGGCACCGCCCCACAATGCGGCGATGAAGTAGATAGGAATCAACGCCACTTCCCAGAAGAAATAGAACAGGAACGCGTCTAAGGCGGTGAATACGCCAACCAAACCGGTCTGCATGAACAGAATCAGGGCGAAGAACGAAGACGGTTTCTCGTAGTCATTTTTGAAAGAGGCCAGGATAATCAACGGAACCAGGAACACGGTCAACAGCACCATCAACAAACTGATGCCGTCCATGCCTACTTTAAAGGCGATGCCCGCTGAGGCCACCCATGGTTCATTCAATAAAAACTGCGGACTAGAGAGCGTAGGATTAAAGTTAATCCAAGCCCATACGCCTACCACCAGTTCCAACAACGCCGCGCCAAACGCGACTTTCTTGGCGCTCTGGCCTTTTACCAACAGTACCAGCAACGCCGCCAGCGCAGGCCATAAGATTAAGAATGCGGTTAACATGTTTGGCCTATCAGATAATAAAGTTCAGCAATAAGATTAATGCGATGCCCAGCACCATAATCAGGATATAAGACCCAATGGCCCCGCTCTGCACCAGACGAAGTGAACGTCCGCCGCCCAGTACGCCTTTTCCCAATCCGTTTACAATTGGGTCAATGATGCCGCGTTCCACAAAACGGTACAAGCCCACAGATAAACCCATGATGGGTTTCACGAACAGGGCATTGTAGAGTTCATCTACATAGTATTTGTTGTACACCAGCTTGTGCAGGCCAGTGGCAGTGCCTTCCTCGGCGGGAACGGCTCTTTTCTTTCCGTAAATCACGTACGCCAGAATGATAGCAACAATTGCCACGGCCACAGACACCGCCATCAAGGTGTATTCCAGTTCATGCGACAGGTGATGCGTCTCAAACGCACTCGGCACCGCTCTTCTAGCCAATTCATATACCGGAGATAAGAAGTTGGCCAGCATGTGGTTTTCACTGAATACTGGCGGCAAACCCATGAATCCACCCACGGTGGAAAGAATTGCCAGAATAATCAACGGAATGGTCATTACCGCTGGAGACTCGTGCAGGTGGTGGCGCTGCGCCTCGGTGCCTCTGAAACTTCCGAAGAAGGCCAGGTACAGTAGACGGAACATGTAGAACGCGGTCATGAAAGAGGTCAACAGACCGAATGCCCACATCACTTTGCTGTGCTGGAACACGTGCGCCAGTAATTCGTCTTTAGAGAAGAAACCCGCAAACGGCGGAATACCAGAGATAGCCAGCGTTCCAATCAAGAAAGTAAGGAAAGTAATTGGCAAAGCTTTTCTCAATCCGCCCATGCGGCGTAAATCCTGCTCACCAGACATGGCGTGAATCACGCTACCCGCACCCAAGAACAGCAACGCTTTAAAGAACGCGTGCGTCAATACGTGGAACAGTGACGATGAATACGCCATCACGCCTAGGGCGAGGAACATATAGCCCAACTGACTCACCGTAGAGTACGCCAATACTTTTTTGATGTCGTTCTGGAAAAGACCGATGGTAGCAGCAAACAGCGCCGTGGCTAAACCAATGATGGCTACAATTTCCAGCGTATCTGGTGCCAGCGTATACAACACGTTAGAACGAATCACCATGTAAATACCGGCGGTCACCATGGTAGCTGCGTGAATGAGGGCAGAAACCGGGGTTGGGCCCGCCATCGCGTCTGGTAACCAAGTGTAAAGTGGCAACTGCGCTGATTTACCCATAGCACCAACAAACAACAGAAGGGTAATAGCTACCACTATGCCATCGTTCACTTCATTCAGTTGAGAAGCCTGGTTGAACACCTCGCCGTAGCTCACGCTTCCGTAGGTGATGAAAATTAAGAAGATACCCAGCAAGAAGCCCAAATCACCAATCCGGTTGATGATGAATGCTTTTTTAGCGGCGTTGTTATAGGGAGTGACTTTGTTCCAGAAGCCAATCAGGAGGTACGAGCAGAGCCCTACGCCTTCCCAGCCCACGAACATCATCACGTAGTTTGAGCCCATCACCAGCAGGAGCATCGAGAACACGAACAGGTTCAGGAAAGCAAAGAACTTCCCGAAGTTCTCGTCATCATGCATGTAGCCCGCAGAGTAAATGTGAATCACCGAACCCACGCCCGTTACCAGCAGCAACATAATCAAAGACAGCTGGTCAATCTGGAACGAGAACGGAATTCTCAGCCCCGCCACGTTAATCCAGTTGAAGATGTCGGTGGTGTAGGGGCGGTTGCCGTAGCCTTCAAACCCGAAGAACAGGAACAAAGACAGCGCAAACGACCCGATGACGGTGGCACAACCCACCAGACCCGCCAGCCCTTTCGGCAATTTCCGGTTACCCAGGCCGTTAATCAGAAACCCGATGAACGGCAGGAGCGGAATCAGCAAACAGACCCAAGTCATCTCAGCGTTGTTTGCTGGCAAAATAAATTCTTGCATTTGTTAAAGCGTAAATGGAACGGTACTCTTTATAGATATAGCTCTGCGGTTAAACCGCCTTACCATTTCAGTTTGTTCAGGAAATTGATGTCTGTGGTGCGCAGGTTGCGGTAAATCATCACAATAATAGCCAACCCAACGGCCACCTCAGCGGCAGCCACCGCCATGATGAAAAACACGAATATCTGCCCGTTGGGGTCAGAACGGTACGCTGAAAAAGCCGTAAGCAACAGATTGACGGAGTTGAGCATGAGCTCCACACACATAAAGATAATGATGGCGTTGCGGCGGGTCAGAACCCCAATGACTCCAATAATGAACAAGGCGGTGCTGAAATACAGATACAAGTTCAGCGGAATGGTTCTAATGACCTCAGGAATTTCGTTCATGTCTACTATTCGTTCTTAGAAACGGGGTTGGCCCTGCCTTGCAACAGGGGCCAAAGTTATTTCCATTTTTTGGTAAATCCACAATAAAATATGACCTCACCCCCAGCCCCTCTCCCACGGAGAGGGGAGTACTCTTTTGCGTTTTGAGGCTGTTTTCTGAAAAACAGCCTCAAAAGCCTCAGCGGAAAAGTCCCTCTCCGCGGGAGAGGGATTTAGGGTGAGGTTGCTTGCGTTTCTGGCCTCTTTTTCAAAAAACAGCCCGAAAACGGCAGTTACTATTTTATACCACCCAAAGCGGCATGAAAAAAGGACAACAAATAAAGCTGTCCTTTTTAGGGGTTCTACAGAACCCTTAGAATCTATTTCGCTCGCCCGGCTCGCGTTTACCTAACATTACCGCACCGGCCATAGCCGCCAGCAACAAGATAGACGCCAACTCAAACGGCAACAGGTAATCTCTGAACAAGACAATACCCAGGTTCTCCACCAGACCAATCTGTGAGTCAAACACCGCCGGGTGGTACACGTTGGTGTCCACGTCCTTCAAGGCGGCAATGATGATGACAAACAGCATACCACCGGCAATAGCCGCCGCAATTTTGCTGAGCATGGGTTTGTGCTGTTCGGTGTCTTCGCGCATGTTCAGGAACATAATCACGAAGAGGAACAACACCATGATGGCCCCCATGTACACTATGAAATTCACAGCCGCCACAAACTGGGCGTTTAACAGAATGTAGTGCCCAGTCAGTGCGAAGAAGGTCAGAATCATGAAAAGAACGCTGTACACAGGGTTCTTAGAAACCACCACGCCTACAGCGGCAATCAGGGTCAGGAAGGTCAGGAAGTAAAAAATATTACCCGTCATAGTTTTTCTAGGTGATTAGCGAGTAGGGGCTGGTGCCGTTAATTCAATAGGAAGCGGCTCTACTAAACGGTCTTTGCCGTAGATGAACTCATCGCGCTCATAGCGGGCCGGCGCCACTTTGTCGTTCTGCAGGAAGATGGCTGCTTTAGGGCACGCCTCCTCACACAAACCGCAGAAAATGCAGCGCAACATGTTAATCTCGTAGCTTACCGCGTATTTCTCCTCACGGTACAAGTGCTCTTCGCCCCGCTTACGCTCACCAGACACCATGGTAATGGCTTCGGCCGGACAGGCCACCGCACACAAACCACAGGCCGTGCAACGCTCTCTCCCCTTCTCATCACGCTTCAGCACGTGCAAACCACGCCACACCGCACTCATGGGGCGGGTTTCCTCCGGGTATTTAATGGTCGCCTTCTTCTTGAAAAAGTGACGCATGGTAATGGTCAAGCCTTGGAAAATGGCTGGGAGATACATTCTCTCAGACAGGTTCATGGGCTTTTTCTCCAGTTTCTTTGCTCTATTACTTAATGATTGCATCTCATTCAGTCGTTAAAAGGTTGTCAGGCTTCTATAAATGAAGCCTTCCGTCTGCTATTTGAAGAATTCGTCTTTCAGCAGAATTGCACCGGCTGTCAACACCACGTTCAGGATAGACAACGGAATCAAGATTTTCCAGCCCAGGTTCATCAATTGGTCATAGCGGAAGCGCGGTAAGGTCCAGCGTACCCACATGAAGAAGAAAATGAACAACAGGATTTTCACGAACAGCACCACGGTACCCAAAATGGTCACCACATTGTGCGGCAAGCCGAGGTCATACATGAACGGGAAATTGTAGCCGCCAAAGTAAAGCGTTGCCATCACAGCCGAGGCCACGAAGATATTCACGTACTCCGCGAACAGGTACAAGCCCATGCCCATAGAGCTGTACTCGGTGTGGTAACCGCCCACTAGCTCAGTCTCGCACTCTGGTAAGTCAAACGGTACTCGGTTGGTCTCTGCGAAGGCACACACCAGGAAAATCAGGAAGCCCAGCGGCTGGTAGAAGATGTTCCAGTTCATACCAGAAATCCCGAATAAATCCTGCCCCTGCTGCTCGGCCATCACGCGTAATGAAAGTGAACCAGACAACACCAACAGAGCGATGATAGACATACCCATGGCCAGCTCGTAGCTGATGTTCTGAGACGCCGCGCGGATAGCCCCCAATAAAGAGAATTTATTGTTAGACGCCCAGCCTCCAATCATGATGCCGTA
The DNA here is from genome assembly GCF_001647275.1 of Rufibacter ruber. Taxonomy (GTDB): domain Bacteria; phylum Bacteroidota; class Bacteroidia; order Cytophagales; family Hymenobacteraceae; genus Nibribacter; species Nibribacter ruber_C. The sequence continues at coordinate 35,631 of NZ_LRMM01000026.1, read as the reverse complement.
CACGCCCAGCGCCACTACGCCGAAGATGTAGAGAATGCCAATGTTCACCTCAATGGCCTGCACCGGAATATACTCGCCGTTAATGTACAGCGTGTTCCCGAAAGGAATCACCGCGCTGGACATACAGGCGGTCAACATCGCCAATGACGGACCCGCAATAAACAGGAACTTGTTCGCATTGGCCGGCACGAATTCTTCTTTGAAGAACAGTTTCACGGCATCAGCCAGCGGCTGCAGCAAGCCCATGGGACCAGCCCGGTTAGGGCCCACACGGTCCTGAATGAACGCGGCTACTTTGCGCTCAGCATACGTGGAGTAGGTGGCAATCAGCAACGTGACCCCAAAAACGGCCACAATGATAAGCGCTTTGATTAATAATACGGATAGCTCCATTATACGTGTCTTCCTAGGTTGAAAGGAGTGGATTCTAAGTCTTCTTCAGTGGAGCCTGGTAAGTTAGGCACCACCGGCACGTTCAATACCGGCAACTCATAATGATTGGCAGAAATCACCGAGGCCCGGTCAATCTTGCGTGGTCCTTCAATGGTCCAGTCGTTCGGGTCTTTGTGGTCAAAGCGGCACTCGTTGCAGATGAACTCCTGCACCTCATTGTACTGGTCTTTGCGGGCCGTTACCCGTAGCACATCATTGCCACGCATCCAGAGCACGGTTTTACCAGAGCATTTAGGGCAGTCACGGTGCGCATCTACCGGTTTGGTGAACCACACACGGTTCTTAAAGCGGAACGTCTTGTCGGTCAAGGCACCTACCGGACACACGTCAATCACGTTTCCGGAGAAATCGTTGTCAATGACGTTCTCAATGTAGGTTCCAATCTCAGCGGCATCACCGCGGCCTAACACGCCATGCACCCGCTTATCGGTAATCTGGTTGGCAGTGTACACGCAGCGGTAGCACAGGATACAGCGCGTCATGTGCAGCTGCACCAACGGCCCGATGTCTACTTTTTCAAACGTGCGGCGCTCTTCCTCGTAGCGGGTACCCGAAGTACCGTGCTCATAGGCAAAGTTCTGCAAATCACACTCTCCCGCCTGGTCGCAGATGGGGCAATCCAGCGGGTGGTTAATTAACAGCATTTCCACCACGCCTTTGCGGGTCGCCAGCACATCTGGGTTAGTCGTGTTTTCCACCACCATACCGTCCTGCACCGGCGTCACGCAACTTGCCACCAACTTCGGCATGGGGCGCGGGTCTTTTGCCGAACCGGCCGCCACCTTTACCAGGCACGCGCGGCACTTGCCGCCGCTGCCTTTCAAAGGCGTATAGTAACACATGGCAGGGGGCACCACCTCACCGCCAATTTTGCGGGCTGCGTTGAGGATAGTAGTTCCTTCCTCTACCTCCACCTCTATGCCATCAAACGTAATTTTTACCATTTCAAATTATTGTTGATTGCTGCTGGCTATTTGTGTAAACCATAAGCAAATGGCTATTAAATTGTATTTCTGTTTTCGGCCTGTTTTAAGAAAAACAGGTCAAAAACGGCATTCTTTGTTTGTTCTTATTCAAAGCTGCTTCACGCATTTCGTCCCCCTTTGAAGGGGACATATCAGGCATACTCAACTCTTTCCATTCCTTTCACCCTTCCTTTTGTCATTCTGGAAGAATCTTGTGGGCGAACGGTAGTAGCTTTTGCTCTTCTGCTTTTCTAGCTTTCTCACAAGTTCCTTTCAGGATGACAAAAGAGAAAAGTTTATAAAAGGAACAGATGCTTTCAAAAGAATTTATTAGAAGCGGCTCTTCTATTCTTGCGTTTTCGGGCTGTTTTCTGAAAAACAGCCTGAAAACAGGATGCTTATGCTAAAACAGACTCTGCTTTGTTAAACACCGCGCCTGGAGCAGTAGCTGCCTGTGGGTGTTTCACGTGCCACTCAAACTCGTCTCTGAAGTGACGGATGGCAGCGGCAACTGGCCAGGCAGCAGCATCACCCAATGGACAGATGGTATTTCCTTCAATTTGTTTGGCAACGCTCACCAGCAGGTCAATGTCATGCATGTGGCCGTGGCCGTGCTCAATGCGGTGTAATACTTTCTCCATCCAGCCGGTTCCCTCACGGCACGGGCTGCACTGTCCGCAAGACTCATGGTGATAGAAACGAGCGAGGGTCCAGGTATGACGTACAATACACGTTTGGTCGTCCATCACGAAGAAACCACCGGAACCCAACATGGTACCCGTCGCGAAACCTCCGTCAGACAAAGACTCATAAGTCATTAAGCGGTCTTCGCCGTTGGCTGTTTTCAGAATCAGGTCTTTGGGAAGAATTGGAACCGAAGAACCTCCGGCAATCACTGCTTTCATGTCACGGCCTTTCCAGATACCGCCGCAATATTCGTCTGAGTAGATGAATTCCTCTACCGGAACACCCAGCTCAATCTCGTACACGCCTGGCTTGTTGATGTTACCACCGGCAGAAATCAGTTTGGTACCAGCACTGCGGCCAACGCCAATCTTAGCGTATTCAGCAGCGGTGTTGTTCACAATCCAAGGAACAGTGGCAATAGACTCCACGTTGTTCACCACGGTTGGGCAACCGTAAAGGCCCCAAACCGCTGGGAAAGGTGGTTTGTTACGTGGGTTACCGCGTTTTCCTTCCAGAGATTCCAACAACGCCGTTTCCTCACCGCAGATGTACGCGCCACCGCCTGGGTGCACGTGCAAATCCAAAGAGTAACCGCTTCCTAAGATGTTTTCACCTAAGAACCCGTTGGCATAGGCCTCAGCAATGGCTTTCTCCAAAATGCGAAGCACATACAACAACTCGCCTCTGATATAGATATAAGACGTGCGAGCACCCAGCGCGAAAGAAGATGTAATCATTCCTTCAATCAACAGGTGCGGCAGTTTCTCCATCAGGTACCGGTCTTTGAAAGTACCCGGCTCTGACTCATCGGCGTTGCAAACTAAATAGCGCGGCTTTCCTTCTGGTTTGGCCAAGAAGCTCCACTTCATTCCGGTAGGGAAACCAGCACCACCCCGGCCACGCAGGCCAGATGCTTTCACCTCTTCCACCACTTCCTCGGGGGTCATGGTTTTCAAAGCTTTCTCTACCGAGGCGTAGCCGCCATGCTTGCGGTATACGTCAAAGGTGTGGATGCCTTCAACGTTAATATGTTCAGTTAATAATTTTCTTCCCATGGTTTCCTTACGGTTAAGGCTTTCAGGTCTTCCAGCATCTGGTCAGCGCTGGCGGGGTCTAGGTTCTCGTAGAATTTCTCACGTACCTGCAGCATAGGGCCGGTTCCGCAAGAGGCCAGGCATTCCACAGTTTTCAAGGTGAAGTTGCCGTCGGCAGAGGTTTCACCTACTTTGCAGCCCAAACGGTTCTCCAGATGCTCAATCAGTTGGTCAGAGCCACGCAGCATGCAAGGGCCTGTGCGGCAAACCTCCAACACGTGCTTGCCTACCGGCTTCAGGTTGAACATGGTATAGAAGGTGGCTACCTCATACACCTCAATAGGCTGAATATCCAGAATCTCGGCCACTTTGTCCATCACCTCCGGGCTTACCCAGCCGCCAAATTCCGCTTGCGCGATGTGCAGGATAGGCAGAATCGCTGATTTCTGACGACCCTCAGGATAGTGGGAAATGTAGCGCCGAATCTCGGCCATGGCACCTTCTGAGAACTCTACTTTTTTATTTTCTACTGTTTGCTCCATTTGGTCAATGGCAGGTATGTAAAAGCTGCCCTGCGGCAGGCTTGGGAAAAATCGTTTCTAATCTACCAGCTTAAGCGTCAAGCTCTCCGGCAATCACGTTCATGCTGGACAGAATCACAATGGCATCTGACAGTTGCGTGCCCACCACCATCTCTGGATAAGCCTGATAATAGATGAAGCAAGGTCTTCTGAAGTGCAAACGGTACGGCGTGCGGCCTCCGTCAGACACCAGGTAGAACCCTAACTCTCCGTTTCCGCCTTCCACTGAGTGGTACACTTCGCCGGCCGGTGCGTCAATTTCACCCATCACAATCTTGAAGTGGTAAATTAACGCTTCCATGTTGCGGTAAACGTCCTGCTTTGGCGGCAGGTAGTACTCTGGGGCATCTGCGTGGAAAGGTCCTTCGGGCAGGTTGTCCATGGCCTGCTGAATAATGCGCAGGCTCTGCCAGATTTCCTCGTTGCGCACCATGAAGCGGTCATAGGTGTCACCCTTGGTTCCTACCGGAATTTCAAACTCGAAATCCTGGTAAGAAGAATAAGGGTTCATCACGCGCACGTCATAGTCAACGCCCGCAGCCCGCAGGTTAGGGCCGGTAAAACCGTAGTTCAACGCACGCTCAGCAGTGATAGGACCCACGCCTTCCACGCGGTCCACAAAGATGCGGTTGCGGTTGAACATGGTCTCGAACTCCTGCATCACCTTCGGGAAGTCACGCAAAAAGTCTCTAATTTTCTGAATGGCCACCGGAGACAAATCGCGCTCCATGCCGCCTACTCTACCCATGTTGGTCGTTAAGCGGGCACCGCAGATTTCCTCGTAGATTTCGTAGATTTTCTCCCGCTCCTGGAACACGTACAAGAACCCAGAGAAGGCTCCCGTGTCCACCCCAAGAATTGAGTTACAGATTAAGTGGTCGGCAATACGCGCCAGCTCCATTACGATTACACGGATGTATTCGGCGCGTTTTGGCACCGTCACCCCCAGCAGCTTCTCTACCGTCATCCACCAGCCCATGTTGTTGATGGGCGAGGAGCAGTAGTTCATGCGGTCAGTAAGCGGGGTAATCTGGTAGAAGTTGCGGCGCTCGGCAATCTTCTCAAACGCGCGGTGTATGTACCCGATGGTGGGCACACCGGACACAATCTTCTCCCCATCCATTTGCAGGATGTTCTGGAAGATGCCGTGCGTGGCGGGGTGCGTAGGCCCTAAGTTCAGGGTGGTTAAATCCTGAATAAAGGTATCGGTAGTGTTTAGTTCAGTATTCTGTTTGGCTAACTCCATGGTGGCTGTTAGTATAAGCAGAAACCCCGGCGGCTTGTTTTGCAAAAGCCGTAGGGGTCTCTCTTGTTTTATCTTCCGAAGAAGGTATTAATCTTGTCTTCGCGGGTCTGGTCTTCCAGCGGGAACTCCTTGCGCATTGGGAACACCTCCATCTCCTCCACATTGAGAATGCGAATGAGGTTGGGGTGCCCTTCAAACCTGATTCCGTAGAAATCCCACGCCTCGCGCTCCATCCAGTTGGCCGTAGCGTACAGGTTGGTGGCCGTTGGCACCACCGCATCATCTTCTGGGAAAAAGATTTTAATGCGCAGCCTGATGTTGTTCTGCAAGCTGTGCACATGGTACACCACGCCTAGCTCCTGCCCCTTGTTATCTGGGAAGTGCATGCCGCACATGGTGGTCAGGAACTGCATCTGCAGCACCTCATCGTCATACAGCGCCTGCAGCATGGGAATAATGTTTTCCCGGGTGGTGGTCACGGTGACAAGCCCGTACGGCTCCTGAATATCAAACACCTGGTCTCCGAACTTCTCCTGAAGCCGGGCAATCAGCTGTTCGTTGGTTATTTCGGCCATGCCTTATTTAATATTGTAAGAGGCTAAAAGTTCTTGGTACTCTGGTGAGTTGCGGCGGCGCAGTGACTCGTTCTCAGCCAAATCCTGAATGCGCATGAGGCCATCCAGAATCTGCTCAGGGCGCGGCGGGCAACCCGGCACGTACACGTCAACGGGCACAATGCGGTCAATGCCTTGCAGCACGCTGTAGGAGTCAAAAATGCCGCCAGAAGTAGCGCAGGCGCCTACGGCAATTACCCAACGCGGCTCGGCCATCTGCTCATACACCTGTTTCACCACCGGACCCATTTTCTTGGCAATGGTGCCCATCACCATCAGCAAATCGGCCTGACGGGGCGAGAAGCTAGGACGTTCAGACCCGAAACGGGAGATATCATAGTGCGCGCCCATGGTGGCCATGTACTCAATACCGCAGCAGGAAGTGGCAAACGGCAACGGCCACAGCGAGTGCTTGCGGGCCAGGCCTACTACTTTCTCAAAGGAAGTGGCAAAGAAACCGGCTCCCTCCACCCCCTCAGGGGTACCCACCATGGTTATATCAGTTTTGTTATCGCTCATGTTGTTTTCGCTTAGTTTTCAGAAAAACAGGCCAGAAACGCCTTCTTCCTGAACAAAAGCCCGCATATAAAAGTTTGCCGCGCACCGCGGAAAAGTATTATTCTATTCCCACTTGAGCACGCCCTTGCGGATTACATAGTAGAACCCGATCAAAAGCAGCGCCATAAACAGCAGCATCCAGATAAAGCCGTCCAGACCCATAGCCCTGAAATTCACCGCCCACGGATAGAGGAAGATGATTTCCACGTCAAAAAGTACAAACAGAATGGCAATCAGGAAATACTTGATGGAAATAGGGGTACGGGCATCGCCTTTCGACTCAATCCCGCATTCCCAGGAGGCGTTTTTCACCTTGCTCTGGCGCTTGGGACCAATGAGATGGGTCACCACCATGGCGAAAACCACGAAGCCCAGGGCCGCCGCAAACTGAATCACGATGGGCAGCCAGTCGCCGGGTACATATTGTGCAGTGGGTGTAGGTTCCATATATAAAATCAAATTCGCGCAAAATTAGACAGGAATACTAAAGTTTCAAAGCAAAAACCAGAATGACTCTTATGTAGAATCCTTCTCAATAACAAACAAACGAGCGTTCTGAACATTTTCTAAAATACCTAATAACTAACCCTTGTTAATTGAAAATTTAAAAAAAAGTTAGCTCCTTCTGTAATAAATCTGTAAACTTGACTACTTATCAATAGAAATCCTTACTCATGGATACATCAAGGCATGGCTGCCCCTCCTTCCAGTCTTCATGTATCTCTGTTTTATTTATAAGTTTTCTTCAGAACCTAGATAAAAGCCCGGTTATTTTAGCTGGGCTTTTTCTGTGCCTCCCCCTCTGTTTGTGCTGGTGTGTATTTCTGGATTACCTTTGCAGCGCGCCCGCAGAACAATACGGCGCGGTATTTGCTTTTGGCGGTAATGCTGAAACCTTCATGATCAATTATGAACAGAACGTATTTAATAGCCCTTTTAGTACCTTTTCTCTTCGCCTTTGCGCCGCCTAAACTCAAGAAAGTGACGGTCGCCAAAAATGTGGCGCTTTCCATACCGCAGAACTTTGAGGTGATGCCAGATGACGGCATTGCCCGCGAATACCCGGCGGCCCGCAAACCGCTGGGCGTCTACACCAGCCCAGACGGCCAGATTGACATCAGCGTGAACCAGCGCGAAAGCACGTTCCCGGCCAACGACCTGGACATGCTGCTGCCGTTCTACAAGGCGTCTATCCAGCGCATGTTCACTGAGGTGCAGTTCCTCAAAGAGGAGAAGCAGAAGATCAACGGCCGCGACTTCCTGGTCTACGAGTTTGTCTCTACCGTACGTGATGAGCGCAGCACCCGCAGCCTGGCCCCGGTAAGAAAATACACCCTCATTCAGTACACCTTCCTGAAAGGCCAGATGGTCATCTTCAGCTTCAACGCCCCGGCGCAGCTGCAGAACCAATGGCAGGAAACCGCCAGAGCGGTAATGGCCACAGCCAGTGTCAAGTAAAGCCTCACCCCCAGCCCCTCTCCCACGGAGAGGGGAGACAATATGATTGTGTTTTTGATCCGTTTTCTGGAAAAGAGGTTAAAAACAGTTTAGTGAGAAAGCCCCCCTCTCCGTGGGAGAGGGGCTGGGGGTGAGGTCATTTGAAACATAGCACAGCGGGTGGCAGTAGAAAAAGCCACCCGTTTCCATTTAACCCAACCCGCCCGTGCTCAGCATACACTCAGACGAACATTTCATGCGTGAAGCCTATAAGCAAGCGCAATATGCCCTGGAGGAGGGTGAGATTCCCATTGGGGCCGTGGTGGTCTGCCAGAACAAGATCATTGCCCGCGCCTATAACCAGACGGAGAAACTGAATGACGTGACCGCGCACGCAGAAATGCTCGCCTTCACCGCCGCCGCCAACCACCTAGGCAACAAATACCTGCATGACTGCACCCTGTACGTCACCGTAGAACCCTGCGTGATGTGCGCCGGCGCCAGCTACTGGTCCCAGCTGAAACGGGTGGTCTACGCCACTGGTGATGAGAAGCGCGGCTACCGCCGAACGGGCGTAAACCTGCTCCACCCCAAGACCGAACTGGTAACCGGGATCCTGGCCAGCGAGTGCGCGCAATTGATGACTGACTTTTTCAGGGCGAAAAGAATTTAATCTTAACTTTGGCGCGTTCCCACTAGTATACTTGTAGGAACATCAATTGTATTTCTAACCATAAACCAGATAAAACTATGGCATTTGAACTTCCGCAACTTCCGTATGCGTATGATGCGCTTGAGCCGCACTTTGACCGTCAGACCATGGAAATCCACCATACCAAGCACCACCAGGCCTACACCACCAACCTGAACAATGCCATTGCCGGCACTGAGAAAGAAGGCCAGTCTATTGAGGAGATCCTGCGTGATGCGGCCAAGACCCCGGCCATCAGAAACAACGGTGGCGGGTACTACAACCACAACCTGTTCTGGACCATCCTGAGCCCGAACGGCGGCGGCGCCCCCACCGGAGCCGTGGCTGAGGCCATTGACAAAGCGTTTGGGTCTTATGACGCGTTCAAAGAAGAGTTCACCAAAGCCGCCACCACCCGTTTCGGTTCTGGCTGGGCCTGGCTGTGCGCCGTAGAAGGCGGCGGAGTGCAGATCTGCTCTACCGCCAACCAGGACAACCCTTTGATGGAAGGCGTTGACACCTGCGGCGGCGTTCCAATTTTAGGCCTTGACGTGTGGGAGCACGCCTACTACCTGAAATACCAGAACCGCCGCCCAGACTATATCGCCTCGTTCTACAACCTCATTAACTGGGACGAAGTAAACCGTCGCTACGCGGAAGCAAACCGTTAATTCTTTAGCCTTGCATAGGCTCCCTAAAAGGGCTTCGCTGTAAAAGGCGGGGCCCTTTTTTTTATGGCTGACATTTGAAGTGCGTTTTTGACCTGTTTTGGCGAAAAGAGGTCAAAAACGGAAAATTAGTTGCTGGTTGAGATATTTTCCCACTATTCCTTCGCTGGCGCGAGCTTGCAACTAGTGCCTACAGATGATGGGTAGTTTGCAACTACCCTCGCTGCCCCGCAGCGAAACTTCTTTTGCTAAGGCCAAATGGTTTAATAAATTTCTATCTCTCTGCTGTAATCTGCTGATTCCGCTGTTCGGGATTTGCAATCCCGAACCATATATCTGGGGATTTGTAATCCCCTCTCATGAAGTGAAACGGGGATTACAAATCCCCTATTACCTACTTCCGGATTGCAAATCCGGAAGAGCAAAGCTTGGGATTTTCAAATCTGGAACAGCAAAAGTGTAATAATTGCAATCCCCTTCACTTAACGCAGATTCTCCCCTTGAGGGAGCGAAGAGGGGTGTTTACACAGGAGAGCACGCATTTCAGAAAAAGACTTGTATTACCTATTCAGTTAAAGAAAGCATTTCATCAGCAATGCTTAATCAGCAAGTGTTAACATCCCTCTTTATCTCCCCTCAAGAGGAGAATCACCTGTAATAAGCAATATCACGAAAGCAAATTCCTAACTCCGTTTCCGGCCTACTTTTTCTAAAACAGCCCCAAAACATTCTTCTCACGCCTTGCACCCCGCACAGTACCCAGACACCCAGCAGTTCACCTGTGCCACCTGGTACGCGGGGGGCAGCGCCACCCTCACCTGTTCCGGCAGGCATTCTACCCGCTGGCAGGCGAGGCACCGGAAGTGGAAATGGTCATGGGCATGGTGGTGCTTCTCGCAGCCTTTGCAGAGCGCGAAGTAAGATTTGCCTTCCTCAGAGACAATGCGGTGGGTAATCCCGTCTTCACTAAACCGGTTCAGCACGCGGTAAATGGTAACTCTATCTGCTGTGCCCTGCAGCTGCTGCTCCAGCATGTCCTGGCTCATCGCCGAATCTGAGGATTTGAGCAGGGATAAAATAGCTTGCTGGGCAGGGGTGGTTCGTCTTTTCATCTTCATTATTGCAACACTGTTGCAATAATAGAAAATTCGGCTACATTTGCCAAAAATAATTTACCATGCCCCCCCGCCAGAAGAGCCGCTCTGAAAAAGAAACGCATGGCATCTACCGCCATCTGGTGCTAAAGGGGACTGCCTAATCTGCAACAGCCATGATAGAGAGAGAAGAGTTTGATGCCATTGTTATTGGGGGAAGCTATGCCGGCCTGTCGGGCGCTATGTGTTTGGGGCGTTCCCTGCGCCGCGTGCTGGTCCTGGACAGCGGCCAGCCGTGCAACCGCCAGACACCGCACTCCCACAACTTCCTGACCCAGGACGGTGAAACCCCGGCCGCCATTGCCCAGAAAGCCAGGGAACAGGTACTGGCCTACCCCACCGTCACCTTGCAACCGGGAAAAGCAGTAGCCGCGGCCAGGCAGAACCAGGCATTTGAAATTACCACAGAGGCCGGCCACGTCTATACAGGAAGTAAACTGCTGCTCGCCACCGGCGTGAAAGACCTGATGCCGCCCATCCACGGCTTCGCCGAGTGCTGGGGCATCTCTATCCTGCACTGCCCCTATTGCCACGGCTATGAAGTGGCCCATCAGGAATGGGGCATTCTGGCCAACGGCGACACGGCCCTGGAGCTGGTGAAACTACTACAGAACTGGACACCGCAGCTTACAGTCTTCACCAACGGCAAAGCTGATCTCACCCCAGACCAGCGGCTGGTTTTAGAGAAGCACCATGTCACCCTTGTTGAACAGGAAATTGCCTCCCTCACGCATGCGCAGGGCCAGCTGCGGCAGGTAAACATGAAAGACGGCACCTCCCACCACCTGAACGTCATGTTTGCCCGCCCCGCTTTTGAACAGCACTGTAAACTAGGAATAGACCTGGGGTGTGAACTGACTGAAACCGGGCATTTGAAGGTAGACCCCATGCAGAAAACCAATGTACCAGGCGTTTTTGCCGCCGGTGATGCCATGACCATGTTCAGAACGGTCTCGTTTGCGGTGGCCACCGGCACCATGGCGGGCGCGGCCATGAACAAGGAACTGATTGAAGAGCGTTTTTGACCTGTTTTCAGAAAAACAGGCTAAAAACGGAACGGGCACCCACGGCATTGGCGGCAGCCGAAGTGGAGAGGTATCTTTTTTACCGGATAATATTGTAATATAGTGCCTAGACGTTAATAGGCTGCTATGGAAGTATTTCTGCTTTTGGTGCTGGTGATTTTGGTGCTGTGGTTTGGGAAAAGCGTCTCCAGGCATCTGCTGGCCAGCCGGCAAGAGATGCAGGAGGTGCGTGAAGAACTGGCGCGGCTGCGGGAGCAGGTAAACCGGTCTGTGGTTAGACCGCCTGTTGATGCCGCCGCGGCCGCCGCCCAAAGAGACGCCAGCGCGGCCGTGCGGGCAGCACCCCAAGAAGCGCCTGCCCCGCCCAAAGCGCCCGAGACAGCTGCCCCGGCTCCAAAGTTTACTCCGCCACCGTCCATTCTTCCGCCCGCGGCCGAAAAGCCAGGACCAGCACCCACTCCTATTCCAGCACCGCCCATGGCGGCCTTTGCGCCAGCGGCGGAAGAACCTGCTTACACCGGCCCTGAGCCGGAGAAGCCCTTTTCCTTTTCACAGAAGATTGACTGGGAAAAATTCATTGGCGAAAACCTGATCAACAAGCTGGGGATTGCCATTCTGGTGCTGGGCATTGGGTTCTTCGTGAAGTATGCCATTGACCAGGACTGGATAAACGAGATAGGCCGCGTGGCCATTGGCTTGCTGGCGGGCGGCGCGTTGGTGGCCGTGGCGCACCGGCTGCGTCAAAACTACAAGGCGTTCAGCTCGGTGCTGATTGGCGGCGGCATGGCGGTTTTGTACTTCACCATTGCCATTGCGTTTCATGAGTACCAGATTTTCAGCCAGACGGTGGCGTTTATCTTGATGGCGGCCATTACGGGGTTCACCATCTTCCTGAGCATGGCCTATGACCGTATGGAGCTGGCGGTGCTGGCTTTGGTGGGCGGCTTCGGGAGTCCGTTTATGGTGAGCACCGGCGAAGGCAATTACGTGGTGCTCTTCGTCTTCATTCTGCTGCTGAACGCAGGTATTCTGGTGCTGGCGTACTTCAAAAAGTGGAACCTGCTCAACTTCATTGCCTACGTCTTCACCATTGTGCTGTACGGCGGCTGGCTCTTTACCCGGGTGGTAGACACGCCCAACGCGCCGTATCTGGGGGCGTTGCTGTTTGCCACGCTGTTTTACCTGGTGTTCTTTTTAATAACCATCATCTACAATGTAAAAGAGCGGCAGCGGTTCAGCGGCCCAGAGATCATGATGCTGGTGAGCAACACCTTTCTGTATTATTCAGCGGGGCTGTACGTACTCCATTTTGTGACCGGCGGCCGTTACCAGGGGTTGTTCACCGTTGCGCTGGGCGCGTTCAATTTTGTCTTCGCCTATGCCTTGTACCGCAGCCAGCGCGTTGACCGCACCCTGGTGTACCTGCTCATTGGCCTGGTGCTCACGTTCCTGAGTTTATCTGCCCCCATTCAACTGGAGGGGAATTACATCACGCTGTTCTGGGCGCTGGAGGCGGTTCTGCTGCTGTGGCTGTCACAGAAATCGGGTATTCAGCTCATGAGGTACGCGTCTGTGCTGGTGCTGCCGCTCATGCTGGTCTCGCTCTGCCTGGACTGGATGGAATACACCGTGACCCGCCTGCCGTTGCCGCCGGCCCTGAACAAGCTGTTTGTGACGGGCGTGGTGGCGGTGGCCTCGCTGGCGGGCAGCTGGTGGCTGCTGGGCCGTGAAACCCCCACCCCGGCACAAGGCCGGCTTTTAAGAACCTACCGCACCATAGTGGGGCTGCTGCTGGTGGCGTTCCTGTACCTGGTGCCATTGCTGGAACTGCACCACCAACTGCCCCTTTCCCCGCTGAGCGAAAACACCCAGACACTCTGGCTGGGTTTCTACCGGTATGTGTTCCTGCTGGGCCTGTTGCTATGGAGTAGACGGCTGCGTGACCCGGGGTATCACAACCTTCTGCTAGGGCTGTCCCTTTTGGCGGCGATCCTATACGCCCTCCATCTCAATCCTGCCACCGTGTCCCTGAGAAACGCCTACCTCTTCCCCCAGACTGAAACCCTGGGGGCGTATGCCACCCATTACCTTCCGCTGGGGGCGCTGGGGGCGGTACTGGTGCTGGCGCTGGTGAAGGTGCGGCGGCAGTATGACTGGGGAGGCGCCTGGGGCAAGGTCAGTCTGTGGCTCATCAGCATCATGGCGGTGTTTCTGGCCAGCACTGAGCTGGAGCACACGTGGCTGCTGGTTTCCCGGCCATCGGCCGAAGGCCAGTATGACACCCTGCGCCACGTGCATAACATTGGGTTCCCAATTCTCTGGGGCCTCTGCTCGTTTCTTTTGATGATGCTGGGCATGTCCCGTAAGTTGAAACCGCTGCGCATTATCTCCCTCACGCTGTTCTTCTTCACGCTGCTCAAACTCTTCCTGCTAGACCTGCGGGATATGTCTGAAGGCGGAAAAATTGCAGCCTTCATTTGCCTGGGGGTGCTGCTGCTGGTGATTTCGTTTATGTACCAGAAGTTGAAAAACCTTATCTTGGTTGATGATTCCGCCCCGGCGGAAAACATGACGCCCCTTCCTGATGAAAAGTAACCCGTTCCTGCTCCTCTGCTTCCTCCTGCTGCTGCCCCTTGCGTCTGCCTCTGCCCAGGATTTTAAATGGCAGGCGCAGCTTACCCCGGTGCCGCAGCCGGGGTATTACCGCGTGCTGCTCAGCCCCCAGATAACCGGGCACCTGCAGGAAAGCCTGGCCGACATACGCCTGGTAAACCGGGAAAAGCAGGCGGTTCCTTATCTGCTGCGCGTGGAGCAGCCGGTGCAGTACCAGACGCTGTTCAAAGAATATGAGATTCTGCGGTACCAGCGCCGCCCCGGCGGCATGTCTGAACTGCTCATTCACAATCCAGAACAGCGCACCCTCAACAACATCAGCCTCCTCATTGGCAACGCCGAAACCCGTAAAACCGTCTCGCTTAGCGGCAGTGACAACCAGCAGGACTGGTTTGTGCTCAAGGAGCAGGACGTGCTGTACGCCATTGAGAACACCCAGAAAACCACCGAGGTCAAGCTTCTGGACTTCCCGCTCAGCAACTACCGCTACTTTAGGCTGCAGCTCCAGGACTCTGCCAGTGCGCCGCTCAACATTCTCAAGGCCGGCTACTATGACACCTATTCTGAAGCGGGCAAGTACACCCGTATTCCGGTGCAGACCCTCTCCCGCACTGACAGCGCGAAGACTACGCTGCTGCGCCTCAGGTTTGGTCAGCCGGTGTACCCAGAGCAGTTGGTGTTCCATATTTCGGCCCCGCACCTGTACCACCGTGCGGGACGCGTGGTTTTGGGCAAAAAAGAAGCGTCCGCCAGAGTCCGTAAGAAAAGACGCCGCCAGCAGATAGAGCAAACCACGGTGCCGCTGCTGCTGAGTTCTAACACCCCGGCCACGCTGCACCTTCCGCGGCAGCGGGTAGAGGAGCTGGTGGTACAGATTGACAACGGTGACAGCCCGCCGCTGCGCATTGACTCCCTGCAGGTGCTGCAGCTGAACCGGTACCTGGTAGCCGAGATGGCGCCTGACCAGCAGTACAGCCTCCTGTTTGGCAGTGAAAAGCTGGACGCCCCAGACTATGATTTGATGTACTTCCAGGACAGCATTCCGCGGGAGCTCCCGCTGGTACACGTGCAGTCCCTGCAACGGCTCAAAACCGATATAAAAGTAGGCAAGACCAAAGGCTCCAAGATTCTCATCTGGGTGGCCATTGCCGTACTGGCGGCAGGGCTGGGGCTCATGAGCATCAAACTGCTGAGGGAGATGGAGAAGAAGAAGTGACTCCTGTTTTGGGCCTGTTTTTCAAAAAACAGCCCAAAAACAGAAGGCACCCCTCTAATTCATGGCACATGTAGGGCAGAAGCTTTATATTGGCACTCTTACAGACCTACCCCATGAAACCCTTTTTCCTGCTCCTCTTCACCTGCCTCGCCCTAGAGGCAGCCGTGGCCCAGAACCCAGCCACCAAACCAGCCGCCGCCAAGGCAACCCCTCCCGCCGCCGCCCCTGACTCCCTGCAAGTGGAGTACGTGCGCACCCAGCCAGATGCCGACCTGTGGCTCCAGCCCGGCGACCGGCTCCAGATGCGGGTCAAGGCCAGATCTGGCCTGAAGGTAACCCTCTGGAACCAGCACTCGCTGCAGGAGCTTCCGGCGGTACAGAACAAAGGAGAGAAAGGCTTGTACGTGGGCACGTACATCCTTCAGCCCGGCGACAGACTCCCCAGCTTGAACGTACCGGTGCTGGTAGATGACACCACCAACGCGTACCCGGCTACCGTCTTCAGCACCAAAAGCAACGTTACCCTGCTCAACCCCGCGCAGCCTCTTTACGGCCTCACCAACACCTCCAGCGCTTACCTCAACTATGGTTTGGGCGAAGACCGCCTGGGCGGTGCCAAAATGGGTTTTCTGGACTCGCTGGTGCGGGTGCAGATCACGGGCAAAATTGGCCGCGATTACCGCATTAAACTGTCTAACACGCTCAACGCCTACATGCCGGTGCAGCAGGTGCAGCTGGAAGGAGGCCCCTCTTCGCTTACCGGCGAAAGCCTCACCAGCTCCTGGAGCGTGACCGGCGATGACGAGAAAGGGAAATACGATTACGTGCGGGTGGCCGTGGGCCAGCGCCTGCCCTACACTTCTTTTATGGACGTAGCCCCCAGCCGCATAGTGGTTGATATTTACGGGGCCGTCTCCAACTCCAACTGGATCACCCAGCACCGCACGCTGCGCGAAGTGGAGAACGTGCAGTACCAGCAGCTCACCTCAGATGTGTTCCGGGTCATCATTGACCTGAAGCACCCGCAGGCGTGGGGCTACGGCATTGGCTACCAAGGCAATTCACTGGTCATCAAGGTAAAGCGGCAGCCTGAGAAACTGAAGCTGAAGCACCTGACCGTGGCGGTAGATGCCGGGCACGGCGGCACCAACAAAGGAACCATTGGCAAAACCGGCATTCCGGAGAAGGAAATCACCCTCCAGATTGCCCAGCAGCTTAAAAGAGAACTGCAGAAGAAAGGCGCCCACGTGATCATGACCCGTGAGGCAGATGTAACCGTTGACAACTCTGAGCGCGTGCGTATTCTGAAAAAAGCCCAGCCAGACCTGCTGGTGAGCGTGCACGTGAATTCGGCGGGGCGGCCAGAGGTGCAGGGCACCAGTACCTATTACCGGCACGTGGCGTTCCGGCCGCTGTCACAGGCGCTGTATGAAGAGGTGCTGGAACTGGGGCTGAAAGAGTTTGGCAACATTGGCGGCTTCAACTTCGCGCTCAACGCGCTCACTGAGTTCCCCAACGCACTGGTAGAAACCGCCTTCTCCTCCAACCCCCAGGATGAGCAGAAACTCATTAACCCAGCGTTTCAGGAAGACATGGCCCAACAGATCAGAAAAGGCGTGGAGCGGTTTCTGAAGGAAACCAAAAGAAGAAAAAAATAACGTTTTCGGCTTACTTTTAGAAAAACAGGTCAAAAACAGAACCAACCTTCTAGAGCTTACTTTCATTTTGGTTTTGCCGGTTAAAAATGGGAGGAAAGGTCCTTCTACAGCGTTTTTGAGCGGCGTGGCAGCGCTACAGTGCGAGAAAATGGTGAAGTCAGGTTCTTTTGATATCCGTTTGCAGCGCGAAAGAAAAATATAAACCTACATTTAGCACCCTTTCAATATGGCTATTTTCAAAGATTTCAAAGAGTTTGCCATGCGGGGCAACGTGGTAGACCTGGCCGTGGGGGTGGTGATTGGCGCCGCCTTCGGGAAGATTGTCACCTCACTGGTCAATGACCTGATCATGCCGCCGCTGGGCCTGCTGGTGGGCGGTGACCACTTCAAAAACCTGAAAATGGTGCTGCGCCGCGATGTGATGGGCCCAGACGGC
Source organism: Rufibacter ruber (assembly GCF_001647275.1). Classification (GTDB taxonomy): domain Bacteria; phylum Bacteroidota; class Bacteroidia; order Cytophagales; family Hymenobacteraceae; genus Nibribacter; species Nibribacter ruber_C. The sequence goes on along the minus strand of NZ_LRMM01000026.1, from coordinate 18,595 downwards.
AAAGTAGCCGATGTCACGCTCAACTACGGCGCTTTTCTCCAGAACATCCTGGATTTCATCATCATTGCCTTCGCCATATTTATCCTGGTGAAGCTCATCAATAAACTCAAGCGGGAAAAAGCGGCGGCCCCAACCGCCCAACCCGCCCCTACCAAAGAAGAAGTACTGCTCACTGAGATCAGAGACGCCCTTAGGGAGCAGCGGAAGGGGTAGCCGTTTTCACGGTTCCCGTTTTGGGTCTGCTTTCTGAAAAACAGCCCCAAAACGCACCCACCCCTGTCTCACGGTACTCACCTTCTTTCAAACAGAAAAGCCACCGCAGGTGGTGGCTTTTCTGTTTGAAAGAAGGTGAACCAAGGCTTACGCCTCTTCTTTCTGGTCTTTGATGGCCAACTGGCCACAGGCTGCGTCAATGTCTTTGCCCCGGCTGCGCCGAACGTTCACCTGCACACCTCTGTCTGCCAGATAGCGCATAAACGGCTCCAGGCGGTCATCGCCTGACTTCTGGAACAGGCCGTCGCCAATGGGGTTGTACTCAATGATGTTCACCTTGCAGGGAATGAGCTTGGAGAACTGCAGCAGTTCTTTGGCGTCTTCCAAGTTGTCATTGAAGTGGCTGAGCAAGATGTACTCATAGGTCACCTTGCGGCCGGTTTTCTGGTGGTAATAGACCAGCGCCTCTTTCAATGCCTCCAGCGAGTTGGTCTCGTTGATGGGCATGATCTCGTTACGCTTGGTGTCATTGGCGGCATGCAGGCTCAGGGCCAGGTTAGCCTTGATGCCGTCATCGGCCATTTTCTTGATCATCTTGGCAATACCGGCGGTACTCACCGTGATTCTGCGGGCAGCCATGTTCAAGCCGTCTGGCGCCGTGATGCGCTCAATGCTCTTCATCACGTTGGCGTAGTTCAGGAGCGGCTCGCCCATGCCCATGTACACAATGTTGGTGAGGGCGCGGTTGTAGTTCTGCTCAGACTGTTCTTTGATGCGCACCACCTGGTCATAGATCTCATCAGCGTTGAGGTTGCGTATGCGGTCCATCTTGCCGGTGGCGCAGAAAGAGCAGGTCAGGGAGCAACCCACCTGGCTACTCACGCAGGCGGTCATGCGCTTGGGGTGCGGAATGAGCACGCCCTCCACAATGTTGCCGTCAAAAAGCCTGAAGGTAGATTTGATGGTATAGTCTTCGCTCAGCTGGCTGGTGTTCACTTCTACCGTGTTAAGGGTGAAGTGGCGCTCCAGTTTTTCGCGCAGCGGCAGCGCAATGTTGTTCATCTCGGCAAACGAGGTGGCCGTGAGCTTCCAGATCCATTCATAGACCTGTTTGGCCCGGAACGGCTTTTCGCCCTGCTCCACCATCCAGGCCTTGAGCTGGTCAAGGGTCAGCTTTCTAATGTCCTGCCGGTTCAGAATCTCTATGTCTGGGATAACTAAAGTGCTCATACCACAAAGGTACAAAATATCTTACGGTTTAGTTTCCAGCCGCTCCCGGGCTTGGGCGGGAATTGTCTGGAGCTTTCTGGCGCCGTAGTCAAAGCAGAGCATGCCGGTCTTGGCGTGGGCAATCTCCCTGCCGTTCTGGTTGGTGAGGCGGTACACCAGATCAAACCCGTACTTGCTGAACTCAACCGCCTGCACCTGCACGGTGAGCACATCGCCGTAGAAGCCTTCGCCTTTGTAGACAATGCCCACGTCGCTCATGATCAGCCCGGCGCCACCGAAATCCAGCTCTGAGTACCCGTGCTCTTTCAGAAACCGCACCCGCGCCTCATGCAGCAGGCTCAGCAGGGCGTCATTGCCCAGGTGGCCACCGTAGTTGAGGTCGGTGATTCTGATGGGCAGTTGGGTCTGGAAGGAGAAATGCTCTGGGAGGTCTATCTTGATGCGGGCCACTTTTTAATTATGAATTGGGAATTGGGAATTAAGAATTAGGAATTAGGAATGGAAGATACGGCAAAGACAGTTAGAAAGGGCGTTTTGGAGCTGTTTTCCTAAAAACAGCTCCAAAACAGAAAGCGGGCTGCTCAGAAAAAATGCCTATTTTGGAAGCCCAATCACCAAACAACGCGTACCCGTGAACCTACCCGCCCTCCAGAAAGGCGATGCCGTGGGCATTGTCTGCTTAGCCAAGAAAGTGAGCCCAGATGAAATTTTGGCCGGTGTGCAACTGCTGGAGAGCTGGGGCCTGCGGGTCATCATTGGCCAAAGCGTAGGCGCTGAGGACCGGCAGTTTGGCGGCTCTGATGAACTGCGCACCGCTGATTTCCAGCAGATGCTGGACAACCCCGAGATCAAAGCCGTGATTTCCGCCCGCGGCGGCTATGGCACCACCCGCATTCTGGATCAAATTGACTTCTCCCGCTTGCAGCAGAACCCCAAATGGGTGGTGGGCTTCAGTGATATTACCGCACTCCTGTGCCACCTCCAGAATCTGGGAATTGAATGCCTGCACGCCACTATGCCGTTGCTCATGGGCCAGCCAGACACCGCTGCCGCAGATGAGAGCCTGCGCAAAGCCCTGTTCGGCGAGCCAATTTCTTACACCGTTCCTGCACATCCGCTAAACCAACTGGGCACCGCCACCGCCCCCGTGGCAGGCGGCAACCTGATCTTACTGGACACCATTGTCAACACCGCCTCAGACCTGAACTACAACGGCAAGATCCTGTTTCTGGAAGACGTGGGCGAATACTACTACAACATAGACCGCGTGCTGGTGCACCTGCGTCGCATGGGACGCCTGAGCCAATTGGCGGGTCTGGTGGTGGGCCAGTTCACTGAGATGCAGGACAACGCGGTGCCGTTTGGGAAGACGGTAGAGGAGATTGTGCTGGAGCATTGCGCGGGCTACGGTTACCCTATTTGCTTTAATTTCCCAGTGGGGCATGTGCCCAGGAACCTGGCCCTGGTAGTAGGCAGAGAGGCTGCGCTGGAGGTGACTCCTGAAGGTGCGAGGCTGGAATTTTTATAGTTCCTGTTTTTAGGCTGTTTTTGTAAAAACAGCCTAAAAACAGCTAAACTTCAGTCTATTGCCTCTACCCTGTCTTTAAAGACGTTGACCAACTTGTGTGTCTTATTTAATGCGATCACTTGCTCCCACACATGTGTAGTGGTTAAGAAGAACTCCCGCATCTTCATGTTGCCAAACCGAATATGAATTACTTTGGGAGGCGGTTCTTTGAACAAAATTCTGTTTGAGAAATCGCTGTCTTTTGAGATACTGGTTAATGGCTGCTCCTTCGCGAACTTCCAGATCTGCTTATCTCTCCAAATATCATCAATGTCCGGTTGATGAAGGTAGTCTGGTGAATTTTAAAGGGAGAAATAGTATGGCAGATGTCATCTATGAGGAACTTTGGCATACTGGTTAGGCTACGGTTCTCAGCACATAGCTTCTGTTCATTAATTCTGCCGCAAATTGAAGGCACGCGGTAATGTCTTCCTTTTCCAGAGATGGATATTGGTGAAGTATTTCCTCTGCCGCTTCTCCTGCACACAAAAATCCAAGAATGGTCTGCACAGCTGTCCTTTTCCCCCTAATGGAAGGTTTCCCGTTGCAGATTCTCTCATCTAGAGTTATTCTATCTGTTAGACACTCCATAGGTCATAGTTAATTCCCTTCTCAATGATACTACTTTTTACGTGAGATACATCCAGACTGTCTAGTACTCACGCATCTCTTAAACAAAAAGCCGTTTCCTGGCTCTTTTCCAGAAAACGGCTCCAAAACGCACTTCGGCTGTGCCGATGAGGTGTTCTACTGTTCGGTCATGACCACGTGCAGTACGGTCTGCCCCACCGCTTTCAGGGTGCGCCTGTCAATCACCTCCAGGTTATCTGTATGGCGGTGGTGGTACGGGCCAAAGTAGCCGTCTTCACTGGTGGGGTCATAGGCAATGATATCTGCCATTCTTATATTGGTGTTCTGGATCACGTAGGTGTGGTCATCTGTAATGCCGGGGCTGTCCTGAAACGGGAAATAGTCTGAGTAGCCAATCTGGTGCGCCGTCTTCCAGATTTTCTCCACCACGTCACCGGCGTACACCCGGCTGGTTTCCTCTCTGGCGAAACGGGAATTCTTAGCCCCCACCATGTCCAGCAGAATGCCGTACTGCGCGGTATAGCCCGCCGGCATCAGGTTCTTGCTCCAGTACTGCGACCCCAGGCACCAGCTGTCGGGTTGGTAGGGGTCTGTGCTGCTGTCTGGCTGGCCGTAGTCTTCGCCGTCAAACAGCAGCAGGTCTACCCCCACGTTGCCCTGCAGCGGGTTAGCCTTTAACTGGCGGGCAATTTCCAGAAGAACCGCTACGCCGCTGCCGCCATCATTGGCCCCGTCAATGGGTTTCTCCGGGTTCTGCTTGTCTTTGTCAGCCACGTGGCGGGTATCCCAGTGGGCGGCCAGCAGAATACGCTTACCCGCCTCCGGATTGTACTGCGCCATGATGTTGCGCAGGTTCAGCACCTTGCCGTTGTAGGCTTTGGCGGTGAACTCCTGCACCTGCACCTTGCCGCCGTACGTTTTCAGCTGGTTGATCAGGTAATCTCCGGTTTGCCGGTGGGCAGCGGTGTTGGGTACCCGTGGCCCAAAGCTCACCTGCTTCTGCACAAACGCAAATGCTGAGTCTGCATTGAACGTGGGCACATTGGCCGCGGGGGTCTGTGCCGCGGGAGTTTCAGTAGCCCCGGCGGTTTCCTGCTTTCTACCGTTCTCACAGGCCGGAAGCCCCGTGGCCAACAGCAAACCCAGCACCAGCAGTTTCATCTTATTCTTCATAGGCCCAGTCAATCCCGGTTTTCATGTCTTTGATCACAATGCCCTGCCCTTTGAGCTGCGCCCTGATCTGGTCAACCTTGCCGTAATCTTTGGCCTCTTTGGCTTCTTTGTAGAACCCTAGCACCACCTCCAGCAGCGCCTGCGCATCTGCGGTTTGCTCCTCTTTGAGCCCCAGCACGTCTGTCACCAGGGTGCGGTACTGGCTGCGCATGTGCTCAAAGGTTTCCTGCGAAATGGTTTCCAGCCTCAAGGCGCCGGTGTGCATGCTGTTCACCTTTTTGAGCAGGTTGAACAAAGAGGCAATGGCCTTGGCGGTATTTAAATCATCATGAAGCGGGGCGAACAAGTCTGCCGTCAGCTTTTTGATCTCTTCTTCGGCTTTGGCCTCTACGCCCCCTTCGGCTGAAGCCGGATACTGCAGCTGGTTCAGAATCTTTAAGCCGTTCATCACCTTCAGATAGCCTTTGCGTGCTGCCTGGAGCCCTTCATTGCTGAAGTCAAGCGTGCTGCGGTAGTGGGCCTGCAAGATGAAGAAACGCACGGTCATGGGCGAATACGCCTGCTGCAGCACCTCATGGCTGCCGGTGAAGAACTCGCCCAGCGTGATGAAATTGCCCAACGATTTGCCCATCTTCTTGCCGTTGATGGTGATGAGGTTGTTGTGCACCCAAAAACGGGCGGCATCGGTGTGGTTGTGGCTGGCCTGGCTCTGGGCAATTTCGCACTCGTGGTGCGGGAACATCAGGTCTAGTCCGCCGCCGTGAATGTCAAACTGCTGCCCCAGGTATTTCCGGCTCATGGCCGAGCACTCCAGGTGCCACCCCGGAAACCCGTCACTCCACGGCGAAGGCCAGCGCATGATGTGCGTAGGCGAGGCTTTCTTCCAGAGCGCAAAATCCAGCGGCGACCGCTTTTCCTCCTGCCCTTCCAACTCGCGGGTGTTGGCCAGCAGGTCTTCAATCACACGGCCGGAGAGCTTTCCGTAGCGGTGGTGCTGGTTGTAGGCCGGCACGTCAAAGTATACTGAGCCGTTCACCTCATACGCCAGCCCGTTGGCCAGAATCTCCTGGATCATCTCAATCTGCTCAATGATGTGGCCAGAGGCACGGGGCTCAATGTCTGGCGGCAGCACGTTCAGGCGCTCCATGTCGCGGTGGAAGCTGTTGGTGTACTTCTCCACCACTTCCATGGGCTCCAGCTGCGCCGCTTTGGCCAGTTTCTGGATTTTGTCTTCGCCGTGGTCCGCGTCATTCTGCAGGTGCCCCACGTCTGTGATGTTGCGCACGTAGCGCACCTTGTAGCCCTGGTGCTGCAGGTAGCGCCGCATGACATCAAAGGTGATGTAGGGGCGCGCATGGCCTAAATGGGCGTCACCGTAAACGGTTGGTCCGCAGACGTACAGGCCCACAAACGGGCTGTGCAGCGGCACAAACTGCTCTTTGGTGCGGGAAAGGGTGTTATATAAGTATAAGGAATGGTCCATGTGGGGTTAAACTAATTCTGTGGCAAAATTATAAAACTTACTGGTACTTGTGGTATGGGGGCCAGGTTCTGGGGCCAGTGCGTCTGTTTTAGCCCTGTTTTCTGAAAAACAGCCCAAAAACAGGTTGGGTTCTTGTTTTTAGTTTGGACGAAGCATGGAAGCTAGTGTTGTGAGGTTACTTTGTCAGCATGACTTTTTTTTGCGGCTGCAGTGGCAATGCGTGGTCTGTTGTTCCCTTGGCTGGGCTGTTGGATGAGGTGCCTCATAATCATGCTACTGCAGGGGCAATGCGTAGTTTGCTACTCCCCTGGCTTTGGCGCTTGACGCGGTGGTTTAGTAGCTGTACTGTTTCATCTTTTCCGGTAAGCGCTCACGGCCGCGGGGCCCCGTCCTGCCGGTGAGCACTGCTGTTAAAACTAGGCCCTCCGGCCTTGCCGCTGGAGCGGCACCGTATTAACAGAGGCGCTCACCCCCAGGACTGGTTCAGGTTCCTTTGCTGTAACTGCTTGTGCTGTTATGTCTGCCTTTGCAGGTAACTACTGCTGTTCCGCTAGCCTGTGGCGAGCCCGTGCTGCGCACATCAGCCGGGGGCAGAAGTGCTAATTAACCCAGGTGCCATTAGCAGAAGTGTTGGTTGTTCATTGTTCTTTGTTTGTTTACTTTTTGCTGCTTGCCTGCCGCTTTCTCTGGTTCAAGTTTCCTTCGCTGGCGCGAGTCTCCGGACTCGTGCCTACAGCTGACAGGCGGTCTCTGGCTGCCCTCGCGGCGCGGCGGCGAAACCAGGCATTGCTGCTTCATTCCGGCTGAATTCCCTAAGATGAAAAGAAAGGACTCTGAACTCAAGACTCAGGACTCAGAACTCACTCCAATACTCCCCCCTTTGAAGGGGCGAAGGGGGATGTTACACAGGAGGACGCGCATTGCTGAGGTACGGTCACACGGCATATGCCACACGCATCATGCCAGACAACTTCCTTCCCGGGAGGGGCAGGTGGGTTCTTACGCATGGCAAGTTGCTTTTCCAAACCAAGACAAAGTCACACTTTTAACTCACAACTCAAGGCTCTGGACTACCACCAGCCCCCGTAGTAATGGATTTGCGGGCGTATGAGCCAATTTCTGTTTTCGGCCTGTTTTTCTAAAAATAGCCCCAAAACAGGGGCGCCTATTCTGTTTCTTTCAGCACATAGGTGGCCTCTACGGGGAAATGGTCTGTGAACGTAATCTGGTTGAGCACGTCAAACTGGAGCAGTTCCAGTTGGTCGCTGTAGAAGTGGTTGTCAATGCGCAGGGGCAGCTTGCCGTTGTAGGTGAACCCAAAACCGCTTCCGCCGGCTTCAAAGGCGTTGTTCAGGTGACGCCGAAGCTGCTGATAGGTGTAGGAACTGGGCACATCGTTCAGGTCGCCGCAGAGCAGCACGGGGTGGCGGCAAGCCTCAATGTGCTCCAACAGGCGCTGCACCTGCCGGCTGCGGGCAATGAAACCGCCCTTGAGCCGGCGGGCTATGTTACGGCCCTCGGTCTTGAAGCCCTCCTCACTTTCAACAGCGGCCTCTACTTTTTTTTCCTCTATGGCCATAGACTCTAAGTGCATGTTGTACACCCTGAGCGTGTCTTGGTTGGGCAGGCGCACGTCTACGTAGATGACCTGGTTCTTAGTGGGGAAGCCGAAATCAACGCGCCCTTTGCCCAGGATAGGGAACCTGGAAAAAATGGCCAGCCCAAACTCAGCGCCCACGCCGTTGGTCAGAAACTTGTCTACAAACACCTCCCGGCCCTGTTCTTTGCCTATCCGCTTGCGGCTGTTGTAGGTTTTTTCTTTTTTATTGTGGTAGAACTCCTGCAGGCACAGAATATCTGCGGGGTGCTGGGCCACCCACTGCATCTCCCGCTCCGGCAGTTCGGGGTCCTGGGCGTGCAGGTGCTTGTAGACATTGAATACGCGCACATTGTAATTCAACACCTTGATGCGCTGCTGCCCCGGGTCTGGCGCGGCGTCTGGGGTGTTGAGCGTGAAGTAGCGGGTATGCTGCCCCCAGAACACCACCACCAACAGCGCCGGCCAGAGCGCCCACAGCGGGCGGTGCAGCAGCCAGAAAACCACAAGCACTATATTCAGAACCAGTGCCCCCGGCAGGGACATGGCAATAAACCCGGCCGGCCAGAAATGCTGTGCCGGTATGTACTGGCACAGCACGCCCAGCAAAAGCCACAGGGTTGAAAGTGAGGTGAGAAAGGAGAGGAACTTCTTAAGCATTATGCACTAGGCAGAAAATTAACTGAAGAAGTAAACCTACACAAAAAACCGGAAGCTCTTACAAAAACGTAGGTTCAGGCGCTTTTAAGGCTACTTTTTCAAAAACAGGCTTAAAACAGAGACAGAGCTTTCTCCCGCCGCAGAAAATACCTGACCGGTTGCTCCGTTTTAAACTTGGCAGATGTGCCAAGATTTCGGGAATTAAACATTATTTTTGCATTCTTAACACTTTAACAGTACAGCTATGTTGCTTTCAAATGTTTTGGCGTTCATTGGAAACCTGGGCACCGGGGAAATGGTGGTTTTAGTTTTGATCGTTCTGTTGCTTTTTGGCGCCAAGCGCATTCCAGACCTGGCCCGCGGCTTAGGCAAAGGCATCAGGGAGTTCAAAGACGCCACCAAAGAGATCAAGCACGATATTGAGAACGCGGCCAATGATGACCGCCCGCACAATACCGCAAACCGTAACCAGGGCGGCCCTTACAACCCAAACCCTAACACCAACGGCTACAACCAGCCACAAGGTTACAACAACCCTAACAACGCTCCTTACAACAACAATGAGCCTGTTGTAAACCCTACTACCCCTCATAACCCCAACGTTTAATTCATGCGCTATACATCCCTTGACGCTATCCGGGAGGAGATAGGCCGAGGCTCGCTCTCATGCCGCCAACTGGTGGAGCGTTACCTGCAGAACATTGCAGACAAACGTCACCTCAACGCATTTCTGGAGGTATTTGAAGACGAAGCCCGCCAACAGGCGGAAAAAGTGGATGCCAAACTCCAGGCGGGCACTGCCGGCAAACTGGCGGGCATGGTCATTGGGATCAAAGACGTACTGGCCTACGAGGGCCACACGCTGCAGGCCGCCAGCCAGATCCTGAACGGCTTCAAGTCTCTGTACACGGCTACGGCTGTGCAGCGCCTGCTCGCAGAAGACGCCATCATTATTGGCCGCCAGAACTGTGATGAGTTTGCCATGGGCGGCTCCAATGAGAACTCCTCCTTTGGGCCATCGCTCAATGACATTGACAATACCCGCGTACCGGGCGGTTCCTCGGGTGGTTCGGCGGTAGCCGTACAGGCAGATTTGTGCCTGGCCTCTATTGGCTCAGACACGGGCGGCTCTGTGCGTCAGCCGGCGGCGTATTGCGGCGTGGTGGGCATGAAACCTACTTACTCCCGCATCTCACGCTACGGGCTCATTGCCTATGCGTCATCTTTTGACCAGATTGGGGTGATCACGCAAAGCGTGGAAGACGCCGCCCTTCTGGTAGAAGTAATGGCCGGGGCCGATGAATATGACAGCACCGTGAGCCAGCGCCCTGTTCCCGCCTATAGCCAGGCACCTGTGCCTGACCAGCCTGCCCGCATAGGGTTCATCAGAGATTCTTTTGAGAGCCCAGGTCTTAACCTAGAGGTTAAGCAGGCCGTACAGCGGGTACTGGAGGGGCTGCAGGCCCAAGGACATACTGTTGAGGCCGTAGAATTCCCGTTCCTGGACTACATAGTGCCCACCTATTACATTCTCACCACTGCTGAGGCCAGTTCCAATTTAGGCCGCTATGACGGCGTGCGCTATGGCTACAGAAGTGAGAATGCCACAGACCTGGCGTCTATGTACAAGAAAACCCGCGCCGAAGGCTTTGGCAAGGAGGTACAGCGCCGCATCATGCTGGGCACCTTTGTTTTGAGCGCCGACTATTATGACGCATACTACACCAAGGCGCAGCAGGTACGCCGCCTCATCAAAGAAAAGACAGATGACTTGCTGGCGCAGTATGATTTTCTGATCTTGCCCACCACGCCAACCACCGCTTTCAAGATTGGCGAGAACACCAAAGACCCGCTGGCCATGTACCTGGAGGATATTTACACCGTTCAGGCCAATCTGGCAGGCATTCCGGCTATTTCGTTACCAATTGGGCAAGATGCCGCAGGGCTGCCAATTGGGGTGCAACTGATGACTAAAGCCTTTGGGGAGGAGCAGCTGTTTGCCTTCTCCAGACAACTGATGAACCATCAATCACAAGTAACCGTCTAATGCGCATTTCTACCTTTCTCTCTGGCCTTGTTCTTTCACTGGGTCTATGCCTTTCTGTGCATGCCCGCCAGGCAACCGTCTTACCAGACGCGGCTGCTGCCCCCAAAGACACGACCAAGGTGTTGGTTGACTCAGTGGAGTTTATTCCCGTGGAAACCGATGAACTCATTCAGGACCGCCTGAGCTGTCTGGAGCAGGAGATCCCGCTGGAGTTCAACAAGCACGTGAGAGGGTTGATTGATTATTTCACCATCAGGAACCGTAACTACACCCGGCGTGTACTGAGCCGCCAGCCACTGTACTTCCCTCTTTTTGAGAAGTACCTGGCCAAGCACAACATGCCAGATGAGTTGAAGTACCTGGCCGTGGTAGAGTCAGCGCTGCTGCCTAAAGCCGTTTCGTCGGCCAAAGCGGTGGGGCTGTGGCAGTTTATGACACCAACGGCCAATGACTTCAAGCTGGTGCAGAACTCGTATCTGGATGAGCGCATGGACCCGGAGAAATCTACTGAGGCCGCCTGCAAGTTCCTGAAACAGCTGTACCGCATGTTTGGCAGTTGGGAAATGGCGCTGGCAGCGTATAACTGCGGCCCGGGCAATGTAAAGAAAGCCATTGCCCGCTCTGGCGGCAAAACTACTTTTTGGGGCATCTACCCGTGGCTGCCCCGCGAGACCCGCAGCTATGTGCCTTCTTTCACGGCCATTGTCTACGCCATGAACCACGCCCCAGACCATAACATTCGGCCTGATTCTTTACAGCAGCCCATTCTGGCAGACACGCTGCTCATCAACCAGTCACTGGACCTGAAGCTCTTGGCCAAGCAGCTGAACCTGCCAGAGAACCAGATCGCTGACCTGAACCCGGCGGTAAAAAAGCAGTACCTGCCAGAGACGGTGCAGAACTTTCCGTTGCGCATTCCGGCCTTCAGCAGGCCCCTGCTAGAGGAAAACCGGCTGGCTATTCTGGACTCGGCACGCCATAGGGTACCGGTGAAGATGACCATGCCGGCGGCGTCTACTATGATTGCCAGGGCGGTAACAGCACCTTCAGACTCGGCTAAAAAAGGGGTGTATGTGGTACAGAGAGGTGACAACCTGACCAGGATTGCGCAGGAACACCAGGTGACGGTTGCCCAATTGAAAGAATGGAACAGCCTGAAAGGAAATGCGCTTCTTGCCCACCAAAAACTGGTTGTTTTTAAACCTGTTCCGGCAGAGGCCAAAGAAGAAAAAGCCCCAGCGCCAACAGCAGAGGCAACCTTGCTGGCCTCTGCCGAGGAAACGGCCGCGGCTAAAGGAAAAGTGGCAGGCCCTAATGCGGAGGCAACCCCTAAAGAGAATGCGGCCACAGCCTCTGTGGCGGTAAAAAGAGCACCTGCCAGAAAAGCAGAGGTTGCCACCCCGCAGACGATTCACCATGTGCAGCCTGGAGACACGCTCTGGAACATCTCCAAGCGCTATAACAACATTAGCGTAGAGCAGCTTAAAAAAGCGAATAAATTAAAAGGGGATGAACTTAAACCGGGTATGAAGCTTATTGTAGGCTGATATCCCCCCTATTATATGAATGGCATCTCGGGCAAACGTCTGAGATGCTTTTTGTTTTTCTGTTCATTTAAGAAAAACAGGCCAGAAACGCACCACATGGCGCATCTGGCGCTGTTCCCTTTGCTGAATAGGAAAAATCTTACCAACTTGAAATTCTTACCCATTGCCGCCCCTGGTGGCCATGGGCCATTTGACAACAACAGGAGAAAACATGATCAAGATCAACAAGAAAGACGCGCTGAACTACCATAGCCAAGGACAGCCGGGTAAAATTGAGGTGGTTCCCACTAAAATGGTGAGCACCCAGATGGATCTAGCCCTGGCGTATTCCCCCGGCGTGGCCGAGCCTTGTAAAGAAATTGCCGCCAACAAAGATGATGTGTACAAATACACCGCCAAAGGCAACCTGGTGGGCGTGATTTCCAACGGAACCGCTGTTCTTGGGTTAGGGAATATTGGCCCGGAGGCCTCTAAACCCGTGATGGAAGGGAAAGGCGTTCTTTTCAAGAAATTTGCCGGCATTGATGTGTTTGACATTGAGATCAATGAAACAGACCCAGACAAATTCATCCAGATTGTAAAATCACTGGAGCCTACGTTTGGGGGGATCAACCTGGAAGACATCAAAGCCCCTGAAAGCTTCAAGATTGAGAATGCGTTGCGGGAGCAGATGAACATTCCGCTCATGCATGATGACCAGCACGGCACCGCCATCATCTCCAGCGCCGCCTTGCTGAACGCCCTTGAACTGGTGGGCAAAGACATCAAGAAGATTCAGATGGTGATCAATGGGGCCGGGGCCGCTGCCATTGCCTGCGCCAAGCTCTACCTGGCCCTGGGTGTGAACATTGACAACATTGTCATGTTTGACAAAGACGGCATCATCAACCCGGAGCGCAATGATCTGGATATTTACCGCGCCCAGTTTGTGACCATGCGCAAGATCACCACCCTGGCAGAGGCCATGGAAGGCGCTGATGTGTTTGTGGGGCTGAGCGCCGGCAATGTGCTGGACCCAGAGCTGGTGAAAAAGATGGCCGCCAACCCTGTCATTTTCGCCCTGGCCAATCCAGACCCGGAAATTGCGTATGAGGCCGCCATGGCTACCCGTGATGACCTGATCATGGCTACCGGCCGTTCAGACCATCCTAACCAGGTGAACAACGTACTCGGGTTCCCTTACATTTTCAGGGGGGCTTTAGACGTGCGTGCCACTGAGATCAACGAGGCTATGAAACTGGCCGCCGTGTATGCCCTGGCAGAACTGGCCAAAGAGCCGGTGCCCGACATTGTACACAAGGCCTACGGTGACAATACCATCTCCTTCAGCCGCACGTATTTGATCCCCAAACCCCTGGACCCACGCCTGATCACTACGGTGAGCCCTGCCGTGGCGAGAGCGGCCATGGAGACCGGGGTGGCGAAGAACCCAATCAAAAACTGGGAGCGCTACCACCATGACCTGCAGGCCCGCATTGGGATAGACCAGAAACTGATGAACCGGGTGATTACCCAGGCCCGCCAGAACCCCAAGACCGTGGTATTTGCCGAGGCAGACAACTACAAGATCCTTAAGGCGGCAGAGACGGTGCTGGAGCAAAACATGGCCTTCCCTATTCTGCTAGGGGAGAAAGCCCGCATTCAGGAACTGATTGAGGAATTCCATTTAGAACTGGACGGGGTGAAAATTATTGACCCCCGCGAGGAAGACGCCAAGTGTGAGAAATTTGCCCACCTGCTTTACGAGAAGCGCAAACGCAAAGGCATGACCCTGTTTGACTGCCGCAAGCTGGTGCGCATCAGGAACTACTTTGGCTGCATGATGGTGGAGACCGGCGAGGCCGATGCCCTCATCTCTGGCTTGACCCGTGACTACTCCTCTACCATTAAACCCGCGCTGCAGGTTATTGGCGTGGAAGAAGGCGTGAACAAGGTGGCCGGCATGTACATCATCCAGAACAAAAAAGAGCCTTATTTCTTCTCAGACACCACCGTGAACCTGCAGCCTACCGCAGAGGAACTGGTAGACATCATAGGCCTGACTGCCCGCTACGTACGGTTCTTTGACCGGGTGCCAAGAATTGCGGTGCTGTCCTACTCCAACTTTGGGTCAAGCGCAGGCGTGGTACCTACCAAAACCCGCGAGGCTACCCGTATGGCCAAGCAGCGGTACCCAGACCTGCTCATTGACGGGGAAATGCAGGCCAATACCGCAGTAAACACAGATCTGCTGCGGGAGCACTATCCGTTTAGCGAGCTGGCCAATGAAGGAGCCAACACGTTGATCTTCCCGGGGCTGGCCGCCGGTAACATTGCCTATAAACTCCTGCAGGAGATTGGCGGGGCCGAAACCATTGGCCCGGTACTGATGGGCATGCGCAAGCCGGTGCACATTCTGCAGCTGGGCTCCTCTGTGCGGGACATCATCAACATGGTGGCCATTGCGGTGGTAGACGCGCAAACGTGCAAGGCAAAACTCTAACTCCACTGATTTACCTGTGTAGGTGAGCTTGCCTGTCTGCGGGTCTACTTTAAACGTGGTGATGTTGTTGGAGCGCTGGTTGGCCACCAACAGCGTTTTCCCTGAGGGCGAAAACCCGAAATTGCGGGGCCAGTTGCCCTGCACATTCTCATGCTGCACCAAGGTAAGTTTGCCGCTGGTCTGGTCAATGGCGAACACCACTATGCTGTTGTGCCCGCGGTTAGAGCCGTACACAAACCGGCCGTCTTCAGAAACGTGCACATCGGCGCAGAAGCTTTCGCCGGTGAAGCCCGCCGGGAGCGTGGAAACGGTTTCTACCTCGGTGAACGTGCCCGTGGCGGCGTTGTAGGTGAGGGCCGTGAGGGTGGAGTTGAGCTCACTGATCACGTAGGCAAAGCGCTTGTTGGGGTGGAAGGTGAGGTGGCGCGGTCCGGCCCCCGGCTTGGCCGTGAACGCGGGCTGCGCCTGGCGCTCCAGTTTGCCATTGGCTTTGTCCAGTTTGTAGCCGATGATCTGGTCTATGCCCAAATCTACCGCCAGGGCGAAGTCGTTTTTGGGATCTGGTACAATGCAGTGGGCGTGCGCCGTTTTCTGCTCTTTTCTGGGGCCGCTTCCTTCGTGCTGATCAGAATCAGTGGGCGCGCTCAGCTTCCCGTCGGCCTCAATCCTGAACGCCGTGACGTTCCCGCCGGAATAATTGGCCACCAGCGCTACCTTCTCGGAATGATCCAGACTGATATAGCAGGGGGCGCCGCCCAAGGTAGGCTGTTGGTTCAGGAGGGTGAGGTTGCCGGTGCGCTGATCTATGGAAAACGCACTTACCCCGCCGCCTTTCTGCCCCTGGAACTGGGCGGTCTCGTTCACGGCGTATAAGTGCTGGCGGTCTTTGTCCAGGGCCAGGAAAGAAGGGTTCTCACCGCCTTTCACGGAGATCACCCTGGTCAGTTCCCCGGTTTGTTCATTCAGCCGGAAGGCAAAGATGCTTTCGGCGTCTGGTTTTGCGTACGTACCTACGTAGACCATCATTTCTTTATTGGTTTGGATCTGTTTAACGGAGGTACAGGCGGCTAAGGTTATGGCAACCAATAGAACTAAGGCATTCAGAGATTTCACAGACAGGGAGAGTTGGTTTTCGGTAAGTTGCAAAAAAGAGGGCACAGAGAAAAAGAAACGGCTGTTTTTGGCCTGTTTTCAGGAAAACAGGCAAAAACAGAACTAGGGCTTAGGCGGCCTGTAACCGGCGCACCACCACGTAGAAACCGACTGCCGTAAAGACAGAGAGCCCGCAGCCTGCCCACCACAACGTGTCAAACCCGAAGCTGGCAATGGTTCTGGTGCCCACAAACGGGCCAATGATATGGGCCGCGGAGTAGGCAAGGCTGTAGAGCGCCATATAGGAACCCCGGTTGCGCAGGCCCGACCGGTGCACGGTGAGCGTGCTCATGAACGGCATGGCCAGAATCTCAGAAAGGCTCATGAGCAGCACCGAGAGCAACAGCACCAGAAACCCATAGGCCAGGTTCAGGAGCGCAAACGCCATGGCCAGCAGCAGCAGACCCGTGACAATCATCTTCCAGAGGGGGAACCGGTCCCCCACCAGATAGACAATGATCATCTCCAGCAGAAACACCATGAGTCCGTTAGAAGCCAGCAGGGCGCCAATCTGCAGCTCAGAGAGCTGGTACACCTGCCGGTAATACAGCGGCATGGTAGAGAAGAACTGGAAGAAAGCCACCGCAAAAAAGCAGCACAGCACCGTAAAGAGCAGGAACAGGCCGTCACGGTACGGGTTGCGGTCTGGTGCGGCCGCAGGCGCAGCGGCCTCTGCCGGTTTGGGCAGTGGGGCGTGGCCCTGGCGGTGCCGAAAGTAGAAGTAGAAGATAGCCCCCGCAGTGATACACGTCAGTCCGTCTGCCATGAAGAGCCACTGGTAGGAAACGGTGGCCAGTACACCGCCCAGCGCCGGGCCAATGGAAAAGCCCAGGTTGATGGCCATGCGGTTAAGGGAGAACGCGCGGGTGACATTCTCAGGGCGCGCATATGAGCTCACCGAAGAGGCGTTGGCCGGCCTGAGGCTTTCAGTGAGCAGGCTGAGCAGGAAAATACCCCCGGCAAACAATTCAAACCGCTGTAGCTGCACCATTACAAAAAACCAGCCTCCGCCCAGAACCAGGCTGAAGAACTGCACCCTGAAATGGCCAATGCGGTCAGTGAGCCAGCCGCCCAGAAAAGTGCCGCACATAGAACCCACCCCAAACAGGCTGAGCAAGATACCCGTTTCCCTCACGCTGAACCCCAGAGACTCGGTCAGGTACACGCTTAGGAACGGCACCACCATGGCCCCGCTCCGGTTAATGAACATCACCGCCGCCAACAGCCAGGCCTCCCGGGAAAGGCCGCCAAAGGCATTGCGGTAGAGGGTGAGAATTTTGACCATGTTGCCGAATTGAGCGCGCAAAAGTAGGAAATTGCTGAAAATCAGCCTAGTCAGTAACTAGTGAAAGCTCAGTTTCAACGGGGTATATTTCTATTTCATCGATTTTTTGGTCCGGCCACGGGGTTGACAATTACCTTTGCCACAAGAAATTTGACCACCCCTAAGCCAAATGAAATGCCCATAGCCGAGTTTTCTCCAGGAAACACCCCTTCCCAAAACGAGGAGCTGCGCTTAGAGGCGTTGGCAGAATATGAACTCTTAGACACTACCGCAGAAGAGGAGCTGGACGAACTCACGGAGCTGGCGTCACAGGTGTGCGGGGTGCCCATCTCCCTTATTTCCCTGCTGTCAAAAGACCGGCAATGGTTTAAGTCAAAACTGGGGCTGACCATCTCAGAGACGCCGCGGTCTGTTTCATTCTGCCACCATGCCATTCAGGGCAACGGGCTGTTTGAGGTAGAAGATGCCACCACAGACCATCGGTTTAAAGACAACGCCCTGGTAACGGGTAACCCCAATATCAAGTTCTACGCCGGCGTGCCGCTGGTGACCCCGCAGGGCCATGCCCTTGGCTCCCTCTGTGTGATAGACACCCAGCCGCGTATTCTCACCCAGGAGCAGCGGCTGGCGCTGGAGGTGCTGGCCAGGCAGGTGATGCTGCACTTTGAGCTGAGGCGCATCAGGCTGGAGCGGGAACGGGAAAAGGGGCAACTGGCACTGGTCCAGCAACAGCTGGCGCAGTTGCAGAAAGTCATGAACTCCCAGAACCCTCCGTTGAACTAACGCCTGGCCCTGCGGGACCAGCCACATAAATTTAAGAGCCCGGGAGAGCGTCTCCTCCTAATGTCTTCCACTGGGGTATCTTCAGAAAGAGCTGCACCCGTGCCGTCTCCCGTCTGAAACCAGCTGAATTATGCCTCTTTTACATTGTGCAGTACGGTGGGGGCCGTGCCTTCCTGCTTTTTAAGGGCGCTCATACTGCCGCTGGTCTCCAGCACTACCGCCTCTACCTGTTCCAGGCCAGAAATACCGCTGCTGCGCATGGCGGCCAGCACCTCGTCTTGGGTTACCCGTTCCTCCTGCAGTGCCTTCTCCAGAAATTTGCCCTGGTAGTACAGAAACCGGGGCTCTGACTTCACCAGCTCAGACACTGCCTTAGACCGCACAGAAAGCCACGTAATGATGTACTGCAGCAGGGTCAGCATGGTCAGCGCCACCACCCCTTCGGCCAGCGTCACGTCTTTGGAGAGAATGATGGTAGCCAGGGTAGACCCAAAGGCCACCGTCACAATGAAATCAAAGGCGTTCATTTTGGAGAGGGTGCGCTTGCCGGTAACGCGAAGCACAATTATCAGGTACACGTATGCCAGCAATGACATCAACACCACCCGTAGTATCCCGTCCCAGTTCTTGAAAAACATGTCTTCCATATCTATACCCTGGTTTGCAGTAAGTTCCTCTATAGAAGACGGGAAAAGGAGCCCCGGGTTTAGAAGAACTCAGGCGGCGGGGCGGGCCAGAAAAAGAACGTCCTTCTGTGCGTTGTTTTCAGTAAACAGCCCCAAAAA
>NZ_LRMM01000165.1 GCF_001647275.1 Rufibacter ruber | reverse complement strand
AACCAGCTGCTGGGGCAGAAGGACGCCACGCTCCCCCTGGAGGAGCTGATGGCCAAGAAGCGGGGCAAGGTGCTGTACGTGGACTTCTGGGCCAGCTGGTGCGTTCCCTGCCTAGAGGAGATGCCCAAGTCATTGGAACTGCAGGAGAAGTACAAGGGGCAGCCGGTGGAGTTCGTGTACCTGTCGGTGGACAAGAGCAGGGCAGCCTGGGAGAAGGGGCGGCAGCGGCACCCCAAGGCGCTGCAGACGGCCAACAGCTTCCTGCTGCTGCAGGAGTTCAGCTCCCCCTTCGCCCGGGGGCTGCGGCTGCAGGCCATCCCCCGCTACCTCCTCATTGACAAGGCAGGCAGGATCGTGAACGCCAACGCCCCCCGCCCCAGCGAGCCGGACCTGCTGGAGAAGGAGCTGG
>NZ_LRMM01000025.1 GCF_001647275.1 Rufibacter ruber | reverse complement strand
CCGTGTTCGGTTTTGACAAAAGCCACTTAAATAACAAGGACAAAACAGACTGTGTCCTTAACTTCGGCAGAATCGCAGCATAAACTGTCCGAAGTATTGCTGAAAAACGGGCCAAAAACAGAAAGCAGGCTAGGGACCAGAGATATAACCGGGAGGCGAAATGGAGGTGCTTTTGAGAAAGCTTATAATTAGCCCTGGTGTGGCAGGCGGGAGGGCTGGCTTGGTGTACCGGTACTGCTATGACGAACAAAAAAATTGGCTGGGGAGAAACAGCTTTTTGCTTACCCTGCTTTTGAATTTACAGGCTAGTAGGCCTTCACTGGTGAAGCAGTAGACCGGTCATGGCCGCTTCAAAAGGCGAGAAGCACCGGGAGATCTTGTGCTAGTAGCTAAGAGCATGTTTAAATTTGCCTTTTGCGCTGCAAACGGGTATCAAAAGAACCTGACTTCGCGGTTGACTCGCACCATAGCGGAGCGTATGCTGCTCAAAAAACGCTTCGCCAGAACCTTTCGCTCCCCGGTTTCGCTTGCAAAATCAAAATGTAAACAAGCTCTAAGAAGGTGTCAGGAGATGACTGGGAATGTAAACCTAAATAAAGCGCTGCCGGCAGGTTGGAAAGGGCAGGGAGTACACGGTTGGCGTACTCCCTGTCCGTTTTGTGGCCCCGACGGGAATCGAACCCATATCTAAAGTTTAGGAAACTTCTATTTTATCCATTAAACTACGGGGCCATATATGTTGCTGATAATCAGCAAGTTGTGTCTTTATGTTTCGCCGCTTCTGGTAGAAACTTCGGCACATCTTTAGCAAATGTTTCTACCTCGTTTCGACGGTGTGCGACAGTTTTTAAGGCGGTACCGGCTATACTGCCTTACAAATATACGTCGCTATGAGAACTATACAAGCAGTCCTGTACCAGCGGAACAAAAAAGATTCGGCTGGAATCATAAAAATTCGGGTAACTGAGAACAGGAAGCCCATCTACGTAAGCACAGAGCAGAAGGTGCTGGCAAGGCATTGGGACGACAAGCACTCCAAAGTAAAAGAGACTGACGAGGTTGACTACGAATACATCAACAAGGTGGTGGCCGCCAAGCTGGCCGAGGTCAAGGCGCAGTACGAGGAGAACGCAGTCGCCAGCAAGGCATCCTCTTTCGTCGGGTTCTTCGAGAAGTTCATCGAACGGCAGACCAACGAGGGCACCAAAATAAAGTACGGTGTGATTCTTTCCAAGGTCAAGTCCTACCTGAAGGAAAAGAAGAAAGACGACCTGAGGTTCAAGGAAATCACAGAGGACCTGGTGTACTCTATGCGTCGCTACTTCTACCTGAGCATGGAGGCGGACACCGCCGACCACTACCTCAAAGTAGTCAAGTCGGTGATAGGCAAGGCGGTGAAGGCCAACGTACACAACTACATCAGGAACCCGTTCGCGGGCATAGAGCTGAAGGCGGCAGTCACCAAGACGCCGAGCAGCCTGACCGCCGAGCAGCTACAGCAAATCATAAATGCCGACATTCAGGACAGGAGGGTGGCCACTCACAGGAGCGCCTTCCTGTTCCAGCTGTTCGCGCAGGGCATGCGCATAAGCGACTTGTTGGTGCTGAGGTGGAACAACTTTCAGGACGGTCGCCTGGAGTACAAGATGATTAAGACAGGCAGGCAGATGTCGATTCTGCTGAACGACAACCTGGTGGAGATACTTAGGCCGATGGTGGAGCCCGTATCGCGTCTGGGCGAGTCTGCGCGCGAAACCATAGAGAGGCTCTCGTCAAAGAAGGATTCGAGGAACCGGTTTGTGTTCCCGTTCCTGGACGACGAGGAGTTTGCCGCGGTAGACCACAGGAACGACTTCAGCAGGATCGGCAAGGCGCTGTACGTAAGGCTCAACAAGAAGAGCATCGTCTACAACCGAAACCTGAAGGACGTACAGAAGGCGGCAGGCATAAAGACAAACATCACCTCCCACACAGCAAGACACTCTTATGCGTCGTTGCTGCTGGACGGTGACGTCAACCTGTATGCCATAAGCCAAAGCCTCGGCCACTCCACTCTTCTGATTACGCAGAAGTACCTGTCCAACTTCAGGACTAAGAAGCTAGACGATGTGAACGACGCTTTGGTAGGTAGGTTTCCATTGGGAAGTTCGCGGGCTCAAAGCCCATCTCTATGAGCGCCCGGTCGTACTTCTTTGCGGCTTCGACCTCGGTCTCGAATGTGCCGAGGTTGAAGTTCTTGTACTCGTAGCATATCTTGGCCACCCACCGCCCTGTGGTAGCGACCTGGTGTACGCCAACAAACACAGACGTAGTGTTCCCTTCCAGCCGCTTCCTGCGGTTCTGCATGTTCGTCCTGGCGTTCACCCACCTGAGGTTCTCTACGCAGTTGTTCAGCGGGTCTGTGTCGATGTGGTCCACTATCGGCAGGCCGTTCGGGTTGGGTATGAACGCCTCTGCCACCAGCCGGTGCACAAGGCACTTCTGGTACCTGTCCCCGTTCCTGAGGGACACCTGCGCGTAGCCCTTCTGGTTCAGCCCAGGCCTCAGTATTCTCGGCTCCTTGTACTTAGTGCTGAGAACTTCCCCTCTGCTCGAAATTCTGTAGCCCGGTATTGCCTGGCCCTCTATTATTATTTCTCTCCACTCTTCTGCCATACCATTATATGGCGCCGGGGCAGGAAAGTTTAAAGCGACATTTCGCGTTTCGGGCTCCCGTACCGAGTCCGGGCCTCCCGTAAGTAGTTTGTCAGGTTTCGGGATTTCGTCTCGGTGGTGGAGCCCTAAACGCTGCAAGATGCTGTTTATGTACCTTCTGAGCATACTGTCTGCGGGGTGGTTAAACCGCGAGTGTAGCCAATCCGGGAATCCCTTGGTGGGCGCCAAAAAGAAGGGCCAGCTGGTGGGCTGGCCTTCTCCTATTGGGGTATGACTGTAAATTGGTAGGTCTGCTGTGGCAGGTCTTTGTCGTATGTGACCGAGAAGCCGGTGAATATCGTCCTGCGGTCGTCTGCTATTACGTCGAGGTATCTGAGCTGGTCTACGAAGAGTTTTACCATCGTCACTGTGTTGTCTACGTCAAGCCTTGTGTTGTACCTCAGGTCCAGACGGAACTTGGTGACGGAGCCGAAAACGGCGTTCTTGATAAGCTCTGCGAGGTTCTGCTTGATGAGGTCTTTAGTCGCCTTAGACTTGCGCCAATGCTGCGAGTAGGCGTCGTTCAAAGAGATTGCTTTTCCTGTGTATGTTACGGTGTACAAAAGGGGGTTAGGGATTTAACTCTTATACAACCAACCACACAAGAAGTCCCACCCGCCCACCAAACTTATACTATAGGGTAATGTCGCTCATCGTTCCTTTTCTCGTCGCCCTTCAGCAGCATCGCAATGCTGCCTGTCTGGAACGTCTTGCCCCTAGGCGTCTTGTAGCCCAGCGAGTTTAGCTCGTCGCAAATCTGCTGGAGCGTCCAGCCCTTCTCCTTGTAGAGCCGCACCAGGTTCAGCACCTTCCTGTTGGTCTCTGACTTGGCGGCGTTCTCTGAGGTCTTGGCCGCGCCTTTGGCCCTGCCCTCTGAGCTGAAGTTCTCGGGCTTGCCGAGGCTGTACCCCCTCGCCTTCCTAGCGGCCAACGCCTTCTTGGTCCGCTCAGAGACCTTCTTAAGCTCCTCCTCGTTGAACGCGGTACGCAAGCGGATGAACATCTCGTCGTCCTGCGGTGAGTCAGCTGAGAGGAATCTGATGTTGCAGGCGATCAGGTAGTTTATCAGCAGGCTGAACCTGCTGAGCCTGCTTGCCTCTTTCACAATGATGGTGGCGCCTGTGGCCTGCGCCTCGTTGATGGCTTGCAACAGGATTGGCCTGCGCTTCAGCAGCTTCTCAATGGTAACATCTTGGTGGGCGCTTATCTTGTCCTTGCTGCCTCCCGACTCCACCTCCACAAACCTGTTGATGGACTCGCCGCCCACCGACTTGATGTAAGCGGTGACCGCAGCGGCCTGGGCCTCCAAACCCAAACCGCTGCGTCCCTGTTTCTCTGTACTTACTCGGTAGTATTCTATGTACTTCATAACTCGCAATCGTCAGCAAATGAATAGTAGCTCTCGGGCGTAATGATGATGTGGTCTAGCAAAGCTATGTCAACCAACTTGCAGGCCTCCTGTAGCTTCCTAGTCAGGGCGGCGTCTGCGCCTGACGGCTTTAGGTTACCGCTGGGGTGGTTGTGTGAAATTACAACCGCAGAGGCATTTAACAATAGCCCTGCCTGCAGGATTATCTTTGGGTCAGCAACAGTTCCTGCCACACCGCCCATGCTCACACAGTAGACGCCTAAGACGTAGTTGTTCCTGTTGAGGTAGAGGGCGTAGAATCCCTCAGTGTGTTCAATGTGCTTCTCCATCCGCTTACGCAGGAACTTGTTGATGTCGTCTGAACAGGTCACCTTGACGTTGCGTAGGATGGGTGCTTCTTCAGTGTGGTGTCTCCTGTAGGTCAGCTCTACCTCACCAACCGCTGTGATGTCTACCTCCGATAGTTTGAATACTCGCTTCTTCATTGTATTGGTCTTTAAGAAGGAGCCACCTTTTAAATGGCTCCTTGGTTGGTTTAGCCGCGGCTGTTGTCTTTCAGGGTCTGTACTAGGTGCTCATAGTCTGAACTCTTGGCTTCTTTCAGCACTTGGTCAATCTCTGCTTTTGTCCAGCCAGCTTCCTGTGCGCGCTGTCTCCAAAGCGCCATCAGATAGTAGGAGTTCCCGTCTGGGCCATTGAAATCAATGGTGTCGAAATCAAGGAATGGTTTTCTCTCTGTACTCATAGTGGTAGTGGGTTTATGTTTAATTGATAAGCGAGTATAGGAGAATTCCGCGATACCGTTCTAGCCTTTTACTAAAAAGTTACCAACAACTTGCTAACGTTGTTAGCACAAACAAGAAAGGCCGCCCATTGCTGAGCGGCCTTTGTCTTAGGGTAGGTGCTGTTACTCTGCTGCGGTCAGGGTAGGGTCTTTTATTAGCTCGTACTTGGTGTTGCGTTCGGCCTTGTAGATGATGATTACGCCGCCGTCGAACTCGTCGAATATCACCTGTCTGAACTGTCCGACCTTCTCTCCAAGCCAAGCAGACAGCACCCTGCCCTGTTTTGCCACATCGAAAGTAAAGTGGTTCCTCACCCTGAACTGAACAATAAGGTCTCTGCTGTCGTTGGTAAGGAACGCTAAATCGTAGCGCAGCTCAGGGTAGGCGGCGAATACCGATTTGAAGTTTGATGCCTGTACTTGGGTGGTAGTGATGTTCTTAGCCATAGCTGTAGTTGGTTAAATGGTTAGTGATTGATTGATGTCTCGAGTGTAGCAGATAAACTGATCCGCTGGCTCTCTGTAATTGAATTATTTTTAGAGGGCTGCAAAATAATTGCAGCCCTCTCTGCTGCTAGTGCTTGACGTTGTTCTGCGGATTCCTTGTGTAGTAAATCATTCTGAACACTTCGTTAGCCACATTGCAGATGTCTAGGTTGTTGGCTTGGCAGTAGGTCCAGCACTCATTCACTATCGCGTCTAGGTGGTCGGCCTCTTCAGGTGTGAAGGTGTCTTCCTTGGTGTCTGCATTGATGGTGCTGTGGAAGGTGTCGTCAGGGTGGAAGTTCACTTTCAGGTCCCTCATTACGTAGATGAAGAAGTCTACTACGTCCTGTTTGCTGTTGATGGTGAAGTCTTTAAGTTTCATTGTGGTGGGCTTTTAATGTGAGGGCCACCGCATTGGCAGCCCTCTGATTGTTTAGTTGTTGAGTAGTTGGATGGGGTAGGAGATTTGCGGTGTAATCAGTATCACTAGGTTGCCGCGTTCAGTGTAGGAGTGGATGCTGTCTGTGTTGTGGTTGGTCAGCTTCCTCAGCTCAATGATTACTTGGTCAACCTCTATTCTGCTTGGCTTGTTTTCTAGGGGCCAATGGATGTAGACCTTTTTAGTGTTAGAGAACTGACCAATCTCTGAGGGCTCCAGCTTGGTAGCTCTTCCAACTGCCTGCTTAATCTGCGTCTTGCTGAGTGTGATTGTGGCTATTGGCCGCTTCAGCATTCTGTTAATGAAGTCGTCGTTTTTCACTATCTTATATGGTTAAGGTTTCCGTCCATTAGTTGCACTATTCTTAGTGGCTGTTGAACATACCGAAGATAGTAGAAGTCGAGACACCGATGTAGCCTTTTAGCAAATAGTTACTAACAACTTACCAACGCTGCACAGGGGAGGGGCGGAATCCTAAAAGGCAGGGTCGCTCGTTCAAGACATTTAGGATGTAAGTGTATGTGACACAGCGACGTATGACGCAACGACACTATGACGAAACGACGCTGTCGGGGATTGGGAAGGCAAGGAGGGACGTTTGGCTGAGTATATTAGGCGGAATGAATGTAAAGGAAACTTTACTTTCGCCACAAGGCAATGCAAAAAGCTTATTTCGGGCCCAAATGGTAGGCACCAGGCTTGTCTGGATAGCTTTATTAGCATCTACATCAGTTAAGGAATCCTCTTCACCAAGCGCTGCGAAAAAGGCATAAAAAAGCCTCAGACATTACGCCCAAGGCTTCCTTATAGTCACTGCTGTGATGTTTTAGTGTGAGAATCTTCTAGGGGTTAATTGTACATGGAAAAGCTGGTAGTTTAACACCTTTGCCGCTGCTTCTAGCTTGTCCTTGAACGGATAGTCACTGCCATCTATTTTGTAAGGGATTACCCCTTCATCTGGCGTAACTACGGCCAATGGCATTAGACCAGTATTGTCATGTAGGAATTTATGGGCGTCGTTGTCTGTCTTGAAATACTTCTCGTAGAATCTGCCGTCTTTCTCATATACTGCGATGAACAAACCCTTGAACAAATATGATTGTTGTTCGTCTTCTATTTGCTCAAAATATCTGATGTCATAGCGACTGCGGGGTAGTGTGCTGGGTATGCGTTTTCGAGTACCGTCTACAATAGAATCCTCGTAGATTTTCAGCTCTTTGGTGTCTTTCTTGAAATGCTCGAATTCATGTTCAATGTATAAGCCGACTGCAAGCGTATCGCTGCCGTTTGCTGATGGTTCTGTTATTTCAATAGTGTGGTAGTTCATTTATGTATAGATTTATGTGCAATGTAAAGATAAACTTATTTGCGGGTGTTAGATTAAAAAAAAAGAGACCTAAGTCACTACACTTAGGCCTCTTAGCAAACTAAAAAAACAAATAAATCAATGTCACAAGATTCTTATGTTATACTGTAGAGCGGGAGTGAAGTCTTAGCTGTATTGCCTCGTTATATTATCTACTGCATCTATTAGATTGTCTACAGTTATTGGTCTTCGGTCAGTATTAGCTTTGATTTCGTTCAGTTGCTGCTCAACGTTTTTCAGTAGGTGTTTTACCTCTTGTAGTTCTTGTGCGTTTATCTCTTCTTGTGTAGGGAATACCGGCCCGCCGTCTAAGTGGTAAAACCTTCTGCCTTTACCTTCTAACTGGTACATCTCAATCTCTGTCAGTCCTTCTGCTCCTTTGGTAAGGAGTTTCTGTTCTTTGGCCGCCCACTCTTCTCGCTGTTTGCGGGCGGCTTTGTTGTCCCTGCTGCTTTCATACTGTAGGTATATGAATAAGATGAGTGCGAAGAAACCGATTACGGCTAGGGGTATTATTATTAGTTCTGCTGCTGTTAAGTTCATCGTTAGTCGTTCTCCGTTTTTAAATCATCCAAATTAAAACCTAGCGATAGGATGTGCGCCTTTTGTAATTCTGTTATAGCCCTTTTCAGGTAGACATCATTCCGTAAGCCAACAGAGTGATACATCTTGTCTGGTGTAAGTCCGCCAATTCCTTTCAGGGTGTAGGTCACAAAGGTGTAAATGCTTTGGCCGGGTATCGTTAGTGCCTCGGCCAGTTCTGCTTCTCTAAGCGTAATAGGTGCCATTCTGATTTGTTTGTCGGCGTAGATGGCTGCGATTAGGGTTGTTGTTTGCTCGTTAGTCATTTTCTTGGGCCGCTTGCGCGATTGCTCTTTTTATGTCCTCCATTATGGAAGCGTTCAGTGCCTCTTTCTCTTCAGCTGAGGTGAGCCGGTGGTCGGGGTCGTATGTCAGTTCGTAGGCTCTCTCTTGGCCGTCAATTACCAGTCTCAGTATCATATTATCCGTTGCATTTTACCGATTTTTACTACCGCCGCTAACTTGGCTGGTCTGCGTTTCCTTCTTTTGAGATAGAATGAAATAATGGTGAACGGTATTTCCCAGTGCGCGCTTACCATACCAGATTAGCTACTAGTTGGATGATTGTTCCTACTGATATTCCAGAGAAGAAGCAGGTGTACCGGTCCTTGGTTGCGATGTCGTAAAGTGTTTTCATTGTGTTGCTTTGTTTTAATTATATATCACACTTTTATTCCCGCTTTTCGCGTTTTCGCAACTTTTCGCGGTTTATTTTACACAAATCCCTTCCGCGTTTTATCCGCACTTTTACGGTGTTCAGGTTCCAGCCCAGCTGCTCTGCAATCTCTTGGTACGAGTCACCGGCGGCGTACATCTCCAGCGGGATTCTGCACTCGTCTGGCAGCTCCTTGAGCACCCGCAGGGCTAGGTTGTAGTCTGTCTGGTCTTCCTCCTCGTATGGGCTTTCCTGTACCGACAGGGGTTCCAGGAACGTCTGCGCGTCTTCCAGGGCGTCGTACCTCACTGTTGGCCGCTTCAGCTCGTACCGCCCCTTGTCTATGTAGAGGTTTATGGCGGCGGTGCAGAAGTAGGTGTTCAGGTGGCTGTCCAGCCGTTCGGTGTCTGGCTCGTCCCTGAACCGCTCGTACACCTTGATGGCTGCCATCTGGATGTACTCGTCTATGTCGCCAGGGCTGTGGCCGAAGCGCTTGTGGAATGCGCCTATCACTACCTTCCGC
Source organism: Rufibacter ruber (assembly GCF_001647275.1). Taxonomy (GTDB): domain Bacteria; phylum Bacteroidota; class Bacteroidia; order Cytophagales; family Hymenobacteraceae; genus Nibribacter; species Nibribacter ruber_C. Next base: position 57,209 of record NZ_LRMM01000025.1, on the reverse strand, counting down.
ATCTTCGGGGTCAGGCAGTCGGTGATGATGTCTACTATGTCTCTCATCACCTATATATGCCGCTTTGCTTCTCCTAAGGCATAAAAAAAGGCCACCGCAAAACAGTGGCCCTTTCCAGGTGTCAACCTCAAAAAATCTTTAGTCCATAAGGATGGCGTCTACGTTGTTGAACTTGCTCAGGCAGTAGAGCTCCATCTTCAGCCGTTCGGCCCGCTGCGGCGTCAGGGTCACCTTGTGGCCGCCTATGCTGTAGCTGGTTATCGTCTTGTCCATCAGGTCGATGACGCCCCACTGGTAGTAGATGTTGGCCCTGAGCTGGTACTTGCCGCTGTCTGCCGGAGACACTGCCAGAGACTTGTCTGTCGCGGGCGCATCGTAGGCGGTGCCGTCAGAAAACTCTATGCGGAACGACTTTGGCTTCTCCGCCTTTTCCGGTACGGTGACGTAGAAGGTCACCAGCGCGGTGCCGAGCTTCGGGCTGGCCGGTGTGAAAGACTTGACGGCGTTTATCATGCCGTTCTCCGCCAGCGTAGGCAGCAGCCGGTAGGTCTCGCCCCGCTTCTTAATCTTGGTCTTCTCGCACTGCGCCTGGGCGGTGAGTGCGGTCGCCGCCAGTGCAGCAATCAGTAATAATCTCTTCATAATCTGTGTTTTAAAGGTCCTGTGCGAGTATAAGAGAAATATTGATTCGTTTTGCGAAGGCCTAGAAATTGGGGTTAAATGGCCTTTTCGGTCGCGTAGAGGTCGTTTACCTTGATGTACTGGACGCCCTCGACGAAGAAAAGGTAGCAGTCTGCCTGTATGTGCTTGTCCTTGTGCTTCTTGTTCAGGCTCTGGTACGACAGCTTCAGGTTGCCGTTGCACTCTTCTGACTCGGTTCCCGGCGCGAACAGCTTAGCACCGGTAAAGTGCAGCCTGCTCAGCTTTCCATAGAAGGAGTTTGGGAACACCGTTAAGGGCTCTCCCGGAAAAAACACCTCCTCAACATCTGTGTAGTCAAGTATCTTAACCATACCTTCCAATTTGGCGTCGGGCTGTCGCTTGACCTGTAGCAACTTCTGGTTGGTTAAACAGATTACATCCCAAAAGCGATGTGCTAGCGACTCATCAAATTCAAATGGCTCTTTGGCTACTACTACATCACTCGTCGCGTAATTCTGTCTACCGATAAACACATTGGAAGCTAATGCTTCTCTTACTGATGAGAAAGTGTACAGCTCGAAGAAAGATTTGCCTTCAGTCGCCAATGCCTTAGCCTGCTCGGTGTAGTCGGTATGGTGGGCCCGGAAAGCGTCGTTTACTGTTTTTCGGGCGCTCTTGCTGTAGGGGTATCCTCGTAGGGTGTCGCTTAAGTTAATGTGTTTTCCTTCCCATTCCAGCCCTACAGTGAAGTTTAAATCAAGCCATCTTTTGCTGTCTTGCTCAGCTACCCGGTGTGTGGTTAGTACCTTGAGTAACGCAAAATGTTCGTCTGCGATGTATAACCTAACCCACTCATTTGGCCATTGTACTGGGTATGTTCCAGGGGCGCTTCTTGGGTCTTTGGTTTCTTCATAGTGCTGCCTGTCCAAAAGTATGTTTGTTGCTATGCGACCTAAATCGTCCGCAATTTCGGCCCGGTAAATTACCAAGCCTTGCGGCAAACGGTTTATGGACTCTTCTATCTGTTGCAGCAAATCATCAAAGCTTTTGCCGTAAAGGTCTTCAGTCTCGCTGACGGTAAGATTGTTTAGCTTGGTCAATCTCTCTCTGGACTCTTCGGAGAAAACCTTGACAGCCCCCGCGACACCTTCCATAAGTTCGGCAATCTGCTCTGGTGTAAGCGGTGACTGGTCTTCGTTGATAACTTTGTATGTACTTGGCATTGTGTTGAAATAAGTAAAGGTTAAAAAAAAAAATGAAGTGATGCGATGGGTGAAGAAAGGCCCGCCACAGGGCAGCGGGCTTTTACTGGGATTAAAAACAAAAATCTTTATTCGCTGGCGGGTAAGTAATTCTCGATGCTCCTGCGCAGCGGTCGCGTTATCTCTTTTGTCATTAGCCACTCAAAGTAGCCTGGGTCTTTGACGAACACATCCTTGAGCGGCTGCCCCCGGTACTTGCCAAATGGCATTAAGTGCACCTCTGCCGCATCTTCCTCTGCCGCGGCAGCTTCTACCTTGGCAGCGTTCTCGGGCTTGCTCAGGGCCGCGTTAATGGCTTCGGTTAGTGGCAATGTGCAGTAGCCGCTTCTAAGTGCCCACAGCAGGTACAGCGGGTTCTCTTCCAGGACCTCGCCCACATTTTTGCCGGCGTACTTGCCGAAGCCTATCCGCACTTTCTCCGGGGCCTTGGCTTTCTTTTTCCTACCGCCGTACAGGTGGATGAAGTCGGGCCTCTTGATGGTGGTCCAGTCGTTGGTGCCGACTTCTCTTATCTTGTATGGCGCCGAGCTGTCCTCCTTCACAAGCGACAGGAAAATGTCGGGCAGGCCGTCTGCTTTGACCAGCACAACGTTTGGCACATTGGACTCCTCGTAGTTCACCTTGTGGGTGTCCAGCATCTTTGTGATTGCGGCAACAGACCGGTCGCGTCTCTCTTTGCGCCAGTTTGCGGTTGCGTTCTTGAAGCACCAGCAGAAGTCCTTGTGGTGGTCGGGGCATTCCGTCGTTTCTTGGGTCTCTATGGCATTTGATTCCATCTTAGTTTCTCTGTTTTTTCTTCTTGAATTTCTCAGCGAAGGCCTTTGCCGGGTACTCCTCGCTGAGCTGGTGCGACTCTACAGTAGGCTTGTCAAAACCGCCCAGTACGAACACCTGTTCCAGCATCACCTGCAGGGCCTCCACATCGTCCGGGTGGCAGTGGAAGCTGTCATGTATGGTCTCGAAGTCGTACTTGTTGACGGACTTGATTACCGCTATCACTGCCGCCTTGTCAATGAACATCACCGACTCGAAGTGCTGTAGCAGCTTGGCCAGGGTGTTGGGCTTTCCTTTCTTCAGGCGGTTGAGCTGAAGCTTGCTGCCCTTGATTCTGAACTGGTCTTCGTCAAAGGCCGGGGCCATCGCGTTGTCTGGGTCGTTCAGCTTTCCTACCAGCGTAATCAGTTCACCGGCCACCGCAGACAGCTTCTCTTTCGTCTTCAGGTAGTTCAGCTGGCCGCTGAAGACGACGCCCAGCAACAGCTTCTTTGCCTTGTCCCTTGTTATCCCCAGAGAAGCGGCTACGTACTCGTAGACCCTGCCCTCGGCTGCCGCGTCCAGGAAGTTCTTTGTGTCCCGGTCGGTTGCGTAAAGCGCAGCCAGCTGGTCAATGGCGTTGCAGAAGTCTTCATAGAACTCCTCTGGCGTATCAAGCAGCATCTTCTTTGCCTGCGCTGGGTGTCTGGCTACCTGGCTCAGCATAAAGAACTGGCTGTTCTTGATGTCAATAGTCCAAGGCAATGCGCCGTTGATTCTGAAGAAGGGCCTCAGGTTCCTGTCCATGTTGGAAAGCGGGGTGTACTTCCTGCCGCCCTTGGCCTCGTAGTCGTTGAACCAGAACTCTTCTTTCAAGTCCTCCAGGTACATCACAGCTACCTGTGGCGCCTGGCCTTGCAGGGTGAAGTAGTCCAGCTTCTTGTTGGTCTTCATCAGGCCGAGGTGAGTGTTGAGCCAGCCTTCCACTATCCGGTGGGTGCGGTCTGTGTCGCAGGCCTGGACAATCGCCTCGGCCATGTCCACCAGCTTCTCGCGGGACTTCTTGATTAGCTTTATCTCCTTCTCGGTCTTCGGTTCCAGGACCTTCAGGATTGTCTCTTCGTTGGTGTAGAAGACTGTTCTGTACTGCTGGTATTCTTCATAGTTCATCGCGTTCCATCTGTCGCATATTTTGTATGGCTTGCTGAACTTGTCAGGCTGGTACGAGCCGCTGCCTGCCGTTCCTCTTGCCTTCTTGGCTGGCGCGTCAAACTGCCTGCGCTCGTCTTCGGTCAGAGAAGCCAGGTGTTCCAGGAACTCTGCCTCCTTAATCTTCTTGTGCGCCTCAACGCTCCTGCCCACCTCGGTCTCCTTGAAGTCGAACACCTCAATGATGCCAGCTTCTTTTAGAGCCGCTATGTAGGCCGGGTACCTTGACACCACCTGGGACTTAATCTTGTCAGAGTGGATGGAGACAAAGCCAAGCTGCTCGAAGTTGGCTGCGTCCCGGTCGTTGTTGTAGAGCCTGCTTCTGCGTACTCGGTGCTCCTTGGCGATGAAGCTCACCAGGTGCATTGCCGTCTCCAGCTTCAGCGTTTTAGGCAAGGCCGCGGCAATCACCTCTGGGGTGAGTGCCTTTGGCAGCTTGCACACCGGGAGCTTTCCCGCTTTCTCCAGTTCGGCTACTCTCTTTGCTCTAGGTACATATCCAGCTCTTGGCATTACTTGGCTTCCTCTTCATCGATTTTTGTTGCTTGCGCAGCCTTCTCTTTGGCATAGTAGCCGCTTACCTTGTTCAGGTCCACACCCGAAATCAGAAGCATCTTCACTATGTCGTTGAGCGAGAACGGAAGCTCCAATCCGTAGCTGAGCTCAAGTTGTAGCATTCTAAGTTCTTGGTGTACCTCTGGCTTTACAGCCACCATCTTCTGCCTGGGTTCTTTGTTCTGTGTCATTGTTTGTGCGTTGATTTATAGTATATATCACTTATATCACCCTCCCTTGGCAGAAGTCTGAGATAAACTGTAACTATTTTAAGATTGGGTCAACGCGGCAAACAGGAGAACGGGGAACGATGAGCGACATTACCCTATAGTATATGTGACCTGATTGGTTGGGGTGGTTTCTGGTTTCTGGTTCTTGTCTGGTTTAAGGAACGATGAGCGACATTACCCTATGTATTATAACGGTAATTCTCCTGGTGGTTCCTGTTCTGTTCTGCTGGGCCTTTCTTTGTATTCCTGGTCGTACAGCTCCCAGAGCTTGGCCAGTTCCTTGTCTGCCTCCTCCTGTGTGATTTGGCCGCGCTGAAGTTCTTTGGCGGTTTCTACCATCGATTCTATTATTGGACATTGGTAGTCAGGCTGCTGTTTCTCCCACTCGATTGCCGCGGCTCTCTGCTCTGGTGTCATGCCCTCGAACGGGTCTGGCTCCTGGGTTTCTTTTTCGGTGTGCATAAAGATAGTTTTAGGTGTGAAACAAAAATTGTGTTTTAGCAAGACGTACCTCTCCTGCTTAGCCAGCAAAGCGCTTTGCGGCTAGAGAAAAAAATGGCCGTACTCTTCCTATCAGGGGTTTTGTAACGTCCTGTTAAATATGTTTGCTGAAATCGGTGTTTGGATTTCTTCTGCAAAGGTATGGGGGCGCAGAAGCGGAAAACGAATTTCCAATGTTAAGAAATTGTTAAGTTTTACTTTTTGGCTGTTCAGGTATTGTTTATTTGAAAACTATTGTCTATGTGTTTAAAAACTTTTGTCTAGATTTTTTAGCTAAAAACCCCTCAAACAGCCTGGAAATGGCACATATATAAAACCGCCGATGGACGCGCAAAAGCGAAAATCGGCGGTTAGTAAATGCAAGTAGAAATCAAAAGGAAAGTTTACAGCGACAAACAAACAACAGGAACGCTGACAGTAAAAGACGCCACAGGCAAGGAGGTGTACAGCTGCCACACCTTGGAGCTGGCAGACAGAAACAACGAACCCAGAGTCTCCTGCATACCGGCAGGGGAGTACACAGTAAAGAAGAGGACCAGCGCCAAGTACGGCCAGCACTTCCACATCTTGGACGTACCGAACCGCAGCTACATCCTGATCCACCTGGGCAACTACCACACAGACATATTGGGCTGCGTACTGGTGGGCAGCGGCCTGACTGACATCAACGGCGACCAGTACAAAGATGTCACCAACAGCAAGGCGACGATGAAGAAACTCTTGGCGTTGCTACCAGACGAATTCTGCCTCCAGATTGTGAAATAGGCTCCACCACCAAATCAGGACCTGCCACCCAAGTAAAACAACTTACAGAAAGCCCGGACTCGATGCCGGAGTCCTAAACGAGAAATGCCAACCTCTAATAAAGGTTGGCATTTTCTGATTTATGTGGCAGGTAGGCTGGGTGCTTCATCAAAGTATTTCGGTACCCCGAAGTGGTAGTCAAGCAGTCCGTTCAGTATCGACTTCTTGACAATCGGAATCCCGATGTTGTCCTCAAAAAAGTCGTAGTCGTCCTCAGACAGGGTGAACTCCACAGTGCTTTCGGCCAGCACATCGTTGATGTTGCCTTCCGGAACAAGGTAGCAACGGAACCTGACGGTGATGTTCCTGTCCGGTTCGTTCGCGTTAAACATCAGTAGCTTAAATATCTTCCTCAGCCCATTCTGGTGGCCGGTAACGAGTTGAGTTACACCTTTGCCTATCGTCAGGTCAAATTCTGCATCATTTATTATGTATTGGTGGTTGTCCATAGAAATCGAGTTCATTTTTTATACCAACTCTGACACAGTGGTCACTCCGTTGATGTCTACAGTTGTGTAGAATACCTTGCCGCTGGGCTTGTGTTCATGAAGCACATTGACATTGGTGTAGGGGCTGTTGATGGTCTTGTTGGCAATCTGCACCATTGTCCTGACCTCACCCAGCTGGCCCTTGAAGGTGTTGCTTAGCATTCTCACAAAGCAGCAGTACTGCACTGTGCTGTGGAAAACATTGCTTGAAAGGCTTTGGCTGTTGTGGTTGGCCTGGAAGACTCCCTTGCAGATGTTGCCGTTGGCAGAGGCATGCCCAAGCGAGATGTTCCACCGGAAGTTCCCCACAAACAGGTTGTTCTTGAAGTCGTCCGTAATGGTGGATTGTTCCCCATTAGCATTGAATACGTTGAACCGGAACCAGTTGCCGGTGTGCAGCTGGGCGCAGGTTCCCTTCCAAACGTTGTCATTGCAGTGGTCCTTCAGGTAGATTTCAACAGCCCGGTTAAGGAAGGTCATATTGAAGCAGCTGTTGCCAATCTTGATGTCGTAAATTGGCTGGGGCGTTGAAGCGGTGAAAGGCACAATAAAGACTATATTGTTGTAAAGGCTGAAGTCCTGGGCATTGAGGCCGATGCTTATATTGAACACATAGGCAGGGTCGATGAAGAATTCGCTGTTGCCCTGGCCGTCCGTAAGCCGGTTGAATGTGTAGAAGTCCCTGTAGTCGTCCAGGACGGCTGTGACAGGATAGCCGCAAAGGTTAGGGGTTGGCGACATCGCTACATAAGGTGTGGCCTGGGTTGTGCTGGCAGGGTTCCAAGCCTGGCACCAGTTATGGTTTGCCGCCGCATTAGAGGGTGTGATGCCGACAGTGCCTGACAGGCAGCAGATGTACAGCACATTGTTGTACATCACTATGCTGTTCCTGGCATAGGTTGTGGCCGGGTCATAGGCTGGGGCCGAAATCCTCCAGCGCCTGAATTTGACGTTCCTCCAGTCGTAGTAGAGTTCTATGCTGTGCTTGGTGTCCTTGCGGTAGATTATCTTTCCGGTTCTGGGTGTCACTCCGTCCTCACACAGATTGTCGAAGAAATCAAAATAGATGATGTCGGTCTGGTGATTAAGGGAGTATGCCTGAAGCGCGAAACGGTTTCCTCCTGTTGCCAGAAGCAAAAGACCTTCTGTCGGGCCTTCGTTTATGACCGTTGTGTAGGGAATATTATGCTTTGTGCGGTGGTCCGTAAGGTAGTAGTAGCTTCCGACCTTCAGCAGGCCTTCTGAGACCAGGGCAGCGAGTTCTGCGTAGGTGGCATTGACGACAACGGCCGAAGAACCTCCTGTGTCCAGGTTACCGTTCCTAGGCTCTATCCTTACCTCGAAGTGGTCGGTTTTGATCTGCCTCAGTTCTATCTCGTTCCTGACACCGCCAACGAACGATCTACCCGTCTGGTCCACCCTAACCGCCTTTTCAACACCGTCCACAGTTGCCTGGGTAATGCCGGAAGATGCCAAGAAACCAGTCAGAGTGTCTTCCGGATTCTTACTGTCGATGCTAACGCGCACAGGCAACGTCCTTTTTACGTTGGTGAGTATGTTTGCTTGGAATGCCTTGGCCACACCTGGCTCAGACGACAGGTAGGTGAATGAGCTTTTAAAATCGATTGTAACGGGAATGCTGGCTCCTGGGGCGTATGTGGAACTCTGTGCGAATTCAAGGTCCCAGAACGGAATGTAGCTGTGGCTCTGTGTACCGCCAAGTTCTGTGCCCTTCAGGTACCCTTCACCAAGCTGGACTACGTAATGTGCGATTTCAGTCCCCCAATTTTCAACAGTTGCCGGATAGTCTACGCCGTCCACTCGGACAAAACAGTCCTCCAGCGGCTTAAGTCGGTAGAGGCGTCCTGAGTTTGCGCCGTCAGTGGTATTTTTTTTCACATAGCGCTGCAACCCTTCTGCTTTTTCCGAAGTGAGGGTGTCATAAAGCTGCGAAAGGCTATCCACAGAATCAATACCTCCGCCGCCTATAGCTTTGCCGTTTTTGGTCAGTTCGCCTGTAAAGTTTACGTCCGAATTCACATTCAGCTTATCACCCGGTTCACTCGTTACGTTCTTGTTATTGAGTTTTATCTTGGTTTGCTTCACTTATTCATTACTCGCCTTTTTTCTTCCTTGTTGAACCCGTACAGGCCCAGAATCACAGGAAGTATGCCCAAAGCCAGCTCACCGCTAAGCTTGTCGTATGCTACCGCCCAGCCAATGCCCACCAACAACACAGTGGCTACTAGCGAGCTCTTCCAGCCTTTGTATACATTACTTAGTTTCATTCTTGATTTTCTGGTAGGTCTCCAGTTCCGTCAGTTTTAGCAGCACCTGCTGTAGAAGGTCTTTGACTTCCTTCATCTCTTTGTTTCGCTCGATTTCCTGTATGTAAAGCTTGTCGATGTTCTTTTCGTTTGACTCAATGCGGCTTTCTAGTTTGGTGACTTTGATGTTCCAGGTAATAAGTGCGCCTATGGCGGTCGCCAGATAGCCCACTATTGTCAGAACGGTGCTCATTTCAATGGTCATTGCTTAGCCTCCTATCCAAATTTTAGGCTCGTCCAGAAAGACAATGGGCGAAACCCCGGAGGTGGGCTTTGGCGCGTCTGGCTGTTCGTTTGAGAAGTACTGAGGGAAGTCTCCTCTGTTGTCATTCAGGAAACGCTCAATGTAGGACTTCATCTGCTCGGCCTTGGAGAGCACTTCTGAACGCTGCATCTTCATGAGTTCCACAGATGGAGCGTCTGCTTCTACCTTGTTGCCTTTGTTGTTGACCTCGAAAAGGTTGAAGATTAGGTCGTAGTGCACCATCAGCGCGAAGTAGGCTTTTACCTTGGCAAGCAGTTCAGTCTGTTTTGGTGTGATGGCGGTGTCGTTCTGGGTATGGTCCAGAAGCAGGTCGTACAGCGGGATGGAAAGCAGCTCCTGTAGGTAGAAGTCGGTGACGTTCTGGAAAGAAATCTTCAGTACCGTTGAGTCCTTTACTGCGATGTTTACCCGGCTTTTCAGGTATGCCTCATCGATTAAATACATTTAGTGTTAAGGGTGTTTTTTAGCCAGACGACTGGTCTTTTATGTTGAAATCGGCGAAGTCCGAAACGAACTTTCCTCTCTCGAAACTCCAGATGCCGGTCACTATTACAACCAGCCCCGGTCTGAAGCTGCGCCAGTTACCGTTGATTGCCTGGCCTACGTTCTTGGTGTAGCGGCCGGAAGCGTCCCGGATTGCTTTGTTCTTGCTGCCCGGCGAACTCCTTCCGGTGTCAAAGTACCTGATGGTCCTGGTGGAAGTGTTTCTTCTTTTTGGCTTCTTGCTGGTGGGTATCAGGTCAATGTTCCTGGTGCCGTACCTGGTGCCGCTTTCCTGCCCAGACCTGCCGAGCCTTTTGTTTTCCTCGTTGTTGGCGTAGATGAAGACGAATCGCACCCAGGTCTTTCTGCTCCAGAAGTAGAAGTCATCTATCGCAGCAAGCTCAAAACGGGCCATTTCGGGCTCCGTCATCGAGTTATATTTCTGGATTTGGTTCTGTAGCTTCTGGTACATCTTCGGTCTCCTCTGGGTCTTCTACATCGCCGTTTTCGTCGATGTGTGAGTCAAGAATGTCTTCCTTGCTGTAGCCATGCTCGGACAGCCAAACCTCAGGCTTAAGGAAGTCCATCTTCCAGGCTGGCACCTCTGAGTTCGTCATGAGCGCAGAGCTGGTAATTTCTAGCTCATAGTCTGTGTATCCGTTGAAGTCCAGCACCCGTTCCATGAAATTGATAAAAGGCTTCTGGAGCTGGCGTATCACTGTGTTGTAGTAAATCTCGAGGGAGTCTCTGTAGAGCTTGCCGTCGCTGCCTAGCTGGCTACCGTCTGGCGTAACACCTGCGACTATCGGGTTGCCTCTGTGCGCAGTTGAAATCTCAGATACATTTACCTCTCTTCGGGTCACAACTTTATCAGCGTTGTCTGTTGCGTTAAGTGGTGTAAGTGTGATTGCTTCCGCATCCTCGGTAACGGTCACCATTAATTTTGATGCGTTCTCAGCTCCGGTGAATGCTTTTGTGGTTTTGGTGATAAACTCAGCCTTCTGGTCTTCGGTCATAGGCGCATTCACATTCAGTAAAGCAGACCCGAAGAAACCGTTCAACACATCATTCAGAGCGAACTTGCCTACTTCATTTGCCATCATTATGTAAGTCAATGCGCTGGCGTAACTTACAAGCGGGTAGAACGGGTTGCCGAGTGCTCTCTTGTGGTAGAAGAAAATCTGGGTAGTCTGGTTTATATTGTTCGGATTGAAGCGTTCGTAGTAAACTGGCGTATTTATAGTAGTATTCGTCCAGTCTGCACTAGCCCAATATCCCTGCACATTCCCTAACTCGTCCAGGTTCTTGTCTACCCGTACCTTTGAGGAGTCCAGGTAGTCCACTGCGACGATTTTGTTCTTCAGCTTGTTGTAGCGTACCACAACAGCGAACGTCTCCAGGACTGAAAGGTCGTTTGCCACCAGCTCCAGCAAGTCGTCGGCAGACTGACCTTCTTGGTTGATGTTCTCCAGGAAAGGCGCGATGTCGTCTGAGTAGCTGAGGCCTTCCGAGAGTATCAGTTCGGCGCGTTTGTTGACAAAGCTCTGGTGCACCGTAGAGAACGGCACCAGCTTAATCAGGAAGTCCGGCCAGAAGTTGTTGTCGCCGTAGTTCACCCAGGCATTGGTGCTATACCTTAGGTTGGTCAGGTTCACCGTAGGCATCTTCACCTCGGCCAGCTGTACGTTGAAGACGCTGGGCGAAGCTTTGGCGGGTGCTGTCGCTGGTGTCTTATTTATTCTCTTTTTCAAATCATTGTTGAGGATTTTTTTAGGCGATTACCGACCATGCGCCGCCTTGGAATACCAGCTGCACAGAGCCAAGGTCAGAGTTGATTTGGAAGTCTGACTCACCGTCTATCAGATAAGAACCGGACTCCAGAATGACTGGCGAAATGCTGGCATCGAATGTGGCCTTGAAGTAGTGTGACTGGCCTTCTACCGGTGCAATAGGGAGCAGCACAGTGTATGGTTCAGGTACCTTAATGAAATGCAGGTCATTAGTCACCTGTGAGTTATTGGCCACTACGGTAACCACCTTGTAAACATTTCTTGATGATGAGTTTCCCCCACCTGTATTGCCTCCAGTGTCTGGTGTGTGGCCAATTGGAGGGTTTGAGTAAGAAGGCTGCGGGGTAGTGCTGTCGAGTTCCGGGTTCAACGTAAGAGTAGTCATTAGCCTGTAAGAGACCTCTTCCACTTCATTCAGCTGTTTGGTGACCAGCTTTACGTTGTAGGCGCCGTCTTCCGTACCGGCGTCATAACTTGCTGAAAGGCCCTGTTTGTAGCCAAGCAGCCAGAAGCGTCCGTTGCGGTCCTCTATGATAGCAGTGGTGTCGTTCTTAACCAGTTCCTTTATCTGCCTGCCTGTGTCGGTTTTCAGCGCAGGAACTCTGAAGCTCACCTCTACCGAATAGACTGTGCCGGCCTTTGAGGTCTCAGACTTGACAGAGAAAGCAAGCGCCTCCAGCCTGTCCCACATGCCGAAGTTGCCTGTCATTGTGAGTGCGTCCACCTGATTGTCTACAAAAGCGTAATCAGTGACCTTATCTGCTTCCACAAGGAACAGCTTTCGGCAGCCAGTCAAGCTGAAGTATGTATTGTTTGTGAAGCTGTTTATCATTACTGGACGGTGGCTTGTTCGGTGTAGATTGTGGCGCCTTCGGCGTCAGTGACAGTGAGTGTGCAACCGCCCAGAAGCTTGGACAGGTCAGCCGATTCTACAGTCAGTATGTATGAGTTGTGGAACTCCTCAGCCTCGAATGAAAGCTCTAGCTCCCGCTCCGAGATGGTGTTCCTGAGTATGATTTTCTGGCCCGCCTCAATCTTGGGCGAATGCGTCTTGTAAAGAAGTACGCGCATCGGTTGGCCGTTCGTTAGTGTTATCATTCACCCTTATATATGTCGCGGCCCTGGATTTATTTGGCAATAAAAAACCCTTGCCACAGGATGCGGCAAGGGTAAAAAAGACTGTTTTTGGAAGGGTTAGACTGCTGGAGCGTCAGTAGTGTTGATTAATGCGGTTACATCAGCGGTCACTACAGGGGCGTTGCCAAGGTTCTCACCAGACAGGGTGAAGTTCTGGGCACCGTCTTCGTCGGCAGAGTTGTCTGTGAAGGCAGAGCACTTTAAGCCGTTGGTCTGGCCAAGCATTATCCACTTGCCGTTGGGCTTCTGAACCAATGCAACGTACTCCATTCCAAGAATCACAGAGTGCGCTTTTACGTTGTTTTCGTTCTCCACCTTGAAGGTAAGAGTCTGGGCGATGTGCTTAGCGTTTAGCTCGTTGGTGTAGGAAGCTGACTTCTTTACAAAGACAATCTCATGGAAAAGCGCACCAGTTTCCAGGGTGATGGCAGTAACGTCAGTTCCTGCATTACCTCCACCTGTTACGCTTGTGATTTTGGCTTTTTCAATCAGAGCAACTCGAAGCACACTTGGAAGCGAGAACTGAGAAGTAGCTGCGCTGCCGAAGGTTGAGTTCAAATATGGCATTTTGTGCGGTTGTTATTTTTAGAGAGAGGGAGCGTTAACTCCCTCACTTAAATTGTTTCAGTAATTAGACTACTGGCGCAGCGTAGATTACTTTTTGAGACGGAACACAAACGGCTGCGTCCATAGTGAACACAGACTTGATGAACATCTCGTCTCCGGTGTTGTTCACCTTGTCAACCTGGATGGAACCCATATCAGAGATAAGGTCAGTCGCCCAGATGAAGTCGCTAGGACGTCCAGCTGCCATAGTATTGACACCAAGCGGAACGTAAACGATTTTAACGTCCAGGAAGTAGTCGGCGTCCTCGCCAGTAACGATGAAGTCTCTGTAAGTTGCTGCAAGGTTAGCCTGACGAACCAGTTTCTTCACAGAACGGTCAGCGTAGATGACAACGTCACCGGATTCAAGCAATTCACCGTCGATGGCATCGTATACCTTGTTCAACTCGTCTTTCAGGTTGGCTACCGAAAGAGTTGCAGCGGCAACCTCTGTCACATCGGCATCTCCCTGCAAGATGGTTTTGATTTTAGCCCAGAAGTCGTTCTCCATTGCCAGAGAGATTTTAGGCTCCATCAGGCCAAGAACGGCAGACAGGTACTCGTTAGACTCAAGCTTAGCGGCACCAGCGGGCATATCCTTGCTGAAGCGAGAGAAACGAACGTCCTCGAAGTTGAAGGTCTTAAGGACCATCTTCTTGATTGGCGTCACAGTCGCGTCAGCGAAGTTGATTGCGCCTTGGCTGTCAGCTGCGGTAGCATTTACCTTGTAGTCTTGGATCGTAACAGAACCGCCAAGAGATGTGATGGTAGTTTGCGCCTTTACGTTGTCAAGCAAGCGCACATAGCTCTTCGCGATGGTGTTGTTCGCGAAAAGGATTTCAGAGAAGATTTCAGAGAAATGTTCACCGGCATAAACTTTAGGGGTGTAAGTCATTAGTGTTTAGGGGCACTATTTTTGGCTAGCTTTTAGGGCTGCTAGTCTTTTTTGCGCTGGGGATAGGTCTGATGCCTGTGCGCTAAGGGTTACTTTTGAGTCGGCTGGCTCTGCTTCTATCTTGGCCAGTTTCGCGCTTAGCTCTGCTTTCTCTGCGTTGGCAGAATCAAGCTGTGACTGAATTGCGGCTACTTGTTCCTTAAGTCCAGCGATTGAGGCTTTCAAAGTATCAATCTCGTTTTCCTCGGCCAGTTCCTCCTCCTCTTTTTCCTTCTCAGGGTCAGCGGCAGGGGTCTCTTCTGGTGTAGCTTCTGGCTGTTCTTCGGCTGGCTTGTCCTCGGTTGAGGGAGAATCTTTTTTCTCTTCTTCCTCTTCCTCGGCTAGCTTGGCTTCCGCAGCAGGTTTATCCGAACTAAAGGCCCAATTGATAAGTCTGTCGAAGGCGTTGCGGGCCTTTTCTTTCTTCTCGTTTTCGTTGGTCATATTAGGGGTTTCGATTATTACCCTTATATATGTCGCAACTTGGTTTCATCTCATTTGTGGTGTGCTAGAGGTCAAGCAAATCCACAAGGTCATTCAGAATGTCCTCTGCCTGGTCTTTCTGGGTTTCCAGTTTGATGTCTGCGAGAACGAATTTGCCTTCAAGACTGAAGCCGTTGCGAGATTCAACTTCTGCCCATACTTTAGGGTCTGGGAAGTGGTAGGTGGCGAATAGGGTGCCAGGTACAATACCTTTGAAACCTAGTGCTGCTGACTTGTCTATGGCGGGGTCTTCAACAATCCAAGATTCAATCAAGATACCCTCAATTTCATCATGCGCAGAGTGGTCCAGGTTGCTGTGTTTGGTCTCGCCCTGACGCATAAACTTGTTGCGGATTCTCTCGATTTCATCCCTGCCGAATGTCATGTAGTATTCAAACCCTGTTTCCTTAATTCTGCGGTAGACAAGCTTTTCTGGAATAAGGATTGGCCCAGTGGCATACTGCTTTGCCTTATCTGATGCCAGCTTAACAGAGTAGTCTTCTTTCGCCAGCTTGACGAAATCAACTTCTATGGCCGGGCGGTCTACAACAGAAATAAGTTGTATTCCCTTAGTGTCATCTAGGTCGTCTACATCAAATCTGTAAACTGGTAAGTCTTTGTTCATTTCTGAGTTGGTATTTTTTAGGCGTAAGCCGCTGCGTCCATCACCTGGACTCTGGTCTGGGCTTTCGAGATTTCGTCCACACCTACCGTAATCGGTTTCTCCAGATTTGCCTGGAGCATTGAGTTCAGCGCGTCCAGTTTCATTTCAAGGCCAGCATTTGGGTTGATTTCCTGTGCAAGGTTCGCACCTACCATACCGCCGTCAGCGTACCCTCTCAGGCGTTGCGCTTCCAGGTTGTTAATCAGTGCGCCGTTCTTCTTGACGATCTCCTGCGGAATGACGTACTCGCCCTTGTGTACCACACCGGCCACCTCGTACTTGCCGCCGTCACCAGTGTAACCGCCGTCAGCAAACCCCTTGGCAGCGTTCTTCACAGTGGCGATTGCTCCTACCAAAGTGGCTGTGGCAGCGATGGCCAAGGCGATGTTGTCCCAGCCGCTAAAACCTTTATCAGCTATTTCAAAAATGGTAAGAGCTGCTTTGGTGCCGACCATAACGGCTTGGACTGCGGCAAGTGCAGCAGATAGCTGGGCCTGTTCCTTCAGGGTCTCCTCTTTCTGTTTCTCGATCTTGAGCTTGTCCTGCTCGGCCTTCTTGATGCGGTTGTCTTCGACCTTACGTTCTTGCGCAAGCTGCTTCTCTTTCTTGCGTTCCTGCTCCAGCTGCTGGATTATTCTTTCCCTTGCTGTGCCTTTGGCAGTAAGAAGCTCGTTCTCCAGGGCATCTATGTTGGACCTCACTTCAGACGATTGGCTGTCTATCTCACTGAGCCTGCCCTGCACCTCCTGTATGAAGCTGTCGAGTTCTGACATCCTTGCATCAAAGGCACTGATTGCGGCATCGGTGACGGAGTCGGAAATGCTCTGAATGGTGCTTGAGATGGTAGAATAGGTCTCCATCGCCTGGGCCATCATCTGTTCCCGGCGCTCTATGTCTTTCTGGTGGTCAGCTTCCTTCTTAGCCTGGATTGCGTCGTCTATGGCCTTGGTCTGGTTGGCGTAGTCCAGGTCTATGGCGACTTTCTTGTTGGCGTACTCCTTGTGCAGTGCGGCCAGTTCCTCCGGAAGTATGCCCTTGACGGCTTTCTCCCTTTCGTACCAGTCAGCCAAATTCTTTTCGTCTGCAGTTTTGGCCATCTGCAGGTAGTCCTTCTGAAGACCGAACTGGTTTCTGAAGCCTGCCTCAGCAGCCTTTAGCTTGAATGCCTCCAGGTCAGCGACGCTGCTACGCACACCTGCGTCTACAAGGCGTTTGTCGTATTCCTGGTTGGTTGCTTTTACCGCTGCGTTATACTCGTTCTCTGCCGCAATCAGTTCGTTTTTAAGCGTCAGCAATGCAGCCGCTTTATCTGAAGTATTGGCAAGTGTTTCGTAGGCTTTTACCGCCTCGCTGTTGTATTTAAGCTGCTCGTCCAGGATTGCCCTCTGGATGGCAAGCGCCTCCTCTCTGGAAACCGCTTCGGCCAGCTGTATTTCGAGCTTCTGTTTGGCGGCCTCATACTCATTTTCTAAAGTGTCTTTTACCCGATCCGCGTTCTCTTTTGCCGCCGCGTAGATTTTCTCGTCTGACTCCAGCTTCAGGCGACTGGCCTCGGCGTTGTTTGCATTAATCTGGGCCTGAAGCTCAGACTCCTGCTTGCGCATTTCAATGGACTTTGCACCTCTTGCGTCAATGGCGTTCTGTGCCGAAACGTAGGTGAGCTGCGCCTTCAGTACATTGTTTTCCAAGGCGAGCTGCTGTCGTCTAGCGTTCATGGCAGCTTCTGCCGCCTTCTTTCTTTCCGCCAGTGATTTGAGGTCTGAGTCAGCTATCTGCTGGTTTGCCTCTATGATGTTCTGGAGTGTCTGTCTCTGCTTTACAGCTGCGGCGTCTGCCTCTTCGTAGGCTTTCTTTAGCTTGAGAATGGCGACACCTTTGTTGCCTGCTTCCTCAATTTTCTTTCCCAGCGCGGAAACGGCGGCACCTGCTTTGTCAATGGCGCCTTCTACTCCGGTGTAGAGCTCTATTACCTTGTTACCTGCTTCCTTGAAGTCGCCGCCCTTTACAGCGTCCCAGATTTGGGTCAGAATGACAAACTTGCCCTTGAAGTAGTTGATGATGTCGTCCAGTAGAATCTTGGGGGATTCCGCTACTTTCTTGAAGTAACCTGAAATGTCGTCGCCCACTTTCTTGAAAGTACCGCCAAGCTTGTCGATGTTGCCTACCGCTGTGACAATCCACTTGCCGAGGGAGACAAGGCCATCTATTACCAGATTGGTGACGCCTTCCAGGTATGCCATTCCCTTGGCCATTTTCGCGCTGCCTTCCGTTGACTTTGTGAAGTAGGAAACCAGCGCACCAAAGGCGATTACAAGAAGGCCAATACCGGTAGAAGCGAATGCAGCCTTCAGAATGCCCATTGATTTGGCTCCCTTGCTGCCGAACATCTCTATGGCTTTGGTCAGGTAAGCGTTCTCGATACCAAGCTTCTGAGTGGCCGCTGTAAGAACTTCTGTGGAGTCAACAGCTTCGCCAAGGGAAGCAGTCATACTGCCGATGCCGTCTTTCAGGCTGGACGCTACGCCCTTCAGCTTGTCCAGTTTGGAGCTGTTCAGTTCGTCAACGTTCTTCTGGGCCTTCTCCAGCTCAGTGGAAGTCTCGGCTATTTTCTTCTGTAGGTCCTGGAAGTGTTTTGTGCCTTGCTTGGCACCGGCAAATTCTGCCTCCAGCTTGGTCAGCTGCTCTTTTAGATTAACTACCTCCTGGATGGATTTGTCTATGCCATCAATGTTGAGTTTGTGGGTCTTTGTGGCCATTTAGAAATGAGGGCAGGAGGCGATTTTTACCGCCTCCTGCCCTTATATATGTCTCTGGGAGAGACCTATTTATTGGGTCACCAGCTTGTAGAGCTTGATTCTGGCGACGTTGCTGGAGACTTCGTAGTTCTTGATGCTCTCCAGTAGGTATAGCTCGTTGTCTACACTTATAATGTTCCTTCCGTTCAGCTGCTCGTACAGGACAGGGTTCACCTTGAATGGGCCTTCTGAGTAGTTGGACCAGTTCGTCACCAGAAGGTCGTTCGAGTAGAGTTCCAGAAAGAGAGACTTGCTGCCCTCCATGCTAAGAGACTCGGAGTCCAGCTCGTCAATTTTGGCCAGCGAGACCAACATACCGGTGTCGTTTTCGGTGTAGATGTTGCCCGTTGTGCTTGGGTTCAGCCTGAACTCCCTGGTGGCTGGCAGCAATTCAATTTCATATCCCGGCTGCTCCCTCATATTGAAGAAAGCAAGCTTAGGTATGTGCTTGCCATTGTTCATAAAGTACTGGTCTACCGGGAAACCTCCGGGCAAATTTGGGGTTCTTGGGAACTTGATGTAGTAGACGTTCTGCGCGTAGGTGTTTTCCCCAGATGCCGATGTGTGGGTGCCTGGTTTAAGGTAGCCAGCGCCGTAGTAAAGCGCCAGCTTCGGCTTGTAGTTGAACTCAGACCTTGCCTCGAAATCGTTCAGGATAGAAGCGTCAACAACCTCTGTGGCCGGTATGGCGGCAGGCACCAGGTCAAAGCCAGTCTCAGCTGGAATGATGTCGCCGTCCCACCTTGCAATTGGTATCTTCAGGAAAGCCAACGGTGCAAACGGTAGCTCGTAGACGTCACCTTCTACAGTAGCATTCACCCTGTCCATGTAGTCGGTGTAGGTGAGTATGTGATCAGATTCATCAGAAGCCCACTTGAAGTAGGTGTCGGCAATGTCTTTGTCGCTCAGCGGTGTCTCCTCGAACTCGTCAAGGTTCATGGTTGCGCTCAGGTCCAGAATGTTGTTTCTGTTCAGCGCGAACCACTCGTCCCTGGTGTAGAGAATCACCTTGCCTGCATTCTCGTCTATGTCGTAGTAGAGGTTGAAAAGCTTGAAAACCGCCTGCACAAACTCAAGCTGCGTCATTTCAGGAAGGAACTTAGCAGGGTCCAGAGTGGTAGGTCCGTCCAATGCTGTAATCTTGAACCAGCTGTTGTCGCTGTTGGCAATCAACATCAGGCCCTCTGGGTGAATATCATTCCGTACCGCTACGTATACCTGCGCCTGGTATTGCTTGCCCTCTTCCAGATAAGCGGTGAACTGTGTTCTGTTCAGGTGCTCATTGTTTGAAACAGACAGTGTAGTATTGAGAGAAGTGTTCAGAGTGGCGTAGTCTGTAAGCCCATAGAAACTGAAAGAGGAGTAATCAAGCGGCGGTGTGCCATTAGGTCCTTCAGTGTACTGGCTGTCTGTTATCTCTCTGAAAAGCAGGTGCTGTTTGGTCTCTATCTTGGTGCTGCCGCCGTTAGTCGCGTTGTGGGCATACGTCTGGGTCTGAATATCAAAGGTGTAGCTGCCGGTGTACTTGCAGGTGTAAACTCCGTCGTTACCCAGGCTGAATGACAGGTCACCGCTTTTCTCGGCATTGTACACTGCATAACCGGTAGGCTCTATGCTGTAGAGCTTGTAGTCGCTGCCCTCAAAAACTGATGCCTGGTTGTAGTAACCGTAGGCAGTTTTGGTTGACATCAGGTTCAGCGCAGCGTAGTTATAAGGTCTGGAGCTGCCGCTGAAAAGCAGGATCATTCTCCTGAACTCCTCGCGGTCCAGAACAGAGCCTTCCAGAGTGTAACCAGCGTCTGCGAAGATGTTTTTGAATATTGCTTTGCCGAAATGGCTAAGGCCGAAATCCTCGTAGAAGAACGGGTAATATGTACCGTTCACCGTACCGCCCAACAGGTTTTTGATTCTGGCGAAAGAGTCCACAAGGTAAGTGAAAGCTATCTCTGACTCCTCGCCAACCAAGTCCTTGTCCAGGTATTCCCAGACAGTTTTGTCACCTTCAAATGCAAGAGGTGTGAAAGACTTAATATCCACCAGTTTCTTTTCTGCGTTCAGAATGTCCACCAGTCTGCCGCCGGAGTTGGCCACAACGAAACCCTCAAACCCGGTACGGCTGACTTTGTTCATGATGAACTCTCCCAGAATGACCGTAACGCCGTCCACAACCACCTCGCACCTGTAGCTGGCTTTGAACTTGCCGATGGCCTGGCGTTCGTTCTGGAAGTCGAAAATAGCTTTGTTTACCTGTGTAATCGGGAACTTGATGGTATATGAACGGGCACCCGTTTTCTTGAGGGGGTTCCTGAACTCGCTCACAATCTTGTCGAGCGTCACTTTCAGGTCCTCTGAAATCTGGGCGTACTTTCCGTTGATGTATATCTCTAGTCTTTTCACTTAAAGGCTGATGTGGTTTTTCTCGAACTCGGGGGATACGGTGAGCTCGATGGTGTATAGCTTCTGTAGGTTGTCGTACTTCACAGACTGGTCAGAAATCCTGACGTAGCGCCCGTTTATGCGTACCACAGGGCTGTGCAGCAAGTCATTTACAAGCCAATGGTATGTCGCCTCGTCCAGATAGGTGGAGTAGTAGGTCTCGGTCCTGGAAGAACTGACGGAAGACACCCGGTCAGCGCCAAATGCACCGAACAGGTTAGCCTTGAATTTCAGCTCTGAGTCTTTGTACCTAGTGAACTGCACTATGTCAAAGCTGCCCTTCAGGTTCATGAACTGAATCTCCACCGGATTGGGCAGAGACTCAGCTACATTGTATGTCTTGGTGTTGGTTATCTTCATCTTTTGTTTGCGCTGTTTTAGATGCCCCCTGGACCACCTATGCCGCCGCCGTTCTGCCAGCCTGCGTTGTAACCGGCGTTGTATGCGTCATTGTCTTCTATCGACATCAATTCATCTAGTGGCGGGTTAGGGTGGTAAGGTGAACCGTTGATTGCATCTTGGTAGCCTTCGCTGTAGCCTTCTTGGTACCAGTCTCTGGGTATCTCATCAAGCGCCGGTATGGTGACGGTGACAACGGTATTTGAGCCTTTCACATAGTCACCGAACTGTGAGTTCTGCAGGGTAATTGTCAGCATCTGCTCGAATTCTGATTTGCCCATACTGTAGCCCATTCTCCTGCTTGTACCGTTGGCAGTCATTGAGACAGACTGGTTCCCGGTGTGCGTTGGCGAGATGGTGTAATGGATGTCATAGAAGCTGCTGGAAGCCTTGGATGCGGTGAACTCCAGTGTGAAGTCGTAGAAATTGCCGTTGTCCTGCTCTGAGTACAGCGTCATATTGACTGTGTTGACAGTGGCGTAGCCTGCATTGTAACCATTCAGCCAGTAGGTGGCAGATGCTCCGGTATAGTAACTTGGTGCGGCTGTTTTCTTGGCCACCGCATTCTGTGCGTCTGAC
Organism: Rufibacter ruber; assembly: GCF_001647275.1. Classification (GTDB taxonomy): domain Bacteria; phylum Bacteroidota; class Bacteroidia; order Cytophagales; family Hymenobacteraceae; genus Nibribacter; species Nibribacter ruber_C. The sequence goes on along the minus strand of NZ_LRMM01000025.1, from coordinate 35,867 downwards.
TGGCCGGTAGCGTAGCCATCGTCATAGACTGCCTTGCCGTCTGGGTAGCCTTCGCTGTAGCCTTGCTGGTATGCTGCGCATTGTTCAGTCGTTGTTCCGTTTGGACAAGCGTTGTTGGATGCTTGGTTGTTGCCTCCGTCAGCGAATCCTTCATTGTAACCGTCCTGGTAGAATTGTTTCCTGTGCTCGCCCTCGGCGTAGCCTGCTGAGTAACCGTTCTGGTAGGCAGAGCAGTTGATGCCTGTTCTGACTCCGCAGGAATTGTCTTGCGGTGTGCCACCAGTAGAGTCAGCCAGACCTTCGCTGTAGCCCTGGTCATAATGGATTACCGTATCTGCGTAACCATCACTGTAGCCGGTCTGGTAATCAGAGCAGTCTGCGGCTGTCATTTCCACCGTACAGGCTGGCAGGCTGTAGGATTTGGTGGAGCCTGCCGTCTGGCCGATGGCATAGCCTTCGTCGTAGTAATTTTTGGAACCGCTGTTGGTGTAGTCGATGTAGACTTCGTACCGTTTCAGCTGAGCCCTTTTTGCTGCGTCAGGTTCAATCAAAGAAGGCGCTACGCTGAAAGTGTAGATACCACCCTCGGTCACAGGGCCGGTGGTCACAACCGTATTCAGTACAGAAGAACCGTCTTTGTAAAACTTGCTGGCCACCAGGTTGAGCTCCTTGTCTATGCCGTAGCGGTCATTCAGCACCAGAACACTGAGCAAGCCTCTCTGGTCAAGGCGTATGTCGCTGCCGTTTGGCTGGTTTGTGAGATAGTTCACAGGTGCTGTGTAGTCAGCCAGATAGTCTTCCAAGTTCTCAGTTCCTTCCAGGTCAAGCGCCGTTCTGAGGGCAAACTTTACGCTTGAGGTGTACTCAACCGTCTTCACCTGTAGGGTGCCGTTGAACGTCAGGACACCTGCTTTCACATAGTAGCCAACGTAAGCGGAAGTATCTCTCTGGAAAGCCAAGTTCGGGTCAGGCAGGGCGTAGTCAGCGAACGCGTACTGCAAAACAGAGCTGACGTCAAAGACGTAGGTGCCATCGCCTTTGCCGCCTATGGAAAGAGTGGTGAGAAGCTGGCCTCCGCTGGCAGGCTGGGTCTCGGTGATGTTGTGCGACGCTATCCTGTAGATTTCGCAGAAGGCTCGGTCTCCCACCTGGTAATCTGACTTGCTGAAGCCGAACTCTATCTTGTTGTATGCCGCCTGGATGAAATTAGGCTGCCTGGTAAGTGTTAAGGCCAATGTGTGGTTAGTGCTATTTCTTGTCGTTGAAGTGGAAGTCAACGATGCTCAGTATGTCAGGAATCAGCTGCTCCTCTATCACCTCTGAGATTAGTTTCTCGGCGTATTCCAAAGACGCCTGAATGAATGGCCTTGCCTTTATGCCGTTCCTGAAGATGCTCTGCTGTATTGCCCAGGCAGCGTCGTTTATGGACTTGCTGGACACCTTCCTGAACCTGCCTGTCTTCTGGTCCCTGCCCCCGATACGGTAGCGTTTAAGCCACTTTATGAGCGCCTGTATGGGCACTTTCTTCGCGAATGGTCTTCTGCCAGTCTCCAGGTATTGGGCTTGTTCTGGGAGGTCTATGCGTACCCCATCGGTAGTGAATTCCACCTCTGTCCTGGTGACGAAACTGCTGGAGCCGTCTTTCCTGAACTTGTGCCTGCCGCCTTTCTCAGCTTCCGCGATGATGTATTCCTTAATCATTCTGGCGGCTTCTGCCAGTGGTTCATTCAGTTCTTTCTCCAGCTGCTCGGCTGTGAATACGCCACCTTGGCCTTTGCCTCTGGTCACCTTCTTAATCCTGCTGAACTTCGTTGCCATCACCCTTATATATGTCAGGGCCAGACAGGTATTTGACAGCAGAACCACCAGATAAGCCCACACACCAGATACTTATACTATAGGGTAATGTCGCTCATCGTTCCTTTTTTAAAACAGAAAAGCCACCCGTTTAGGTGGCTTTGTCTTAGAGTATGTTGCCGAACTTTGGTATGCCTGATAGGTCGGGCTGTTGCATACCCGAATTTAGCCTGGCTGTGTACCGGGCAATGGTTATGGTGAACTCACCGTTGCAGGTGGCCAGCCGGTCGTCGCCCTCGTCGTAGTAAGGGATTCTGTTGGCGAAGCCTACGTCCATCTGTGGGCTGAGCTCCTGTAGCTGGTGGTGTATCTCGTCAAATATCTGCGTCACCTTAGACATGGCCAGAAACTCGTCGCCGTCTGCCGGTATGCGGTCAGCAATCACTAAGTTAATGCTGTAGGAATCTGATTGCTCTGAGTCCTGGTTTATCTGGAAGTTGTGCTCCAGGAAGGCGAGAGGGTAGAGGTTGTCTTGGAAATCGTTCAGGTCAAGGCCTGTCTTGAACTCAGCTACGGCAAGATGCGCTTCACACACCGCCTTGATTACGTCCCGTATGCCTTTCAGCCCTTGGATTGTTAGTTGTACTGGCATTTATCATTTCTGCGGATTTTGTCGTTCGAGCATCTGTAGGCCCTTCTGGAGTATGGTGTTGTCTATTTCGTAAGCATAGTGAGCCAGGACATCGGCAGCTTTCGTATCAAATACAAGTTGAAGCTCAGTAACAGATTTCGCCATCTTGTGAGCCAGCCCGTACCAGCCCCACCGTTCGCTAAAATCCTTCTCAAACTCAGCTCTTTCTCCGTCACTTCCGCCCTCAGCATTGAATATTGATGGGAAGCCTGCTGCGATAGCTTTCGCCTGAGTAAAAAAAAACTGTTGATGCCGAGTACGGTCTCTGCGTCCAGATTCTCGAAAAGTTCAGCTCTGGCTTTCAAGTCCTTTTCTTTAAGCGGTTTCTCGCCCACTTTTCTGCAAAGTATGGCCAGCTTCAACAGGTAGCCCTCTTCAGGTTTCTCAGCGAAAATCTTGTTGATGGTCTGGAAGTCTGCATACTCTCTGAAAGAAGCGTCTTCCAAGTCCCTTACATAGAAGGTCTCGTCGTCAATTTTGAAGTGGACCACCGGCTTGTTGTAGTCGAGTGCCTTGTCAATGAAGTCCAGCTCGTTCACTACCTTAGAAATCAGGTAGGGGTTGCCGTCTATCAATTCATCATAGGTCAGGTCAGTGAAAACAGCCGCGATACGGGCTGCCTTCTCAATGTCGCCCATTGTTCCTGCGTTAACTTTCATCAGCTCTCTGAACTGCTTGAAAGTCACCTCGGACCAGCTGGTGGGTAGTACGTATTTCTTCTTGTCGAATTTAATCTCTTTCATCAACCTTATATATGTTCTTCGGTTGGCGGCATTTAAGAGAATCCGTAGTAGAAAGACTTGCTCTTGGTTACCAGCTCCTGTATGGCGTACACCATTGCGTCCACCATATCGTCGTTTTTACCATTAGGGAAGATGCTCACCTGGTCGAGGAACGGCTGAACATAAGCGCCCTCAATAAGTACCACCCGCATTGACTCTACTATGTCAGTCACACCGTAGGCCCGGTCTTCTTTGGACTCTTTGCCCGGTTGCAGTTCTTTCAGGTTGAACATTGTGCTCTCTCTCAGCTGCTGAATCAGAGACTGGCCTGAAGCCTTGCCTTCTATGTGTACTCGGCTGCCTGGTGTAGCAAACTTTGGAACATATTCTTTGATGTATTTCAGCAGCTCAGGAAATTCAAAGTGCTTGGTGCGCACCTCTCTGATGAAGACTATATTGCCTACTCTGGCAGCAACTACGATGGCAGACGGGTCGTTTTTCTTGTTGCTTGTGAAGGCTGTGTCCAGAAAGAAATGCCAAGTAACTTTTTGAGTTGCCGTCATTTGCTGGAACTCCTCGTATGAAATCACCTTGAAACTGGATTTCTTGAACATACCGCCACCGCTTGGGGCGGGTGCCTGCATATACTGGCCAGCATACTTGTAAGGCTTCTTCTTTAGAACCTCCAGCCTGGAATGGCCTAACCTTACTGGGTCAAAGAGACCGTTTCTGTAGTGCTGTTTGAGTTCTGCCGGTTTTACGTCTTCGTTCAGTTCGGCAGGAATGCAGATGTGGTCAAACTGCTCTGGGTATTGGTCTAGCAGGTAACCAGTCAAATCCTCTTCTGACAGGCGCTGCATCACAATTATTCTTAGCCCTACCTCTGCGTTGTTAAGGCGGTTTTCTATGGTGTTGTCCCACCAGAAATGTACGTCTTCCACCTTGGCGTCTGACTCAGCTTCATCTGGCTTCTGAGGGTCGTCAATCACAATGATGTCTGCGCCCATACCGGTAATGGTACCGCCAACGGAGGTAGAAACCCTGGCGCCTCTGGCAGTGGTCTCGTAAGATGTCTTGTTGTTTGCATCTTCGGCCAACCTGACATGAGGGAACAGCTTGCGGTACCACTCAGACAGGATCAATGTGCGGCCGTCAAGTGCAAGCTTGGTTGACAGTGTGGCTGCGTAAGAAGCGGTAATGAACCGCATATATGGGTATTTGGCCCAGACCCAGGCAGGAAAACACACCGAACAGATAAGGCTTTTTGAAGTCCTTGGCGGTATGTTGATGATGATGTCCCTAGTCTTCTTCTCGCCGATTGCGATGCGCTCTACCTCGGCTTGTAGACGGTCGCACACATACTTGATTATTGGGGAGTCAACGTATTTTGTGTGCGGTTCCAGGACTTTGAAAGCCCGTTTGAAAAACTCGTAAAAGCTTGATTGGCAGATGGCAGCTTCAAGCAGTGTGGGTGTTATTCCTTGTAGTTGGTTAGCGGTTCGTTTATTTTTATTCAATTACATTTTCGTCCGTATTTTGGTCTGCCTCTTCGTAATCGGCTTCTTCATAGTCCACATCTATAATTTGCCCAGGCATAAGATTTTGAAGCTGTAGAAGTAATTCCAGCGGAAGTACAGACAGGTCTAAGGTTGGCTGGTTGGTGTTGACGTTCTGGTCAATTCTAATAATGTCCAGCCCTTCTATTTTATCGAGTTTGGTGCGTACGTCAGCGGCTTCTTTGTACTTGCCTTGTTGGTACAGCTTGGAGTATAGATCCCTGTATTGGGCTCTTGCCAAATTAAGCCTGGACTCCTGCTCTGCCCGGTCCGGTGCTTTGGCTAGGTACTCTTTAACCTTCTTGAGGTAATTCTTTGCAGTGCGCTCGGTGTCCTCAAACTTGGTGGCGAACTCCCGAACGATTTCCATGTATTTGACACCCTGAATCCATCTCTCGTAGCAGAAGTCAAAGCGCTCCTCTTTTCTTGTTTTAGCGACTTGAAGGGAGCTGTTCATGATAGCAACTCCCTTAGTCTTTTTCTTTTCTGACATTTTACTGTGGGATTTTATTCGTCCTCTTCCTCGAAGTTCACCAGGAGAATGGTGTCTCCCAGCTTGATGCCGTACCAGCCGGTGAGCCAGTCTTTCTTGTCCAGGAGAAGCAAGGCCGTTCTTTCGAGTTCGGCCTCAGCAACTTCTTTTGAGCCAACTTTTAGGCAGACGGCGGTGAGGATTGTTGCGTAGTCTGCGTCTGGTGTCACAGTGACTGTCGTCACTCGGCGGCCTTTCTTCTCGCATCTTTCGGTGACTGCCCTGAGGTCCTTTATCGTCTTTATATATGTCGGACTGAGTGCACATTTCTTTTCACCTGAGAGTATGTACTCCTTGTTTGCCTGCACATCTGCCTGGATTTTCTTGACGATGCGGTAGCAGCGGTTTCTGTTTACCCTGGTGACTTCTGCCAGCTTGTCAAATGTGTAACCCTTGAAGCTGTGCGCCTTGTAGATGGCGGCTTCCTCTGGTTCGTAGCGGCCGTAGACGTACTCCTCAATTCTGGTGCGGACGTCAGCCACATCTGTGATGATGGGGTCAGTAGTGGGTTCCGGTGCTAGGATAGTTTCCTCTATGCCGTCTATGCTGGTGAACTTACCGGCTTTCAGGTCCCGGCGCTGTTTTATGCCCTTGTTCTTGTACTGGTACCAGAAGGACTTTATTATGTAGTTCCTGACGTCGTTCCAGTTGTTAATTGTCGGGCGGTTCTCTACGCGCGCCAGCTTCTCTGCGGTTGAGAGAATGATGTCGGTCAGGATTTCCTCGGAGTAGCTGTCCTGGACGATGGCGTCAAAGTTGTCTCTGAGGTGTTTGAGGCACATCCTTTTCAGGTCCTCGCGCTTGGCTGTTGTTATTTCGAAAAACTCTTGGGTACTCAATTTCAGTCATGGGCGTATTTTTTAGGTCGTTAGACGACGGTGTACTGCTGGTAGAATTCCTTCTGGATTTCTGCCTCAGACGGTATTTTGTAGCGAAATTTGAGTGCGGCCTCTACTGGAAGTGCGTAGTAAGGTGAGTTCCTTCTGCCAGAGTTTGCAGCCATCGTTGACTTGGTTCTGACCGCGTTCTGCGCCTCAGGTTTAGGCATTTTCGAGAGGTTGAAGAAAAGGACAATGCCGTCTGTGTAGTAGCACTGGAAGATTGCGGCGCGACCGGTCTTCTTTGCCTCGGCCACCAAGAAGTCGTACTTCTCAATCTCTATCATTGCCGTTGGGTACTGTGTGGACGCGCAGTCTCTGATTTTAAACTCGGCAAGCACAGGCTTACCGGCTACCTCGTAGGTTGCGTCGTAACGGTCAAAGCCTGTTGTGGAAGTGAAGTTGAAGTTCGAGAACTTCGGGAATTGGTTGGTCTCTGTGTAGTATCTCTCCCTGAATGAGGAGTAGACGAAACGTTGTTGGTAAGATGAAATTGGGGTCATAACGGTGACTCAGATTTCATTTATATATCTGAGTGCCGTATGCCCTTTTCCGCATTTTGGCTAAAAATTTGAATTATTTTTCAGCAGGCGGCAACTGTACTTTACTGGTGTCTACACAACATTACATAGGGCGCGCAGAGAAGAAAGAGCCCCCGGCAGGGACCGAACCAAATCTGGAATTAGCAAGGGAGTGAACCAGAGACCGAACAAGGATGCCGCAGTCCGAAAAAAATAATTGCGTTTCGACGAAAAGTTTCGACGTAGCGGAGATTTTTGGGTTGGTGGGATTTATAAGGGCTTGGGAACCAAGCCGCTTAGCGCAGCGCAGGGCATTCGCCCGCCTAGGAAACTTCTATTCTATCCGTTGAACTACAGGGCCTTCTTTCTCTAATGAGAGCAATACTGAATCGCAAAAGTAAGGCAAAAACAGGAGCAATGGAATCAAAACCGAGATAAATTCTTAAGAAAGAAACTGTGTTGGCGAGAAGCCGGAGCCTATACAAATGATTGGCTGCCACTGGTTTTTCGTTGCTTTCTTCTTTTCTGTGAAATAGAGTTAAGTAATTGACATAATTAAAAATGGTAAAGATTTATTTATAAAATTTAATTGAAATTGAAAATAAAGACGTATATCGTCCTTAAATGGGAGAAATATATTTTAGTGAATACTAGTTTATTCACCCTTGTTTCTATATTTGTGTCATTATTTAATTAACTTGTTTAGACCAACCCTAATACTATGAGAGAGCAACTCAAAAGCAAATTAGACAAGATGCAGATGGAGGTTATCCGGGACTGCCAAAATGTAGAAGATGTTCAATTGATGCTGGGTATTTTCAGCCAGATGAATGAGGCATTGAATCAAATTCCTGATTCCATGAACAAGCCTAAAGGCGCAAAAAGAGGCCGTAAGCCAAAAAACGCTGAAGCGAATTCCTAAGCAGCCATTGCCTGGTTATTACTGTAGGGTGGAAGCAACTCTTTTTAAGGTTGTTTTCACCCTATATTTTTGGGGTTTTTTAATCTTTTCAAGAGCAGAATTAAATAAAATGGCACTAATAGCCTGTGAAGTAAAGGACTGGGAGCGGGTATGTGAAAAGTTGGTCCAGGCCTTGCATTTTAAGAATTGACGGGGAAATAGGCGTTGGTAATACCCGGTAAATAAGCTGCCAGACAGAGACAGATTGTATGGCTTGCCTGGCTGGGAGGGGAGAGCCAAACGGGAAAACAGTTTATTTTCAAAAAAGTTATAAACAAGTAACCCCTTTTAGTAAAGGAATGTGTGGCATCTCCGTATAAGTGGCGATGTGCTTCGCTAAAGCAGGGCATTCTTATCTAAAATTGATTCATGGAGTCAGCGGTCACCAATCTTTCATTTTTATCCCAAGAGGCAGATGATTCACAGCCGGCGCTGTTGTTTATCCCGGATATTAGTGGCTTCACGCGCTTCATGCATGAAAATGGGGTGCGGTACAGCCGTAACCTCATTGCTGACCTGTTAGAGATCATCATAGAGGGCAACATCATTAACATGGAGTTGTGCGAGATACAGGGTGATGCCATTCTGTTCTACAAGCTGGGAGACCCACCCTCTATTGAGGCCATTGTGAGCCAGTGCAAGCAGATTTTCCTGGACTTCCAGAACTACCTGAAAATCATGCAGCGTGACCGGGCCTTGCCCAGCCCGCAGCTGTCTGAGAATAAGCTCACACTCAAGATAGTGGTGCATTATGGCCGCATTAGCATCACCCAGATTAGAGACTATACCAAACTCATGGGCACAGACGTGATTGTAGCCCACCGTCTTCTTAAGAACAATATTGAGGGGGCTGAGTATGTGCTGCTCACAGAGGGATACCTCAACACGCAGAAACAGGAAGAGGTAGAGAAGTGCTTTGGTTGGACTCAGTTGAAAGAGGGGGCCAACCAATATGAGCACCTGGGGGAGGTGAAATACAAGTACGCTTTCCTGACCCCGTTGCGTCTGCTGGTCACTGACCCGGAAGCAGAGCATACCACTGCCAAATATCCTAACACGTTTTCCTTGAAGGCAAAAATTGGGGCACCCCTGGAGCTGGTGCTAAGGGTGTTACAGAACTACCGCCTCAAACCCAAATGGTTGTACAAGGTGAAGCGCGCGGTGTATGACACCAAAAAAATAAACCGGATTGGCACCAATTACCTCTGTGAAATGGAGAAGGGCGGTATAATAGAAATGCAGACCCTGCAATGCCGGGAAACCCCTACCCGCATTGAGTTTATAGAGAAAATCGCCAACTTTAAAATGTTCCCTAACGCGTTGCTGTTCTTTTACCTGCAGCCCGCCGGTGAAGAAACACTGCTCACGCTGGAGTTTCATTACAGCCGGGTTTCAGTAGGGGATTATTTCTATGATATATTTGGCCGGAAACAGATTAAGGGCTTTATGAAGACGTCTTTGCTGCAGCTCAAGAAACTCTGTGAAAAGCTGTATCAGACCAGGAAAAAGTAACTTGGCTTTCATTGCTAAAACAGGAAAGGCTGCGATCATTTCGCAGCCTTTCCTGTTTTAAAAGAAATCCTTCTGCTATTGGGCAATGGCTATCACAAAAGATAGAACCGTTAAAATGATCCCAATCATAAAGATGGTGTAAGAGATGCGCAACAGGCGGTATTTTTTGCTGAGAACGTCTCCTAAATAGTAAATGTCAGTAATCATGTTGTTGTAAAGGGCGTTCTTGTTACGCATAATATCATGCATGCCAGACTGGAAATCCTCCAGCGGAATTTTGGTGAAATTCCCGAAAAACAACAGGTTGATTCTGCGGCTGGTCAGCTTGTTGGGCCGCAGCCTGAAACTGGTTACCTCAGGCTGTGCTGAGATAATGGCAGAGATCACAGAAGCCAAAGAGGTGGCCAGGAGAATCCCTACCGGGATCATCAGAATGGGGTTCCGGGTAAATTCGGCACCAATGATAGAAGACTTGGTGCCCAGATACGTGATGATGATAGACATGATGATAGAGTTGAGGCTGATCATCATGTTGGCCTTGTTATCAGCAATGGCACTGAGGCTGATGTGGTTGTCATAGGTGCTCTTGAACATGGTTTCTATACCACGTTTAGGCTGGGCAAGTGTCTCCCGGTCTTGCTTCTCCTTCTTTTTCTTTTTCTTGGTGAGGTCCAGCAGGTGGTTGCGCTGCGCCTGAATATTCTTGCTCAGCTGTTTTGAATACTTAGCCTGGGCCGTCTGTGTTCTAAAGCTCACAGAAAGCAGAAAATCCAGTTGGAACTGTGCCCACTCAAGGTCTGAGAAAGTGCGGTTCATGAAAATCTCCCACTCCACCCGGAGCAGCTCTGCGGTGGCGAAAAAAGTTTCTTTGCCTATGTTGGCAATGTCAGCATCTACCAGTATGTCTTCCAGAATGTGGTGGGTGAGCTGCCCATGCTTGGTGGCCATAATACAGCGGGCCACCTGGGTGATACTCTCCTCAGCGTAACCTTCTTCGCGCAGAAAAGTGGTGGCCACCTCTACGCTCTCATCTTCATGCCCTTCATAGGTAGACACGTAGCCCGTATCATGGAACCATGCCGCCAACAGCAGGATTTCTAACTCTTCTTCAGACAAGTGGTAGCCCTCAGAGAGTTGCCGCGCCTCCTTGACCACCTCAAAGGTGTGCTTGTAGTTGTGGTAAACCAGTTTCTTAGACAACTTCTCCTTGAAAAGCGCAAACACGTAATTGCCTGCTTTCCTGATGAGATCTTCTTTTTCCATAAATTAATTGGAGCGGCACAGTGGTAGCAAACGCTTTGCGTAGTGGAGCATGGCTACTTTCTGTGAAGTGTGAATCCAAAGGTCTACAACGCGAAATCAGCCGTGAAGGTTAGCACGAATCAGGCAGCAGGCAATGCCCTGGAAAGTGGGCGCAGGTGTAGGGCCAAAGGCAACGCTTTCTGTTTTGGGGCTGTTTTTCAGAAAACACCCCAAAACAGAAGTGGGAAACGGGCACGCTGAGAGGCGGGCGGGGAGGTGCCCATCAAGGTAGAGCCCAGGTCCGGAAGAACCTATGGGCTTTATTATGGAATAAATATATTCTACTGCTGCTATTTTATAGAAGGATAGACTATCCCTGAAGGGCTGGCTTCGTATAAGTACCAATTTCACTACAGCTGACTACACAACCACGCTCACGGGTACAGAACCGGTACCATTGAGTTTTGCAGGTTTTCTACATGAAAAACTATTACAGCCTTTTAATTGCCCCGCTCGTTTTGTTTTGCCTTTTGCAGGCATGTACAACGTCAAAGCCCTATTACGCCCGCACTGCCCAAGACTGGCAGCAGCAAGTACCTAAAGACACCTCTGAAATTGCATATAGTGTGTTTCTGATTGGAGATGCGGGTGCTCCTCTCACAGACAAGCCTGACCCCACTTTGATGCACCTGAAATCACAGATAGACCAGGCGGGGGTGAACAGTGCGGTAGTGTACCTGGGGGATAACATCTACCACAACGGGCTGCCTGAACCGGGGGCCTATGACCGCAAGACCGCAGAAGAGCGCATGAAGGCGCAGTTAGACATTTTAAAAGGTTATCCGGGGGAGAAATACATGATTCCCGGTAACCATGACTGGGGCGGGGGCAGCGGCTCCCCAGACGGCTGGAACGCGGTACGGCGCGAGGAGCGCTTTGTTGAGGAGTACCTGGCAGACAGTAACATTGTGGTGGGAACAGATTTCTTTGTACCCGGTAACGGTTGCCCCGGCCCGTTTGAGGTACTCATTGAAGATGATATTGTGCTCATTGCCCTGGACTCGCACTGGTGGCTGCACCCCTATGAGAAGCCCTACGGGGATGACAATATTTGCGGAGTAGCCAGTGAGGTAGACATGCTGGTGCAGCTGGAGGACATCATTGACAAAAACAAAGACAAGAACATTCTGGTGGTAGCCCACCACCCCTTGTTCAGTAACGGTATTCACGGCGGGTACTTTACCTTAATGGACCACCTCTTCCCGCTCACTATTATCAGGAACTGGTGGGCCCTTCCCCTGCCTGTCATTGGGTCCATTTATCCGCTGTCTCGCAAGTACGGTGGGGTGGCGCAGGATATTCCGCACCCAAGCTACCAGGCCTTTATCAACGGGTTGCTTGGCATCTTTGAGAAGTATGACAACATTGTATATGCCGCCGGCCATGAGCACAACCTGCAGTACTTCAAGCAGGGCAAGCTGCCGCACATTGTGAGCGGGGCGGGTTGTAAAACCCAGCACGTAAAAAACGGGGGTGAAGCCTTGTACGCCCACAAGTCACAGGGCTATGCCCGGGTCAACTACTATAAGAACGGCGAGGCCTGGGTGGAGTTCTGGGCCAAGAATGATGATGATGAGCCGGCCTACCTGGCCTACCGAACCCCCATGTATGCCAAAACAGTGGTAAAGGAGCAAGAGATTGCCATGCCCAAAGAAGATTACGCAGACAGCACCATAACCATTGCCGCCAACCCCATGTACGCTGCGGGCGGGGTGAAAAGAGGTCTGCTGGGGGAACATTACCGGCAGGAGTGGCGCACCAAGGTCTCTATGCCGCTGCTAGACCTGGGTACGGCCAAAGGTGGTTTGACTCCTTATAAGAAAGGGGGCGGCAAGCAAACCTCTTCTCTGAAACTGCGCAACGAAGAAGGGCGGGAATATTCGCTGCGGTCAGTGAACAAAGACCCTACCAACGTGCTGCCCGTGGCGCTGCAAGAGACTTTTGCCCGCGACCTGCTGCAAGACCAGATTTCTGCGCAGCACCCCTATGGGGCCCTGGTGGCGGCTAAGCTGGCAGGTGCCGCCGGGGTGTACCACACCAACCCGGAGTTGGTGTACATCCCCAATGACCCGCGGCTGCGCCAGTACCTGGATGAATTCAGCAACACGGTGGCTTTCTTAGAGGAAGACGCAGATGAAGACCACGCAGATGTGGCCAGCCTGGGCAACGCCACCAACATAGTAGGAACCGAGAAGGTGCTGGAGCGGCTTCGCAATGACCATGACAACCGCGTGGAGCAAAAAGAATATGCCCGGGCCCGTTTGTTAGACATGCTTATTGGCGACTGGGACCGGCATGAGGGGCAGTGGCGCTGGGTAGAAACCCGGTCAGGCGAAGACAACCGCTCCTTCCGGCCGGTGCCTGAGGACCGGGACGTGGCTTTCTTCAAAGCAGACGGCCTTATTCCGTGGCTGGTGAGCCGCCGGTGGGCCGTGCGCAATTTCCAGAACTTTGGGTATGATTATGCAGACTACAAAGGCCTGAACCTGACCGCCCTCACCGTTGACCGTACCTTTTTGTCTGGCGTGACCAGAGAGGAATGGATCAGTCTGGCCCAGGAGATGAAGAGCTCCATCTCAGATGCTGAGATAGAGGAGGCGGTAAAGCAGATGCCGGCAGAGGTGTTCCCCATCTCCGGCCCGGAGATGATTGCCAAGCTCAAATCACGGCGGGAGCTGTTGCCGCAGGTAGCTGAGAAGTACTATCTGGAGCTGGCAGAGAATGTAGACATTGCCGGCAGTGACAAACGCGAGAAGTTTGAGGTGCGCCGCCTCAGCAATGACCAGACCGAGGTGGTGATGCGCAAGATCAACAAAGAGGGAGAGGTGAGCAAGGTACTTTACCGGCGCTGTTCCAGAACAGGGAAACCGAGGAAATCAGGCTGTATGCCCTGGGAGGGGATGATGTGATTGAGGTGACGGGAAACGTAGGCCGGAGCCCAATGATCAGAATTATTGGCGGTGACGGCGAAGACATCATCAGAGACAGCTCGTATGTGGGCGGCTGGGTGCGCAAAACCAAGATCTATGACTTCACTGGGGAGAAAAACACTATTTCCCTCGGCCGCGAGGCCGAAGATAAAACCGAAGATTTTCCGGAGGTGAACCTGTATGACCGGGACAACTACAAGCTGCCGTACTTTGGGCCGCGCCTGTCTCTGGAGTACAACGTAGATGACGGCCTGTTCCTGGGGGGCGGGGCTGTGTACCGCAACCACAAATTCAGGAAAACACCGTATGCCTCTGAGCATTACCTGCGGGCCAACTATGCCTTCGCCACCGGCGCCTATAACATACGCTATGACGGCGAATTCAAGCAGGTGCTCAATGACAACCTGGACTTAGGCATCAAGGCTGCTGTTTTTGGGCCGCAGTACCAGATCAACTTCTTTGGGCTGGGCAATGAGTCAGAGCAGGACCTAAACAAGAGCATAGAATTCTACAGGGTGCGCATTGCCCGGCTCATGGTCAACCCGTCACTCAACACCAGCTTTACCCGCTACGTGCGCATGGGCATAGGGCCGTTCTATGACCAGTTCCAGGTGCAGCACTCCCAGGACCGGTACATTGATGAGGTGCTGCCAGAAGAAGGGTTTGGCACAGCCCGTTTCACCGGGGTGCGGGCCTTTATAGACCTGCAGGCGGTGAGCACGCCCATCAACCCCCGTATTGGGTTAAAGTGGCTGAATGAATTTACCTACAACCACCAGCTGAATGGGCAGAGACACAAATTTGGACGGCTGGGGTCTGAGTTTATCTTCTACATAGGGCCGCGGCTCCCGTTCCAGCTCACGCTGCCGCCCGGGTTGGCGGTGCCCATAACATTGGTGACTTCCCCTTCTACCAGGCCAACATGCTGGGTGGCCTTACCAACCTGCGCGGCTACCGCCGCACCCGCTTTGCCGGCCGAAGCATGCTGTACCAGAATACAGAGGTGCGGTTAGAGGTCTTCAAGTTCAACGTGTACCTGTTCCCCGGCAAGTTTGGCATCATGGGCTTGGTAGACCACGGCCGGGTGTGGAATGACGGCGAAAACTCCAGCAAAATACACCGCGGCGTAGGCGGCGGGATCTGGGTTGACGTACTCAAGCAGGCGGTGGTGAACGCCACGTATTCCATAGGCGAAGAAGAAAAATTGTTCAACCTCAATTTCGGGTTTCTCTTTTAAGAAGGAGGGGCGGTTATCCTGACACATAAAACTCATATGAAAAAGTTATTGACAGTATTGGCAGTTCTGGGGTGTTGGGGGCTAGAGGTGCAGGGGCAGGGTTTTTTCACTGACTCAGTGAGGGCGGCCGGGCGCAGTATGACCCGCAGGAGCTGGCCAACCCCTCTGTGCTGGGGCAGGCGAAGAGCCGGGGGGTGATTGTGCGCTATGAAACCCTGCCCCGGTTTGGCCTGCGCTCTGAAGGCAAGCAGGGCGATATTGGCAACTCAGAAGCCAAGGTGCTCAGAAGTAATAAGTTTGAATTCAAGGCCTATGCCCCCGTCTGGAACCGGCCGCACCTGAAAGTAGTGGTGGGCGGCGGCTATCAACTGGAGGAGTTCAACTTCAAAGAACCCGCCAACATTGACTACCCCCTGTACAATACCCTGGAAGACAAAGATCTGCGTTCGTTAGACGGGCAGCTCATTGTACTGCGGCCCATTAACCAGAAGAATTGGTTGCTGTTCAGGGTGAAAGGTGAGCTGAACGGTGATTACGGGAAGTACAGCCAGATCAGCTTTAGCCGGTACCTGAGAACCTCTATGGAGGTGATTTATGGCTGGAAAAAGAGCCCCTACCTGTCTTATGGCGTGGGCGCGCAACTGGGGTATGCGTTTGGGCGGCAGACCATTTACCCGGCGTTCATGTACAACCGCACGTTCAATGACCGCTGGGGGGTTGAGGCCATCTTCCCGGCAAATGTCACCTTCAGGCGCAACTTCTCTGAAAAGTCTTTCTTCTACCTGGGCTACAAAATTGAAGGGGCCAGCTACAACATCAACATCAACAATGACCAGTTCAGCCAGTATGAAACCGTGGAGCTGCGAAAGTCTGAGATCAGGGGCCGCTTTAGATGGGACCGGGAGATTTATGATTTCCTGTGGTTCGGGTTAGAGACGGGCTACCGGTACAACCACAAGTTTGGCGTGTATGACGGCGAGAACAAGAAGGCCAACCCACTAATTGAGAACCACATCAAAGATGCCATCTTCTTCAATGTAGAGCTCTTCCTGGTGCCACCCCGCCGGTTCTTGAAGCAATAGCTGGTAGGTCTGTTTTGGAGCCGTTTTCCTGAAAACAAAGCAATAAAAAAACGGCAGGCGCTCAGGAGCCTGCTTTTTTTATTGCTTTTGGGTGGGCACGGTTTCTGTTTTAGAGCTGTTTTTTGAAAAACAGCCCTAAAACAGAAACCGCACCGGTCACTCTGCTCTGGTTGAAAAAAGAAATCCGCAGGGCGGAAAGGGACTATTTGCGGGTATCTGCCGCCGGGGGGACCTCAAAGCCGGCGGCGGCGGTTTGCTGCCGCAGAAAGTCATAGATGGCGTACTGCGCCCGCACGGTGGTGGTGGGGTCTTCAGAGATCCAGTAAGTGTTGTCTGCGTTGCGGGCCTTCTGGTTGTCTTTCCGCTGAAGGTCCAGCAGATGCCTGATCTCCTGCCGCAGGGCAGGGTTGTAAAGCGGGAACCCCACTTCTACCCGGCGGCTCAGGTTGCGGTTCATCCAGTCAGCAGAGGCAATGTAGACTATCTCCTCGCCGCCGTTGCCAAACACATAGATGCGGCCGTGCTCCAGATAGCGGTCTACAATGCTGCGCACCGTGATGTTGTCGCTCACGCCGGATATGCCCGGTAAGAGGCTGCAGATGCCGCGCACCAGCAACTCAATTTTTACGCCTGCCTGGCTGGCCGCATACAGCTGCTGAATCATGCGGGTGTCTTGCAGGGCGTTGATCTTGACGAGCATATAGGCAGGTTTGCCTTCCTGCGCCAGCTGCATCTCCCGCTGAATAAGCTCCTCAAACCGTGTTCTTAGCGTAAGGGGGGCTACCAGCAGGTGTTCATAGGTGTAGTCTTGCAGGCCGTCTACCAGAAAGTTGAAAACCTGGGCCACCTCCTGCGTAAGGCGCTCATCTGAGGTGAAGAGGGCGTGGTCTGTGTAGAGTTTTGCGGTTTTCTCATTAAAGTTGCCGGTGCTCAGGTAGGCGTAGAGTTTGGCATGGCCGTCTTCCTGCCGTGACACCAGGCCAATCTTGCTGTGCACTTTGAGGTCAGGCACGCCGTAAATCACATTGGCGCCCGCTTTCTCCAGTTTGTTGCCCCAGAAGATGTTTGACTCCTCGTCAAAGCGGGCTTTCAGCTCTACAATCACCGTGACCAGTTTGCCGTGTTCGGCGGCCTTGATCAGGGCCTTGGCTACCTTTGACTTGTCTGCCACCCGGTACAGGGTAGCGCTAATGCTGGTGACTTTGGGGTCTGAGGCGGCTTCGTCAAAAAAACGCAGGGCGTAGTCAAACTTCTGGTACGGGTAATGCACCAGAAACTCCTGGGTCTGCAGGGCGTCTAAGAGGCTGGGGGCGTTCTCCAGGCCCGGGTGGGGCAGGGGGGGCTGCGGTTGGTAATACAGGTCTTCCCGCTCAAACGCAGGAAACCCGAAGAAGTCCCTGAAGTTATGGTAGCGGCTGCCGGTCACCAGTTCATCCTGGGTCAGGCCAATGCGCTCCAGCAGGGCCTGCAACATGCTTTCTGGCGTTTCTGGGTCATAGAGCAGCCGGCTGGGGTGGCCTTTCTCCCGCTTCTTCAGGCTCTTTTTGATCTTGGCCATCAGGTTGCCTGAGACTTCCTCCTCAATGTCCAGCTCGGCGTCCCGTGAAAGTTTGAGGGCGAAGGCTTCTACGTGCGCAAAACCGGGGAACAGGTCTGGCAAGCCAATCCTGATCACGTCATCCAGCATCATGACATACTGTTCGCCCTGCTCTGCCGGGAGTTCTACAAACCGCCCGCCGTGCTTTTGGGTGGGCAGTTCCAGAATGGCGTACTGCTCTGGCTGCCCCTGCTGCGGCACCAGCCTGATCATGAGGTAGACCGTCTGGTCTTTCAGGAACAGGGGGCTGGGGTTGGAGCTGAAAATAATTGGCACCAGCAGGGGCTTGACAGTTCTCTGAAAATAGGAGAGCGCCGTTTCCCGTTGCCGGTCATGGCACTCCTGCTCATTGATCAGGTGAATGTGCTCCTTCTTGAGCTCCGGGATCAGCTCATTTCTGAACACCTGCCCAAACTCCTTCTGCTGCCGGCTTACTTCGGCCAGAATCTTGTCCAGTTCCTGGGCCGGGTCTTCCCTGAGTTTCTCGCGGGTCTTCTTTTTCAGCTTTACCAGGCGGCGCATGGTGGCCACCCGCACTTTAAAGTACTCATCCAGGTTAGAGGAGAAGATGGCCATGAACTTGAGGCGCTCCAGCAAAGGAACGCGCGGGTCTTTGGCTTCTTGCAGCACCCGGTAGTTAAATGAAAGCCAGCTCAGCTCCCGGCTGATGAGCGGTGTCTCTGGCTTGTCCGGGTCTGCCGAAGAGGAGGTGTCAAGGGAATGTAGTTTATCTGTTTCTGCCATTGGTGTCTGGTATGGTGGGCGCGGCGCCTAAAGCGGACTCTATCTGTAGTTTTTAGGGAAGTCCAGGAAAAGAAGTTTTGCGTTGTCCGGGCCAGCCTGCCCCCAGTAGTTCACGTCAAAGCTGAACGCGGCCACCCCGGCGGTAGGCAGGTTGGCAATGGTTTTCTCTGGCGAAAGCTGATTGGTGATTTCTGTGAACGTGGGGTTGTGGCCCACCAGCATTACCCGGTTGTACTCATCTGGCAGGGACTGAATGAAGAGCAGGAGAGACTCTGCGTCAATGCGGTAGAGTTCTTCCTGCACCCCAATCTTCTCCGGCTCAAATTCCAGCTCTTTGGCCAGGAGCGTAGCAGTAGAAAGTGCCCGTACCGCTGAACTGGAAATGATCAGGTCCAGCTCCACCTTCCGGTCAGCCAGCTCCTGCCCAATCAGGGGCGCGTCTGAGCGGCCGCGTTTGTTCAGGGGGCGGTCATGGTCACTCAGATCCTCAAATTCCCAGCTTGATTTTGCGTGCCGTACTAGATATAACGTCTTCATGTAAAAACTTCGTCAAAAAGTATAAGCGGCCACTGCGTTTTAAGGCTTGTTTACATTTTGATTTTGCAAGCGAAAACGGGGAGCGAAAGGTTCTGTCGAAGCGTTTTTTGAGCAGCATAGCAAGGCTATGGTGCGAGAAAAAAGCAAAGTCAGGTTCTTTTGATACCCGTTTGCAGCGCAAAAGGCAAATTTAAACATGCTCTTAGGGCTGTTTTCTCAAAAACAGGCTAAAAACGGCAACACGGCTTCCCCCTCTTTACTGGATTCGGGGGCAAATAGTTTTGCGGGGAAACAGGGGGTGTGGGGGTGGGAATCAAGGCCGGCAGGCCGCCTGCAAAAGGTGAATCTGCTTCTGTCTGTGATGCGCCGCGGGTGGGAAAAAGATTGCTGCCCCGGTGCCGGGCGCGGGTGACCCGGTAGACACCCTGGCTGGCAGCGCTAAAGAACCTGCAACCTGCGCAAAGGAAGGAGCGCGAGGTGGTGCGGGGAGTGGGGCTTTACTTTTCTGTTTTCGCTGTTTTGGCAAAAACAGCCCGAAAACAGAAAAGTAAAGCCCCTCAGACTCTCAGCAGACTACCACTCCTGTGGCGCCTGGTTGTTGGGGTAGCGCTCAAGGTGAATCCTGGAGACATGCTGCAACAGCACCTCGCGCAACTCATCAATGTTGGTACGGTTGGCCGCTGAGATGAACACGGCCGGCGTATGTTCCTTGGCCATATAAGAAGACTTCAGGTCAGAGATGTCTGGCCGGGCCTCGGGGCTGTGCTCCTGCAGCTCCTGCTCCCGCTCCTGCAGGTACAGGTCTGTCTTGTTGAACACCAGAATCACGGGCTTTTCAGCAGACTGGATATCTTTCAGGGTTTCATTCACCACGCCAATGTGCTCCTCAAAAGACGGGTGCGAGACATCTACCACGTGCAGCAGCAGGTCAGACTCCCTGATCTCGTCTAAGGTAGACTTGAAGCTTTCAATAAGCTTGGTAGGTAGTTTCCTGATGAACCCAACCGTGTCTGAGAGCAGGAACGGGATGTTGTCAATCACCACCTTGCGCACCGTGGCGTCAACGGTGGCAAACAGCTTGTTCTCTGCAAACACATCTGATTTAGAGATGAGGTTCATGAGCGTTGACTTGCCCACGTTGGTGTACCCTACCAGTGACACGCGCACAATGCCGCTGCGGGACTTGCGCTGCTCAAAGTTCTGCTTCTCAAACTTCTCCAGTTTCTCTTTGAGCAACGAGATCTTCTCGCGCACAATACGTCTGTCTGTCTCAATCTCGGTTTCACCGGGACCGCGCATGGCCACGCCCCCGCCGCGCTGGCGCGACAAGTGGGTCCAGAGGTTGGTCAGGCGGGGCAGCAGGTACTGGTACTGGGCCATTTCTACCTGCGCCCGGGCGGTGGCGGTCTGGGCGCGCAGCGCGAAGATGTCCAGAATGAGCAGGCTCCGGTCTATGATTTTCACCTGCAGCTCACGCTCCAGGTTGCGCACCTGTGAGGGCGAAAGCTCATCGTCAAAAATGACCATGTCTACTTTATGCTCCTTCACATACGCCACAATCTCTTCCAGCTTGCCCTTGCCCACGTAGGTGCGCAGGTCAGGCTTGTCTAGCTTCTGGATAAACCGCTTCAGGGTTTTGGCCCCCACGGTCTCGGTCAGGAAAGCCAGCTCATCTAGGTACTCCTTTGTCTTTTCATCGGTCTGGCGCCATTGCGGCACGGCCACCAATACAGCGGTCTCCTGTTCTTTAGCCGTTACGTGGAGTTGGTTTCTCATGTGGTAAATTACTTTTTAAGTAGGGTGGTGTACAAGGCCAGTGCTTCTATTTCCTGTTCTGTCAAGGTAGCGCTGAAGCCCGGCATCAGGCCCCGCCCGTTGGCAATCACCGCCTTCCTGTCTGCCTGGCTCAGAGAGCTCTGCTGCAGGCCAACGGCCCCGCTGGCTCCTTTTTGGCCGTCTTCGCCGTGGCAGGTGGCGCACAGCTGGGTGTAGATGGCTTTGGTGTTTTCCAGTTGGGTGCCCTGCATCTGTGACAGAATAGGGTGGTTGGCTTGCGCTTGGCCAGTAGCGGCTGTCTGTGCTTGCCTATCTGGCAGAGCGGTGGCCTCCTCTTCTGTATCAGGACGCATTTTCAGGCTTTTAGTTTCGGCTACGCCGTAGACATACAGAAAGAGCAGGAGCCCCAGTGCGGTCAGCACCTTGCTGTGCCGCTTGAGCCCCACTATCCCCACCGGGATGGCCGCCAGCACCAGCACCACCTTGGCCAGGAACCAGGTGGGCAGAGTGCCACTGCCGTAAAAGGCCCTATAGCCAATTAAATACGCCCCCGTCACCAGAATCAAGACGCCAAACACCAGGTCCAGCATCAGGGTAGAAGCTCTGATTTTATTCAGCCGGTCATGCTTGTTCAGGAAGAGCAGGATGGCCTTCAGCACAAAAAAAACCAGAAACAGAATCACCACCAGTACGTGGGTGTTAAGAAAGTAAGCGGTCATAGGCCAACTATAAACTACAGGCTTTGTACGGCTGCAAAGTACGCAAAAGGGTGAAACTAGCCCAGATGCCCGCACAGTTTCTGCGTATAGGTGCGGGTTAACCCACTGGCTGTACTATCTTTGTCTTTTAAACTACGCCCATGCGCATTGCCATTGTCATCAACAAGTCCTGGAACATCTTCAATTTCCGTCTGAGTCTGGTCAAAGCCTTGCTGAAGGCGGGGCATGAGGTGGTGGCCATTGCCCCTGAAGACGCGTACTCAGCCAAGTTGGTGGCCGAGGGCTGCCGGTTTGTGCATTTGCCCATGGAAAGCAAAGGCACCAACCCGCTCAAAGACCTGCTGCTGATTCAGAACTTCTACAAGGCGTATAAGCAGGTGAAGCCAGACGTGATCTTGCAGTACACCATCAAACCCAATATTTATGGCAGTATTGCCGCCAAACTGGCGGGCATCCCCACCATCAACAACGTGTCTGGTTTGGGCACGGTGTTCATTGTAGAGAACCTGGTCTCCAAAATTGCCATGGCGCTGTATAAATTCTCGTTCCAGTTTCCGGCCAAGGTCTTCTTTCAGAACAATGATGACAAAGAACTTTTTCTGGGCCGAAAACTGGTGCGCGAGTCGGTGACAGAGGTGATTCCCGGCTCCGGCATTGATACCACGCGTTTTCAGCCTGCGCCCCAATTCAAGCGCCAGGACCCGTTTGTGTTCCTGATGGTGTCACGGGCGCTGTATGAGAAAGGGCTGGTAGAGTATGTAGAGGCGAGCAAGATCCTGAAAGCCAAATACCCCGCCGTGCGGGTGCAGCTGCTGGGGGGCATTGACGAGGAAGGCAATATTGGGATCAAGCGCACCGTGGTAGAGCAATGGGCGCAGGAAGGCTGGCTGGAGTACCTGGGCACCTCAGACAACGTGGCCGGCGTCATGCACCAGGCAGACTGTGTGGTGCTCCCGTCTTACCGTGAAGGTACGCCGCGTACGTTGCTGGAAGCCGCCGCCCTGGGCAAGCCCATTGTCACCACCAACGTGCCCGGCTGCAAAGAAACCGTGGTAGACGGCTACAACGGCTACCTCTGCGAAGTAAGGAACGGAGCAGACCTGGCCGCCAACATGGAGAAGGTGCTCAACCTGTCTGAGCAGGAGCTGCAAACCCTGGGCCAGAACAGCCGCCGCTTAGCCCTTGAGAAGTTTGACGAGAAATATGTGATAGACCGGTACTTTGCCGCCATTGAGGCCGCTACCGGCAAACCGGCCAGAAAATAAATCCTGGCGGTAGCGCCTCTGTTGACCATAGGCCGCCGCTTACCACCAAAACATTAACTGAGAAACATGCAAGTGACTACCTACCCCATAGCCGGCGTTATAGAGATCACCCCGCGGGTGTTTGCAGATGACCGCGGCGCCTTTCTGGAAACCTTCAGTGCGAAACAATTTGCAGAGGCGGGAATCACAGACACTTTTGTGCAGGACAACCGCTCCATTTCCAAGAAAGGCGTGTTGCGCGGGCTGCACTTGCAGAAGCCACCCTATGCCCAGGCCAAACTGGTAAGCGTGGTGGTTGGGAAGGCGCTGGACGTGGCGGTAGACCTGAGAAAAGGCTCACCCACCTACGGGCAGCACGCCACCTGCCTTCTGGAAGCCGACAAGCACAATATGTTCTTTGTGCCCATTGGGTTTGCGCACGGTTTTGTGGCGCTGGAGGAAGGCACCGTTTTCCAGTACAAGTGCAGCAATTACTACAACAAAGAATCTGAGGGCGGTCTGCTCTGGAATGACCCGGCGCTAGGCATTGACTGGGGAATTGAAAACCCGCTGGTATCTGAGAAGGACGAAGTGCTCCCTACCTTGGCTCAATTTGAGTCCCCGTTTTAAGTGACACTGCCAATGGCAGTTTAAACCTCACCGTTCTACCAGAACGGTGAGGTTTTCTGTTTTAGGGCTGTTTTCCCAAAAACAGGCGGAAAACAGGATCAATAGAAATCATTCTGAAATAAACGGCTGGCAAGCTGGAAAGGCAATGTAAGATAGGGGCTGCCCCTGGCCGCCAGGAACCTTCCGGGAGGCAACAAGGAAATGGAAGGGAAGCCTGCCAAAGATTTTGGTGAAACCTCACAGGTCTTTAAATGCGGTGAGGTGTTTGCGTTTTGGGGCTGTTTTGAGAAAACAGCCCCAAAAAACGCAAAATAGTTACAGCAGCGCCACCAGCGTCTCCAGGCCAATGCCGCGGGAGCCTTTGATCAACAGGTGGCTGTTGCGTACCGGGTGGTCTGTCAGCCACTGCTCCAGCGCGCTTTTCTCTGCAAAATACCTGAAGCCAGGGTTTACCTCTGCGGCGTAGCGCATTTCCTTTCCGCAGAGAAAGACCTGGGCAAACGGCAGTTGATCTAGCTGCTTGCCCAGAAGCCGGTGTTCAGCCTCGCTTTCCTGGCCCAGTTCCAGCATATCGCCCAGAATCACTACTTTGGGCTCACCCGCCATCTGCGCGAAGTTGGCCACTGACAGAGCCATAGAGCTGGGGTTGGCGTTGTAGGCGTCCAGCAGAATGGTGTTGGTGTCTTTCTGTACAACCTGCGAACGGTTGTTGGTGGGTACATAACCGGCAATGGCAGAGTTGATGTCTGAATGCGGAACCCCAAAGTACTGGCCAATGCAGGCGGCGGCCATCATGTTCTCAAAATTATAGGAACCCATGAGGTGCGTGTGCACTTCTTTGCCATCTGCGGCGCGGTACATCACCTGCGGGGCAGCCTGGAGCAGTTCACCGGTATAATCATTGCCGGGCTGGTAGTAGGTGACTTTCTTTTCTAGGCGGCGTACCATCCTCATCAAGTGTTCGTTAGAGGTATTGACGAACACTGTGCCGTTGGCTTTGTCCAGGTGCAGGTAGAGCTCACTTTTGGTGCGGGCCACGCCTTCCAGACTACCAAATCCTTCCAGATGGGCTTTGCCAATGTTGGTGATGAGGCCGTGGGTGGGAAGGGCGTAAGCGCAGAGTTCGGCAATGTCGCCGGGGTGGTTGGCCCCCATCTCAATGATAGCCAGCTCATGCTCCGGCTGTATGCCCAACAAGGTGAGCGGCACCCCAATATGGTTGTTCAGGTTGCCTTTGGTGCAGAGCACGTTGAATTTTTTGCTGAGCACGGCATTGATGAGCTCTTTGGTGGTGGTTTTCCCGTTAGAGCCCGTAATGCCCAAAACAGGTATGCGCAGCAACAGCCGGTGGTGGAGGGCCAGGGCCTGCAGGGTGTTCAGCGTGTTTTCTACCTGAATGATGTTTGGGCCGGTAATAGTAGGGTCTTGCACCACCGCGTAACGGGCGCCCTTGTCCAACGCGGCCTGGGCAAACTGGCTGCCTTTGAAATTGGGGCCGTCTAAGGCAAAAAAGAGGGTATTGTCTTGTTCGGCCCTGGAATCTGTGCTTACTTTCCGGCACTCCAGGTATTTTTGATAAAGGGACGCCACGTGCTCCATCATATGTTTTGTAACTTTAGTCAAACCAATAGATACGAATGATTCGTGCATTAAAGGTACTAGCCTTTTTCATAAGTTACATAGCCCTGGCTCCCTCTATTGCCTGGGCCCAAGCCCCCGTGCGGCTGCAGGAAGTAACAGGCCCCGCCGTGCAGAAGCAGGGGAGCTCCCTGCCGCTGCCCTGGGCGGGTGGTATGAACAGCCCCCAGTTCTCCCACATAGACCTGAATCTGGACGGGCAGCCAGACCTGTTTGTGTTTGACCGGAGCAGCCAGCGCGTCTCCACGTTTCTGGCCGTGCAGGCGGGCGGGCAGTGGCGGTACCAGTTCGCGCCGCAGTATGCCGCCGCCTTTCCCCGCGATCTGATCTATTTTGCCCTGCTGCGGGACTTCAACTGTGACGGCGCCCCAGACCTGTTCACGGCCACCAACGCGGGTATCAAACTCTACACCAACACGTCTGCGCAGCACGGCAAACTGACCTTCTCACTCACGCACCCGCTGCTGCTCTACAACCGAGACGGCAACATTGTGGTAGGCGCGGAAGACATGCCCGCCATTGTGGACATGGACGGGGACGGGGACCTGGATATTCTTACCTGGGAGTGGTCTGGCGGCAGAACCCTGGAGTATTACCAGAACCAGCGGGTGGAGCAAAACCTGGGCTGCGCCGAAATCACCTTCACCAAGGTGACCAACCGCTGGGGCAACCTCACCCGCTGCGCCGGCTCCTGCAACAGCTACCGGTTTGGCGGCGAAAGCTGTCCTTCGTCCCACCACGTGGGCGGTTCCAGCGTGCTGCCGCTAGACGTAGACGGCAATGGCGTGCTGGACCTGCTGGCGGGGCATGATGACTGCGCTGATCTGGTCACGCTCCTGAACACAGGTACAAACCTGCTCCCCAAACTCTCCAGCGCTGACTATAACCTTCCGCCAGACATCACCGGGAACCAGTTCAGCGTTTTCCCGGCGGCCTATTACCTGGATGTCACCTTTGACGGCGTGCCAGATCTGGTGGTGGCCCCCAATGCGACCAGCAACTCCCACCAGAATGTAGACCTGAAGAACTCGGTTTGGGTATACGCCAACACCGGGACCGCCCAGGCACCCAGATTTCAGGCCCCCAAGCAGCCGTTCCTGCAAAACCAGATGATAGACGTAGGGGAGGGGGCGGCCCCTGCCCTGGCAGACCTCACCGGTGACGGGGTTTTGGATCTGCTCATTGGCAATACCGCCGTGCTGGAGAATGGCCGCTATGCCGCTACCCTCACTTTTTACAAGAACAAAGGCACCAGACAGCAACCGGTTTTTGAGGAGGAGGCCATAGATTACCTGTCTTTCTCTGTGCTTGGTCAGCAGGCCCTCAAACCCCAACTGCTGGATCTGAACAAAGACGGTGCCGTTGACCTGGTGTGGAGCATTTACAACACCACCACCTCCCGGGTAGAGCTGAAGTACCTCCTGAACCAGGCCGCCGCGGGGCAGCCCGCACAATTCTCCCGGCAGCAGGAGGGCACCATCACCGGAGTCCTGTTCTTCAGGGGAGACAGCCCCTACCTCACAGATGTCAACCAGGACGGGACAGTGGATTTATTGATAGGAAGAGCGTCTGGGGCACTGCATTACTACCGGAACACGGGCAGCAACACCGCCCCCGCCTGGTCATTGGTGACAGAAGCCTTGGGTGGGCTGGACGGCAGCAGCGCGTATGGCCGGCTACAGGTGCAGGTGGCTGACCTGAACAAAGACGGCAAGGCTGATCTGCTAACCTCAGATGACAGCGGGGAGGTTAAGGTGTACCCAGACTTTGCCGCACACCTGGCCGGTGCATTCCCGGTAGAGGCCAACGTTCTTTGGCAGCCAGCCCTGCAACAGTACCAGCCGGCTATTTTTGGGGCAGGCGCCGCCGTGGCCGTGGGAGATCTGGATCAGAACAGTGATCAGTTGCCAGAGGTGCTCATTGGTACCCGGGCGGGTGGTCTCCGGTTTCTGAAAGTAATCAAAGAGCCGCTGGGCCTGGGAGAGGAGCCCCCAGCCCTTGCCGGCCTGAAACTGTTCCCTAACCCTGCCCGGGGCTTCACCCAATTGCTGACCCCCCAGGCGGCCACCTATGTGCTCTACAACGTGGCGGGGCAAAATATTCTGGCGGGGAAAACCAGCGCTGACCAGCTGCACCAGATTTCAACCGCCGCCACGCCAGCGGGCCTGTACCTGTTAAAGGTGGTGCTGGCTGACGGCAAAACCATCACCCATAAACTCGTGGTGCAGCCGTAGCGTTGGTTCCTGTTTTGGAGCTGTTTTTAAGAAAACGGCTCCAAAACAGAAAATCTGCCTATTCTGCTACAAAAGCGTAAACGCATCTGCGTCTATATGCCAGGGCAGTTTTTGACGGGTTTCCTCCAGGTGCGCGCGGGAGAGGGTGACGGTGGTGGTGGCTTCCTCATGCTCATGGTGCGCCAGTTCCTCCCCCAGAAGGTTGTACGCGGCAGAATCACCGGCATACGCGTGGCCGTTGCCATCCTGACCAACGCGGTTCACGCCAATACAGAACGCCAGGTTCTCAATGGCGCGGGCTTTCAGGAGCGTCTGCCACGCCAGCCGCCGCCGGCTGGGCCAGCTGGCAATGTAGATAAGCACATCATAGGCAATGGGCGTGTTGCGGGAGAAAACCGGGAACCGCAGGTCATAGCACACCAACGGGCAGATGCGCCAGCCGTTCAGTTCTACAAGCAGGCGGTCTTTGCCGGGGGTGTACGCCTCACATTCGCCGGCCATTCTGAACAGGTGGCGCTTGTCATACTGGGCGTGGGTGCCGTCTGGCCGCATCCAGATCAGGCGGTTGTAGTAGTGCCCGTGCTCGGCAATGATCAGGCTGCCCATGATCACTGCGTTTTGCCGCCTGGCCATGAGGCGCATCCAGTTCACAGACTCCCCACTCATGGGTTCGGCCAAGGCCGGTGCCTCCATGCTGAAGCCCGTGGTAAACATCTCTGGCAGCACAATCAGGTCGCTGCCAGGCACCTCCTCTATTTTCTGCTGGAGCTTTGCCCGGTTGGCGGCGGCATCATGCCAGTGCAGGTCGCTTTGGATAAGGGTAACGCGCAGGTCAGCCATTTTAATTAATTGAGAATTAGGAATTGGGAATTATGATTTACTGGTTTTGAGTAGAAAAGGTAACTTACTGACTTCAATCCCGATAAAGGTAGGGACTTTCTCAAAACCGAAATACAGCCGCATGGAGTACCAGAAGAAAAAAATTGCCATTGACATGGATGAGGTCATGGCTGACCCTATTGATAAATTCATTGAGCTCTACAACCGCGACTGCGCCCTGGAACTCACCCTGGAGGCACTGCATGGCAAGGAGGTCTACGAGGCTGTGCCGGAGGAGCACAAAGACAAGGTGTGGGAGTACATCAACGCCGAAGGTTTCTTCAGGGACCTGAAGGTGATCCCAGACAGCCAGGAAGTCATCAAAGCCCTCACGGAGAAATATGAGGTGTTCATAGTAAGCGCCGGCATGGAGTTCAGAAATTCACTCATTGACAAGTTTGACTGGCTGCATGACCACTTCCCGTTCATTAGCTGGAAGAACATGGTGCTCTGCGGTGACAAAAGCATTATTGGCGCTGACATCATGATTGACGACCGGGCCAAAAACCTGATCACCTTCTCAGGGGAAAGGAAACTGCTCTTCACCTCTACCCACAACGTGAACATTCTGGAGTTTGAGCGCGTGAACTCCTGGCGGGAGGTGGCTGAGAAACTGTTGTAGAAGGTTTCTGTTTTGGGGCTGTTTTTAGAAAAACAGCCCCAAAACAGAAATTGAGGCCAGCAGGGGCAGGCCCTTGGGGTTGTTCTAACGGTGAAAAACCTACAAGGGCAACCACAAGCGCCTACCCCCTGCGGTATTTATTCTGTGCAGAGTGGTAGCCAAGGGTTTCTACTGGGCATAGTAGGGGCTTAAGGTTCTACAAGGCCAGTGGAATCTGCCTGTTTTCAGCCTGATTTCCCAAAAACAGGCCGAAAACAGACTAAGGGCGCTGAACTCAAGACTCAGAACTCAGAACTCTCTTACAACCGGCACAGCCGCTCTGCCGCCGCCCGCAGTGTCTCCTCCTTCTTGGCAAAGCAGAACCTGATTACGCGGTGGTCTTGGCCGTCATGGTGGAACACGGAGACCGGGATCACGGCCACGCCCGCTTCTCTGGTGAGCCACTGGGAGAAATCTACGTCTGGCAGATCAGAGAGCTGGTCATAGCGCGCCAACTGAAAGTACGTGCCGGCGCAGGGGAGCAGGTCAAATTTGGAGGGCCGCAGCAGCTCCCTGAACAAGTCCCGCTTCTGCTGGTAGAACTGCGGCAGCGCCAGATAGTGCTCCTGCTGCTCCAGAAAAGCGGCAATGGCGTGCTGAAAGGGCGTGGCGGTGCTGAAGGTGAGGTACTGGTGTACTTTTCTGAACTCAACCGTCAAGGCCGCGGGCGCAAGGCAGTAGCCCACCTTCCAACCGGTGGTGTGGTAGGTCTTCCCGAAGGACGAGACCACAAACGCCCGCTCAGCCAACGCCGGAACCGTGAGCAGGCTCTGGTGCGGCTGCCCGTCAAACACCATGTGCTCATACACCTCATCGCTCAGAATCAGGAACGGGTACTGGTCTGCCAGATTTGCCAACGCCTCCAGGTCTGCTCTTTGCCATACCGCCCCGCTGGGGTTGTGCGGCGAGTTGATGATCAGCAGGCGGGTCTTGGCAGATAGTTTCTCCTCTACCAGCTGCCAGTCAACAGAATAGTCAGGAAAGGTGAGGGGCACAAAAACGGGCACCCCGCCGCTCAGCTCAATAGCCGGCACATACGAGTCATAACAAGGCTCCAGCACCAGCACCTCGTCTCCCGGGTGTACCACGGCGGCAATAGCGGCAAACAGCGCCTCTGTGGCCCCGGAGGTGACGGTAACCTCTGTGTCTGGGTTGGCACGGTGGCCATACAGCCACTCAGTCTTGCGGCTTATCTGCTGCCTCAGCATGACTATGCCGTGGCTGGGCGCATACTGGTTGTGCCCCTGGCGCATGGCCTCAGAAACCAGCTCCACCAATGCTGGCGGGCAGTGGAAGTCTGGGAAACCCTGTGACAGGTTGATGGCACCGTGCTGCTGCGCCAGCTGGCTCATGGTAGAGAAAATGGTGGTGCCCACGTGAGGCAGTTTGCTCTGAAAGGAGAGGGACATCTGTTTTTGACCTGTTTTCGTGAAAATAGGCAAAAAACGGCAAGCGGCCATCTACTACTGGGGCAAGACCGCCTGCACCATCTCCTGCAGGGCGGGCACCACTTCGCGCTCAAACAGGGGGTGCCGCTTGAACCAGGCCATGTTTCTGGGCGAGGGGTGGGGCAGCGGAAGGTACGTTGGCAGGTACTCCTGCCAGGCGGCCACCGTCTCTGTGAGGTTGGCCTTGGCCCTGGTGCCTAAAAACGCCTGCTGCGCATAAGCGCCTATGAGCAGCGTGAGCCGGATGTTGGGCAGCAAGGGCAGTAGCTGCGGGTGCCAATGCCGGAAACACTCAGGGCGGGGCGGTAAGTCTCCGTTCTTACCGGTGCCCGGAAAACAGAAGCCGGTGGGCACAATGGCAATTTTGCGCTCGTCATAGAATTCCTGGGGCGTGAGCCCCAGCCACTGCCTGAGGCGTTTGCCGCTCTGGTCGTTCCAGGGAATGCCGGTGGCGTGTACTTTGGTGCCCGGCGCCTGCCCCACAATCATGAGCGTAGCCGTCTCAGACGCCCTGAGCACGGGGCGGGGCGCATGGGGCAGTTGGGCGGCGCAGATCTGGCAGGCGCGTATCTGGGTGAGCAGGTCAGGGAGCATGGGGTATTCTCTGTGCAATAAGTTTCTAAAATAGACCAGGCACGTTAGGTGAAGTTTGTTTCGGCCGCAGGCCGAAGGAACACCTGCACCCGTTCTGTTCTTGCCTGTTTTCAGGAAAACAGGCCAAAAACAAAAAACGGCCAAGCCTGGGCGCAGATGACAAACAGAACCCTTTCTACAGAACCGTGCCTTCCTGTTTTGCTGAAAGGAAGGTTGGGCAATCTGACAAGCCCTTCATTCCTGCCACAGCGGTTGGGGGGCTGCCCCGTTTCAAAAGGGGAATGTCTCTGTTCTTAACAAAAGAAGCCGGAGCTAAAAAGTTCCGGCTTCTCAAGAAGGTGTTTTATGGGGCAAGTAGCGGCTCATGGCCAGGCTCCTCTGGCGGGGGAAGAAGGCTGAGGAGCAAGATGGCGCCGGCCAGGCCGGTCAGGAGCATTGCAATCATAATGGTTTTCATCTTGTTGTCGCTTTGGCCGTGCTACTAGTAGTAGCGCGGGTTGCGGTTGCCACTGTAAAAGAAGGAGTCATCTCCTGAGTCTGTTTCATCTGACCAGCGCGGGCCGCTTTCATTGCCGCGGTCACGGCGGTCACGGTACTCATAGTCATGGCGGTTGCCACTGCGGCGGTCAGCTGACTGGTCATTGTCATGGCGGTTGCCGGTAGACCGGTTCCAGAGGTTCTGGGCGCCCTGCTTCATGTCTTGCCAGGCCTCTCTTACGCCTTCGCCCATTTCGCCTAAGATGGCGCCTTTGTCCCGGTCACGGCTGCGGCCGTCATTGGCGGTATAGCGGCGCTCCTCATACCAGGTGTGGTTGCCGGAGCCGTAGCGGTAGTCATCATCTTTAAAGCGGCTGCGTGACCCTGGGTACTCATTGTACGGGTTGCTGTCTGGGTTGGGCAGCTCCTGGCGCACGCCCCGGGAGTCCATGTACCCGCCGCGGTAGTAGTTTTCATTGGAGTCATCAAGGCGGCGCTGCCGCGAAAGCTGGTCTTCTGAGTGGACACGGTCATTGCCCCGGCCCTGGCCGTAGGAGTCCTGGCGCGCAGAGTAGTTGCCGCGGCCGTCTCCGTAGGGGGAGAAGTGCGTGTGCTGGTTGTTGCTGCTATACTGGTTGCCGCTGTAGTTCTGCTGGCTGCGGTTGCCCGGCTGCTGGTTGTTCTCAAACCCCGAGCGGGAGCTGTGGCCGCGGCCGTCCCCGTAGTTCAGGTTGTTGGGGTTGCGGTAAGTGCTGTACTCCCGGTCACCGTAGTGTTTGTCACGGCTTCCGCCCCAGTCTGCGTTGGTGGTGCGCTGGTGCGTGTCTTCCGGAAAGTGGCTGCGGCTCTGGTTGCTGTAGCCGGTATGGAAATTATTGCCGTTGTTCCAGTCGTTGCCCTGGGCGCGTTGGTTTGGTTGGCGGTGCTGCTGGTCACGGTTGTACAGCTCACGGCCTATCTGGTGGTTCTCCGTCTCTTTGCCTAGGTCAGGAGAGGTGTGATTGCTCTTATTATTCTGCATGTCAGTATGGGTTAAGGTTTTCTCTGTGCCCGCTCCGCACTGGAACCGGCGTAGTAGAATGTACGATAGCCTAGGCAGAGGGTTAAGCAAGGGAGGCGGGGAGGTGCGTTTTGTACGTATTTTTTGAAAACAGCTTAAAAACAGGAGTTGCCGCCAAACCTTTCTTAACCAAACCAGTATGAGGGAGAAATAACCTGATTTTCCTGTTTTTATGAAAAGATATCTACCTCTGCTGGGCATATTCCTGCTGTTTTTTCTGGTAGTCTCTGGTTTTGCGCACGCAGCAGTAAGATCTGCCGCACCTGTTACGGTGCAAGGGCAAACCTGGGCCCCGCAGCAGGAGGTACCCGTTGCCCCGGCTGCCTGAGCAGCCCCTGGTTCTGCCTGAAAGGCTGGAGTGTATCTTGGTATTCCCCAGTCTCAGAGAAAAGTAGCTGCCTGTAAAGGTTCCTGCTTCTGTTAAAGGAAATAATGCCCCGGCGGGCATGCCGCAAAAGGCCGTTGGTGGTGCACCAGCGGCCTTTTGTTTTAGAGCTTGTTCAACTTTTGCCTTTGCAGGCCAAAACGGGGAGCCAAAGGTTCTTCTCCAGTGTTTTTAGGGCAGCAAAGCGGCGCTATGGGGCGAGGCAACCGCCAGGTCAGGTTCTTTTGCGGCCCGTTTGCCGCGCAGAAGACACATGTACACCTGCTCTCTACAGAGCGAGGCGTTTATTCTTCCCCCAAGGGTTCAGACGCTTCTTTCATGTAGATCTGGAAGGTAGTCCCTTTGCCCACCTCGCTCTGCAACTCAATGTAGCCGCCGTTTTTCTGCACAATGCGGTTAATGATGTAGAGGCCAAGGCCTGAACCCGCCACGTGGTTATGGAACCGTTTGAACATCTGGAACACCTTGCTGCCGTACTTCTCAAGGTCAATGCCCAGCCCGTTGTCTTGAATGGTGAGCCTGATAAAATCACCGTGTCTTTCAGTTTTGAGGTGTACGGCCGGCGGGCGCTCCGGTGAGCGGTACTTAATGGCGTTGCTGATCAGGTTGTACAAGATGCTTTTCAGGTTTACCCGGGAGAAGATCACCTGGGGAACCTCTTTGAAATCTACGTACAGCTGCGCCTGTGACTCTTTTACCATGTCTTTGATGCTGAGCGTGACTTCGTCTAGCAGGTCATGCAGCTCAATTTCATCCCGGTGGGCGTTGATGTTCTTCTGCACCTTTACAATCTCAGCCAGGTCAGAGATGGTGGCGTTGATCTGGTTCAGGGCCTTGTCAAACATGCTTATGAGCAGCTCTGCATCCGGGTCATGGAACGTGGCGTTTTTGGTGAGCTCTTTGAAGATGCCCGCCATGTTGATGATGGGCAGCTTGAGGTCATGCGACGCCGTGTACACAAAGCTGTCCAGGTCTTCATTGATGCTGCGCAGCTCCCGGTTGGTCTGGGCCATGAGTTCCTCATCCCGCTTCTGCTCCTCAATGTCTGTACAGGTGCCAAACCACCGGAGAATGTTGCCCTCTGCATCACGCATAGGAAGGGCCCGGCCTAAGAACCAGCGCCATTCCCCGTCAGAGGCCCGTCTGAACCTGTATTCTACCTGGTAGGGTTCTCCGGTTTCCAGGGAATACTGCCACCGGGCAGATGCCCGCTCCTGGTCATCTGGGTGTAATAGGTTGTTCCACATTTGCGTGCCTTTGCTGGCTTCCACATCA
This sequence comes from Rufibacter ruber, assembly GCF_001647275.1. GTDB lineage: Bacteria > Bacteroidota > Bacteroidia > Cytophagales > Hymenobacteraceae > Nibribacter > Nibribacter ruber_C. Next base: position 2,248 of record NZ_LRMM01000025.1, on the reverse strand, counting down.
TAGCCGGTGTAGTCTACCCAGCGCTGGTTAAAATAGTCATGGAACCCGTATGGGTCTGTGGTCCAAACCAGCTGGGGCATGCTGTCTGCCAGGAACCGGAAATGCTCTGTGCTTTCCTGCAGCGCCAGCAGCATCTGTTTCTGGTCATGTATGTCTGTGTTAGAACCTACCCACATGGTGATCTGGCCTTCTGCATCCCGTACAGGAACCGCCCTCACCAGATACCACCGGTAACCACCTTGATCTACAGAGAACCACCTGTTCTCAATAGCGAAATCATGACCAGTGGCCAGAGAATGCCGCCAGCTGGCAATGGTCGCCTCCCAATCTTCTGGGTGCACGTAATCTTCCCAGCGCCAGCCAATCAATTCTTTTTGCGACCCTCCTAAGAAATTGTACCACCGTTGGCTGTAATAGTCAATGTACCCATCTGGGCGGGCGGTAAAGGTCATGTGCGGCAACGCATCCAGAATGCTCTTGATACGGTCATGGGATGACTGCAGCGCGCCGGTGAGTTTTTCGGTCTCCTGCTTGGCCAGTACCCGCTCAGTGACCTCCACCACCAGAATCATAACGCCTTCTACCTGGTTGTCTGGGCTGAAAAGAGGCTGGTAGATGTAATCAAAGTACCCTAATTCCAGGGTGCCGCTGCCGTTGCGGTCCAGATAAACCGGATGTTCATTGCCACGGTACAATCTGCCCGTAGAATAAACCCGCTCCATGATGTCAAAGAAGCCTTGCTCCTGCAGTTCTGGGAGCGCCTCTTTGTAAGGTTTGCCTACAATATCACGGCCGCCCACCAAGATCTTAAAGTTAGGGGTGGCAAAATCAACGATCCATTGTTCGCCCTTGATCACCGCAAACTGCACAGGCGCCTGGGCCAGCATGCGCTGCACGTATTCATCCCGCTCCCGTAGGTGCTGCTGAATGTCTTTCTGTTCCTGTATGTCTGTGTCTACCCCAATCCAGGACTGTATCTTGCCTTGTTCATCACGCAACGGGGTGGCCAACATGGTAAACCAGCGGAACTGCCCGTCTTGGGCCCGTTTTAGCCGGGCCTGGTTGATATAGTTTTCCCCGGTTTTCAGCGAGTGGGACCATTTTAACAGGGTGGCTTCTAAGTCATCTGGGTGAAAGATATGATCCCAGCCCTCATCTGGCCGCTGGTTGCCGGTATATTGATACCAAGCCTTGTTGTAATAATAGATATAGCCGTCAGCGCGGGCTACCCACGCAATCTCCGGAATGCCTTCTAACAGGGCCCGCACGTGCTGCTCACTGGCTTTTAGCTCTGCCGCATACCGGTTCTTCTCTGTAATATCCAGCATGGCGCCTATCATGCGTACGGGTTTGCCAGACGCATCACGGGCTACAATGCCCCGGTCCAGAATGTCTGCGTACGTGCCGTCTGCCTTTCTAAAACTGTATTCGTCCTGCCAGTGGGTGCCGCCGTGGTCAATAACTGCGTGAATGCTTTGGACCACCCGCTCGGCCTCATCTGGGTGAATGCGGCCGTACCAGGAGTTGATGTCCTTCTCAATGTCTTCTTCCTTATAGCCGAAGGTGGTTTTAAAGCCGTCATTCCACCAGATGGTGTCATTTAGCAGGTTCCAGTCCCAGATCACGTCATTGGTGGCTTTGGCAATCAGTTCAGACCGCTCCAGATTGTCTTTGGCTATCTTTTGCTGGGCGTACCGTTCCTTGTATTCCAAGGTCACGTCTTCCACCTGGTGAATCAGGTACAGAACCTCTTCGCCGGCGGCATCCAGAACGGGGGTGTTGAGGGGCTGCCAGTATTTTTCCTCAAAGCCCCCACCCAGCTCTGCCGGTCTGGTTACATCATACCGTTGTACCTCCATTCTGTGGGGCACTTTATGGGTGTAGGCACGTTCAAGGGACTGGCGCAGGTTCAGGCTGCCGTTGGCTTCAGGCGCATCTGGGTTGTCTGGGTATACTTCAAACAGGCGCCTGCCTATAATGGAGCGGTCTTTTAAGGTGGCGGCAAGGTAGGCCTCTGTGGCCTCCAGAATGGTTAAGTCTGGGGAGAGGAACAGGTACAATCCAGGCAATGCCCGCATGACAGGCAGTAAATCCAATGCAGTGGCAGCGGCTGGTACAGGAGTCATATTTAAAAGCAGGGGCTCAAATCTGGAGGCGTTTTCCTGAAATTACAAATCAAACAGCACTTTTCCTCTATAGTTTCTGTTTTTCGCTGTTTTGAAACTTTTAGCCAAAAACAGAATCCGAA
>NZ_LRMM01000024.1 GCF_001647275.1 Rufibacter ruber | reverse complement strand
GGGAGTGTGTGTCCTTCCGCTGCTGAGGCCGGGGCCGGAGCGGCGGAGGAGCCGTTTCTGTTTTTCGGCCTGTTTTCAGGAAAACAGGCCGAAAACAGAAAAAAACAGCTTCTTTCAAGCACTTGCAGTTGCTGAAGCGCTGACTTAGAAACCGATGGAGTTCCCCCCGTCAACGGGTAGTACAGTGCCCGTGATGTAGCTGGCGGCGTCTGAGGCAAGAAAATACACCGCCTCTGCGATATCTGCCGGAATGCCCATTTTGCCCATGGGCGTTCTGGAGAGCACCCGATTTTTGCGTTCCTGATCCCCGTTCAACGCCTTGGCAGACATGTCTGTGGCAATGAAGCCGGGCGCCACGCAGTTCACCCTGATGCCCCGGGGCGACAAGTCTACCGCCATGGACCGGGTCATGCCCTCAATGGCAGATTTAGAGGCGGTATAGGCAATTACCTTAGGAATGCCGTACTGCGAAGCCATAGAGCTGATGTTGATGATGCTGCCGCTCTGTTTGGCCAGCATGTGCCTTGCCACCTCTCTGCTTAAGGCGAAAACGGCGGTCACATTGGTGTGAATGATCTGTTGGAATTCTTCATCAGTCACCTCTTCAAACTCCTTCTTCATGTTGATGCCGGCATTGTTGACCAGTATATCCACCGGGCCATAGGAGTTGGTTATTTCTGTCACCAGGGCGGGAATATGCCCCAGATTGCCTAAATCAAAGGAGATGGTAGCGCAGTTGTCGCCTAAGGCCGTTTTGGCTTTTCTGAGTTTTTCCTCATCGCGGCCAATGATGACGGTGAAAATATTGTTATACACGAACTTCTCTGCAATGGCAAAGCCAAGTCCTGATGCCCCGCCGGTAACAATAGCTAGTTTAGACGGTTGGGTTGGGTTGTGGTTCATTGGGTTGTCTTAATGTCTGTTTAAATACCTGGTGCAAACTTGGGTTCTATTCTCTGGTAGTACTCCAGGTCATGGGCTGGTTTTTCCAGACCAGCCGGAATGGGTCTTTTAGAAAAGGTCTGGAAATACAAAAGGCAGGCGTCACGCCACCACCTGGCTTCCTTTTCCTGAATTTTCAGAAATGTTTGTACGTGTTTAAACCGCTCAGGGTCCACGTGGTTCTGCTGCTGCTCCCAGGTCTGCTGCATGTCCCGCACTTCATTGACCCCTTCTGCATAGCGGTAGCAAAGCTCATCCCAGAGAATACGGCCAGAACTCACCTTGTAGTCCCACGGCAGGTGGTGGAACCACAGCAGGTACTTTTCAGGGCAGTTTTTTCGGCTGGAAAAGAGTTTTTCTACCGGGGCGAAGTATTGGGCTACGGCGTTGCTGCCGGTTTTGGTGCGATCAAAGCCAATGCCTTTTTCTGTGGCCCGGTGGTAATACACAGAGGTCCAGTCAGCGCGTGGTTTGTCTTTGATCCAGGGGCCGGGGCCGTAGTGATGATTCCAGCCCATAATGTGGTGCAGCCCAAGTGGGGTCATGTAATTCACCACGGTTTCATGGGATCTCAGCATCATTTTTCTGGTTGGCTGCAGAAACGCATCTTCATTGGAGAACGTCATCCTGAGCCATTCCTGGGCCATCTGGTCAGAGGCGAGGGTGTGGTCCCATGCCAGCCGCCCAAAACTGTACCAGTTTGCCTGCCCAAAATGGTGGCCGGTCCAGTTGCGGTCAGTGCCTATGTTAGCGACACCCGCCATGCCGGTGGTGGTGTACTGGTGCAGGGAGCCGTCAACTACTTTTGCAACCGTTGACCCTTTTCCTTTGGCATAGGTATCAGATTCCAGCACTTCCTTAAAGAGCGGGGCGAGGTACGCCAGATGGGTTCCCTGCCCCAGATACTCCTGTGTGATCTGAAACTCCATCATGAGCGGAGTCCTGGGCATAGCCCCGAAGAGCGGATGAAACGGCTCACGCGGCTGAAAATCAATGGCACCGTTTTTTACCTGTACTAATACATTCTTCCGGAAGGCGCCGTCCAGGGGCTTGAATTCATTATATGCCTGTTTGGCCCGGTCATCTGGCACGTTGTTGTCATAGACAAACGCCCGCCACATGACAATGCCCCCCATGGGGGCTAGGGCGTCTGCCATCATATTGGCTCCGTCTGCGTGGGTTCTTCCGTAGTTCTGCGGCCCAGGCTGGCCTTCAGAGTTGGCTTTCACCAGAAAGCGCCGAAGTCAGGGATGTGCCGGTAGATTTCCTGCACTTTTCTTTTCCACCACGCCTGCACCTCCGGGTTCAGGGGATCAGCTGTTTTTAGCCCTCCAATCTCAAGGGGAGAGCTGAAGCGGGCGGTGAGGTATACTTTAAGGCCATACGGTCTGAAGGCATTGGCTAAGGCCGCCACTTTCTGTAAATATTCTTCAGTAAGCACCAGGGAGTTGGCGTTTACATTGGTTAAGACCGTGCCGTTAATTCCTATAGAGGCGTTTGCCCTGGCGTAATCTATATAACGCTGATCTATGTACTCTGGCAGTTTATGCCAGTCCCAGAGTGAAAAGCCTGAATAGCCCCTTTCTACTGTGCGGTCCAGGTTGTCCCAATGATTTAAGATGCGGTGCTGGGTCTTTGGGGCGCTGCTGAGATTGAGGCTGGTTATGTCCTCTTCGGTCTGCAGAAGCCGCAGCAGGTGAAAAGCGCCGTACAGCACGCCTGCATCTGTGTTGGCGGCTATTACCGTGCAGGTGCGCCCGTTTGTTTTGTGGGTGAACAGCAGGTAGCCTTCCTGTCCCGCCTCTTGCAGCCGGGTGGAGACATTGAGAGAGCTGATGAAGGCAGATGATTTTGGCGTGCCTGCTACCAGCGTGAAAGCCCTTGAGGGTTCGGCGCTCAGGTTAACAGCATTTCCCAGTAAGCCAGATAAACCTTGCTTCAGCTCATCTTTGGCTGCTATGAGGGTGGGGGAGGAGCCCTGCACCACTATCTCTTGCAGATGGTGCCGGTACCGGGCCAGTTTTGCTTCCGTCTTAATTAGATCATACCTGAGCCAAAGCCGGTACCCATCATCTGCGTGGGCAGCCAAGGCAAAGAGTAGGTGTATGAGAACTGAAAGCGAAAAGGTCTTTATTTTACACATGCCTGTAGGGAATGGTGAAACAATGGGTTGGTCAAGAGTTAAAAAGTTGGCTTTTGGCACCGTGCAGACGTGTGTTCTGCCTTTTGCAAAGGCAATACAGTGTCAGGCCACTCTGAAACACTGTTTCAAATTGCCAAAGGAAAGTGGCCATGCACCAGCGGCGCCTATACGAATACTGCCTGCTTTTTGCTGGAAGCCTTACTTCTGAGAGATGATTCTCTTATGATAAGCTCTGATCTTAAATTTACTGTGTTGCTGGAAACATTGTCTGATGTACCGTTTAGCTGTAGCAGCAGTACTTTTACTGCCAGCTCACCCATTTCATAGCCGGGGTAGTTAATGGTGGTGAGGTTAGGCTCAATCACCCTGGAAATAGGGTCATTGTTGAAGCCAATCACAGCAATGTCTTTAGGGACAGATATGCCTTCTCTCTTGAGTGCCTTGATGCAGCTCACGGCGCAAGTGTCATTAGATACAAAAATGCCATCAGGGAGGCTTTTCATCTTCAAAATCTGTTTTGCCGCCTCTTCTCCGGCCTCCTCAGATAAGCTGTTGACAATAATGTTGCTTTCAGAAAAAGGCAAATCATGGTCAATGAGTGCATATTTATAGCCTTTCAGGCGGTCAGCATAGACGTTTCTCTTAAGATTGCCTGTAATGTGAACAATATTGGTGCAGCCTTGCTCTATCAAGTGTGTGGTTGCCCTGTGGGCGGCCTGTAAATTGTCAATGACAATGCTGGTGCATTGATTGTGTTCAGCCACCCTGTCGTAAAAAATCAAAGGAATGCCTCTGCTTATGAAGGATTCAAAGTGGTCCAGGTTTTCGGTTTCATACGAAAGGGAAACCCCAAAGAAAACTCTCTGCTGCTCTGTCCGGCAATGGCGGTGTTCTCATCTGCCCGGCGCAGCAGGTACGGCATGACCGCCTCTACCGGGCCGTACGGCACGTATTTGGCCACTTTATACCCGGCGTGCGCCAGATTATAGGAGAGGTTGTCACTCATGCCCAAAAGCTGCGCGAAGTAAATGCGCTCATCCTGCGGGGCCAGATGGTGCTGGGCCATGAGCTGCATGAGCAGGTAACAGCTGTCTTCATTGTGGGTACCGGCGCAGATGGCAATGCGGTCAATGTGCTCCAGGCAGAATTTCAGCGCCTCATTATATAAGTCATCTGTGGCTTGTTTGCTGGGGTTGATGGGGTTGCGGTAGCCTTTCTCCTGCGCCACCCGCGCCTCTTTCTCCATGTAGGCGCCCCGCACCAGTTTGCCGCCCAGGTAATAGCCTCGCTTCACCGCGTTCTCGTAGTCACGTTTGATCACGTCTAGCCGGTCATGGCGGTAGAGCTGGTAAGTGTTGTAGACAATGGGGCGCTCCTGGTTGTAGAGTTCCATCATCTCATAGCAGAGCTGGTCAATGGTTTCCTGCAGCCAGCTTTCCTCGGCGTCAATGAACACGCGCACACCCCGCTCATACGCCCGCTGGCAGATGGCCTTTACCCGCGCGCGCGCCCTGCCGTAGGCGGCTTTCTCAGTGGGGGTCAGTTCTTGGTCAGTTTGCGCTTTGGCCAGCAATGCCGGGTCAGCGACCCCCGTCACTTTAAACACACTGAACGGAATGTGGGTGGAGTTGGCGGCCATCTCAACGGTGGAGATGATTTCCTGCACGGTATGGTCAAAGCTTTCCTCGTTGCTCTCGCCCTCTACCGAGTAGTCCAGGATAGTGCCAATGCCCGAGGCCCCCAGCTTCTGAATGGTAGGCTTGCACTCCTGTATGGTCTCGCCGCCGCAGAACTGCTCAAAGATGCTTTTCTTGATGAGAAACTTGACCGGCAGGTTCCAGCTCAGAGCCTTCTTCATCAGGCCACCGCCCATTTTCACCAGGGAGTTGTTGTTCATGGCGGCAAACAGGAGGTAGGTTTTATATAATTCCGCGTCAGATTTATCAGCGAAGGCGATGGCGGTGTCTTCAAAAGAGACGTTCGGGACAGGGTTCATATTGAATGGGTTCTCGCTGGTTAGCATGATGTAAAGTTGTCGCTTAATATGGGCGATCTTGGTTCATATTGAATGGGTTCTCGCTGGTTAGTAAAGCGCCACAAAGATAACGTAAAAACGGCTGTTAGTTGTTTCCGGTTCATTTCAGGAAAAAGGCGTAAAGAAGAGCTTACCCTTTCCTTCGGCCCCTGGCCGAAGTTGTTCTTTGCAATTTTTGTAACTGATTTTAAGCGCTGTTGCCAGAAGAAAAGGGAAAAGCCGCAATTTCTGAAGATTTTATTTTGAACTCCCCCAGACATTCCCGTTTTTGAGCCTTCATTGCGTTTTTGGCCTGTTTTTCAGAAAACAGCAAACGCACTAATTTAAAAGAGTACCTTGACCGAAGAAATTTTCATAGGACCGGAGGCCTTGCCCCAACTGGAGCACCTGTTGCAGAGCCGGGCCTTCCAAAAGATAGTGGTGCTGGTAGATGAGAACACCCACCGGCACTGCTACCCGTTGCTGAAACCAATCCTGCCGCCGCACCACCTGGTGCACATCAAAAGCGGCGAAGAGAACAAAACCCTGGCCACCTGCGAGCACGTGTGGCGGGAACTCACTGAGCAGGGCTTGGACCGCTGGAGCTTGCTGGTGAACGTGGGCGGCGGCGTGCTCACAGATTTGGGCGGCTTCTGCGCCAGCCTGTACAAGCGCGGCATCCGGTTTGTGAACGTGCCTACTACGTTACTCTCACAGGTAGACGCCAGCGTGGGCGGCAAGACCGGCATTGACTTTATGGGTTTCAAGAACCATTTGGGTGTGTTTCAGGAGCCGCTGGCGGTGCTGGTGAACCCAAATTTTCTGCAGACCCTGGATATGCGCCAGATGAAATCCGGCTACGCCGAAATCATCAAGCACTGGCTCATCTTAGACGCCGCCAAGTTTCAGGAGCAGCGTTACATAGGTCTGTTCACTGAAGACTGGACTGATTTGATTCGCCATTCTATTGAAATTAAATCACGGGTGGTGACCGCAGACCCGCTGGAGAGCGGCCTGCGCAAAATCCTGAACTTTGGGCATACCATTGGCCACGCTGTGGAGAGTTTTTACCTGGAGAAGCCGGGGCAGCAGCTGCTGCACGGCGAGGCCATTGCCGTAGGCATGGTCTGCGAGGCCTGGCTTTCTGTACAGCGCGGGTTGCTCATGGCAGAAGAGCTGGAGCAGATAGAAACTTTTATTTTCTCCATCTATGAGAAGGTGAAACTGCCGGCCGGCGACCTGGAAGCCATTAGTCAGCTCTGCCTGCATGATAAAAAGAACGACGGCGCCACCATCAACTGCACGCTGTTGCAGAGAATTGGCGAAGCCGTGTATGACCAACCCATTACCTTGAGCGAGGTGCAGAGCGCCTTGCGTTATTACCAAACCTTATGATGTCAGCTGCTGCTGTGCGCGTGTCGCACCCCACGGGCGTGTTGCGTGGGCAAGTGACTTTGCCCGCCTCTAAAAGTGAAGCCAACCGCGCTTTGATTATCAGGGCCCTTTCCGGTCAGGATTTCCCCATCCATAACCTGTCAGACGCCAATGATACCCAACTCCTGAACCGTTTGCTCTCTACGCCTGCCGGCGAAGAAGTGAGCGCCGAAGATGCGGGCACCGTTATGCGTTTCTTGACGGCCTATTACGCCGCCACCGGCCAGAAACTCAAACTCACCGGCACGCCCCGCATGTGCCAGCGCCCCATTGGCGTTCTGGTAGATGCCCTGCGGAAGTTGGGGGCTAAGATTGAATATCTTGGGCAGGAGGGTTACCCACCCATGCAGATGAACGGTTTTGAAGGCACCGGCACCAACCAACTTACCGTGCGGTCAGACATCAGCAGCCAGTATATTTCGGCGCTGTTGATGATTGGGCCGTTGCTGCCGCAGGGGCTGGAACTCACCCTGGAAGGGAAAATCAGTTCAGAGCCATATATTAGAATGACGTTGGCCCAGATGGCGCACTTTGGGGTGCAGGCTACGTTTGAAGGGAATTTGATTTCGGTTGCACCGCAAAAATACCAGCCGCAGGAGTTCACGGTGGAGTCTGACTGGAGCGCGGCCAGTTACTGGTACAGCATCACGGCCCTGGCCAAGGAAGCTGATATTTTCCTGCCTGGCCTTAGAAGCAATTCCCTGCAAGGAGACAGTGTGCTGCCTACGTTGATGGCCCCGTTTGGCGTGAAAACCAAGTTTTCCGCCGAAGGCGTGCGCCTAACCAAGCAGCCGGTGCAGGAGAAAATTGCACGTATTGATTTTTCGGCTTGCCCAGATTTGGCGCAGACGGTGGTGGCCTTGGCGGCTGGTTTGCGCGTGGAGTTTGACATGACCGGCCTGGAAAGTCTGCGCATCAAAGAAACCGACCGCATTGCCGCCCTGCAGAACGAGGTACAGAAATTTGGCGCTGAGCTGAAAGAAACCGAGCCAGACGTTTTTGCCGTGTTTTTACAAAAACAGCCCGAAAACGTACCTGCCGTGCACACCTATGAAGACCACCGCATGGCCATGGCTTTCGCGCCGCTGGCGCTGAAACAACCCGTGATCATTGAAGAACCCAAGGTGGTGTGCAAATCGTACCCGCGGTACTGGGAGGAGATGCAGAATGCGGGGTTTCAAGTAATTGAGAATTAGGAATTAAGAATTATTCTTGAGTTAGGCGGTTTCTTGTGTTTTGGGGTTGTTATTCAAAAAATAGACCATAAACGGAAGCTCTTTTAATACCTCATTTCTCTACAGAAACAAATTGAACCCCTCATAGAAAAGGAAAGCCGCTGTCACGATCTCGTAACAGCGGCTTTCCTTTTCTATGCTTCATTCCTAATTCTTAATTCTCAATTCTTGATCACCACCGGTTTTCCTTTTCTGGCAGATTCATAGATGGCCATCATGAGCTTGACATCCTGCAGGCCTTCTTCGCCGGGTGTTTTGGGGTTCTTGTTCTGTTGAATGCATTCAGACAGATGGTCTATTTCCAGTGCAAACTGGTTCTCTTCTTTGATTTTCATCTCCTGCTTGCCCTCTTTTCCGCTGAGGGTGAGGTGGTGTTCATAGTAATCAGTGGCAGGGTCTAAGGTAAGTACTTTCTCTGACCCAAAGACCTGAAAGCGTTTGGTATCTGAGTAGCCGTAGCTGGAGGTACAGTTGGCCTGTACCCCGCTGGGGAACTTCAGGACGAAATTCACGTTTTCCTCCACCTCTTTAAACCTGGGGTCATGGGGCGTGCTGTGCAGCATGGCTGAGATTTCAACGGGCTCCTCACCGGTAATGTACCTGGCCGCCTGCAGGCTGTAGATGCCAATGTCCATCAGGGAGCCGCCACCCGCCAATTTTTTCTCAGCACGCCACTTGTCCTGCGGTTTTGCGGGGTCCAGGATGCGGCCGTGGTCAGCGGTGATAACCTTGAGTTTGCCTAATTGCCCCCCTTGGGCTAGTTCAATGGCTTTCAGGTTGTAGGGTTCATACTGGGCGCGGTAGGCAATCATGAGTTTCCTGCCCGCCTTCTGGCAGGCGGCAATCATTTTCTCACAGTCTTCTACGGTGGTGGCCATGGGTTTCTCACACATGATATGTTTGCCTGCTTGCGCCCCTCTAATGGTGTACTCCGCGTGCATGCTGTTGGGCAGCACAATGTAGATCACATCTACCTCTGGGTTGTCTCTGAGCGAGTCATAGTTCTGGTAGTTGTAGATGTTTTTAGGATCTACCCCGTTTTCAGCGGCAATGCGCTGGGCTTTGGCGGGGTCTCCGCTCACCAGAGCCACCAGCTTTGATTTCTTGCATAGCGGAAAGGAAGGAATGAGTTGCTTGGTCGCGAATTCGCCCAGGCCCACAATGGCCCAGCCTAGTTTTTTCTCTGCCATAGGTGCGGTGTTTGAAGTTAGAAAGGGAGATGCTGCTGCTTGAAGGGGAGCGATTCCTGCTGCGGCCAAACCCAATCCCAGTTGCTTGAGGAACTGTCGGCGCAAAGGTGCATTTTCCATCACGGTATTCTTTACATCATACAGGGCCCGAGTGCTGTTGTAGCACCGGTATTGTGAAAACGGAAACCTCTGTAGACGGTTGCGGCAAGTACTAAAACTTCATTTGCCCCTTGTAACAGCAGAGGATCTGGTGAAATGGGTTGAGGTTGTCTTAGTTGATTGGTTATGAATTGGTTAAATGGTTTGGGCTCGATAGGCTGGGAGCGCTATATAAGGATTCTGGTTTATACTGAAAATGAGGGTAGATGTCTTTTGAGCGCAAGCCGATTCCAGTTGAACCCGTAAAAGAACCCTGAATAAATAATTTGTTAACCAATCTAATATGAAAAAAACGAACGTATGGGTGCTCTTCTGCTCCCTGTTACTGAGCAGTGTGCTACTGGTGTCATGTGATGACGACGATGAGGATGCGGATGCCCTGATGGAGCAAGACCGGCAGCGGGTGGCGGTATTCTTCCAGAATGCGGCCGTGAGTGACATGTTTGAGATTCAGACCGGTCAGATGGCACAAGTGAAAGGTGAAACCTCTGATGTTGAAACGTTAGGGGCCATGCTGGTACGTGACCATACCCTGTCAAGCAATAAAATCATGGACATGGCAGATGAACGGGATATTCAGTTGCAGATGACCATGCCCGCTCCCAAACAGCAAATCATGACCCGCCTGAACGGTTTAGACGGACTGCCCTTTGATAAAGATTTTGCTGCGGTACAGGTACAGGCTCACCAGGAAGCCATTGCTTTATATGAGCAGGCTGACAAAGAGATAAAAGATGCTGAAGTGCAGGCTTTTATTGACGAAACCTTGCCAAAGCTGAGAACGCACCTGCAGCATGCCCGAGACACAAAGACGAAAGTAGACGGCATGTAACAGTTGTTTGCCTACGTTTAAAAACAGCCCATTGCTAAAACAATGGGCTGATTTTTTTTGTCTGCTTACAAAGGTGAAAATATAAATTTATAGGATGATAGGAGTGGTGAATGATATGATTGATAGAAGCCTTGTGACAGGAATTGGGGTGGGTGAATTTGAATTAAATAAATGTTATTCAGGTATTAATGTATGAATTGGAAGTGTAGTTCTGAACTATTTTAACCTTGCTTTAGTTTTAACGTTAGAAGATGCTCATACGTGAGTGCTGTAGAACGAAGACCTAAAACTATGAAAAAAATAAGTTTGTTATTGATCGGGAGTGTGTTTGCTATGAGTAGCACTACATTAGTGTCATGCAGTAGCAACAAGCAGGAAGCCTCTGCGGCTGACCATGCCAAAGTAGAGCAGTTCCTCCAGAAAGCAGTGGCCACTGACCGTTTTGAGTTAATGGCCGGGATGATGGCCGCAGACCAAGGGAAAAAAGTAGACGCGTATGGCCAGCAACTGGTGCACGTGCATTCCAGAACCAGCCCGGTTTTAGAAAGCATGGCTAAGCAGCGCCGGGTAGAACTGCCCAATGAGATGCCCTCAGAAAAGAAAGCGATTGTAGACAGTCTGGAAACCAAAGAAGGCGAGGCTTTTGACCAGACCTTCACAGATGCCCAGCTGGAAGTACAGAAAGAGACAGTGGCCCTTTATGAGCAAGCAGAAAAGGAACTGAAAGATCAGGAAATCCAGGCGTTTATTGACCAGGTGTTGCCCGTTTTAAAGCAACACTTAGCTGAAGCCCAGGAGTTGAAGAATGCAGTTGCCAGCAAGTAGTGGTACTGTAAGAATGGAAGAAAAGCCCCGGCCTCTGTAACAGAGGCCGGGGCTTTTTTATTGGGGAGGAAGGTCTTGCTGCACCTGCCGCAGGAGATCTTGAAGGTATGGGACCGAATGTAAAAGCCGGCTACCGTACCAACTGAACATCTCCCCATCTACCACTTTCACCAGGGCGTCCGGGCAGATCTGCTGGAACTCAGCCAGATGTCTCTCCTGAAAAGGGTAAGGTTCAGAAGAAAGCAGAATTAGCTGGGGTGCGCGTTCCTGCAGCAGTTCAGGGGTGATGACTGGGTACCTGGGCATGTCAGCAACCACATTCTCCAGACCGCAACGGGCTAACACATGGTCTATGAAATTCTCTCCGCCCACGGCCATGTACGGCTTGCGCCAGATAAAGTAAGCCGTGCGAATGCGGGGGGAAATGGGGTGTAACTGTAAAAAGTGTTCCTGTAATTGAGAAACCAGTTCTTGGGCTTTGGTGGCCGTGTTGGTGATTTCCCCTACCCAGGCCATCATTTGCAGGCTGTCTTCCAGGGTAAGGATGTCACTCATCCAGACGGGGTACTTTTGCGCAAGGGCCTCAATGCCTTCCTGGTAATTCTCTTCTTTGTTGCCAATGATAAGGTCTGGCGCCAACTGGTCAATCACCTCCAGGTGAAACTGTTTGGTGCGCCAACCCTGGTCTTCTTTCTGACCTCCTCTCTTGGGTGAAGGCAGAATCTGGTCACGCCCACCACGCGGTCACCCAACCCCAGGTGAAACAGCAATTCTGTCTGACTGGGTACCAAGGACACAATCCGTTCCGGAAACTGTGGCAAGTCAACCTGCCGGTGCATCTGATCTAAAAACTGCAAGGTATGTTGGTCTAGGTGGTTTAATTCCGAAGAAGGAGTTTCCATCAACACATTTTCACGGCTCCGGCCTACCCAATGCCCCGGAACGGCTGATGACTTCTAAAGTACCGGCTGCTAATGACTCCCAATACCTATACTGAACAATCAGAGCTTCTGTTTTGGGCCTGTTTTTGGAAAAGTAGCCCGGAAACAAAAATAGGATCTGTTGAAAATAAAGCTTTACAATGGTTGCCTGTGCTGCCACTCATGGTCTAACAGGGCGTATACCAGTGAATCACACCACTCGCCTTTGATGAAGATATTCTCCTTGAAATGGGCTTCACGGCGCATGCCCAGTTTCTCCATTACGCGGTAAGAACCCACGTTGCGCGGGTCGCAGTCGGCCCAGAAGCGGTGCAGGTGCAGCTCCTCAAACCCGTATTTGATGAGGGCGCGTGCGGCCTCTGTGGTATAGCCTTTGTTCCAGTAGGTGGGGTTCAGGAGGTACCAGAGCGCGGCTTCCTCGGCGTCATAGTCTACCTTCATTCCCACCCGGCCAATGAGCATGTTGGTGCTTTTCAGAACAACAGCCAGGTCAAAGAGGGTGCGGGGATCTTCCCTGGCTTCGGCCATGCACTGGAGTAGATAGTCCCGGCTTTCCTGGCTGCTGCGTACGTGGCTGGTCTGGTAACGCATAACACTTTCCTGTGATTCATACAGGTGGGTGAAGTGCCAGTCATTTTCCTGAAATTCCCTGAGCAGGAGACGCGGGGTGGACAGTTCCATGTGCAGCGGTGGTAATGGGGCAACAGAGGCCGTGGAAAGGCAAAAACCTGCAGGTATCTTTTCCCCACAGGTCTTTAAATTGCGTTTTGGGGCTGTTTTTCTGAAAACAGCCCCAAAACAGCTAGGTCAGATATCTAAAGTCATGGCCGCTCTCCAGCTGGTTCAGGAACTGGTAGAACAGCTGAATGATGTTGTCTACATCGTCTTTATGAACGGTCTCCACGGTGGTGTGCATATACTTCAACGGCAACGAGATCAACGCCGAAGCCACGCCTTCATGGGAATAGGCAAACGCATCTGTGTCTGTGCCGGTGGCGCGGGTGGCGGCGGCACGCTGGAAGGGGATCTCATTCTTCTCTGCCACGTCAATCAGCATGTTCAGCACGTTGTTCTGTACCGCCGGGCCATAGGTCAATACAGGGCCTTTGCCGCAGTGCAGGTCACCGTTGGTTTTTTTCTCGTAGCCCTGGCTCTGGGTGTCATGGGTCACGTCTGTGATGATGGCCAGGTTAGGCTTGATACGGTGGGCAATCATCTCGGCGCCGCGTAAACCAATCTCTTCCTGCACGGCATTCACAATGTACAGACCGAAGGGCAGTTTTTTCCCGTTCTCTTTGAGCATACGGGCTACTTCTGCAATCATGAACCCACCAATGCGGTTGTCCAGCGCCCGGCCCACGTAATACTTGTCATTCATCACCCACAGCTCGTCATCAAAAGTGACCACACAGCCCACGTGAATGCCCATGTCTTCTACTTCCTGGCGGTTGGCGGCGCCACAGTCCAGGAAAATGGTCTCTACGGTAGGGGCTTTGTCCTGCTCCACCTTGCGCACATGAATGGCCGGGTACCCAAAGACTGCTTTCACGGGCCCTTTTCTGGTATGAATGTTTACCCGTTTTGACGGAGCAATGACCGCGTCTGACCCGCCGTTGCGGCGTACGTAAATGTAACCCTCTGGGGTGATGTAGTTCACAAACCAGGCAATCTCATCTGCGTGCGCCTCAATGACTACTTTGTAGTCAGCCTCTGGGTTGATTACGCCCACTACGGTGCCGTAGGTGTCTACAAAATACTCATCAATGTACGGCTTAATGTACGCCAGCCAAAGTTTCTGGCCTTCAGATTCAAAGCCGGTGGGGGCGGCGTTGTTGAGATACTTTTGCAGAAAATCAAAGCTTTCTTCTCTCATATGCTTTCGTCAATGTGGAGCGAAGCACTTCTCCGGTTCGTTGTTGTGTGTTAGTGTAAGTGGTTGTGGAAAGGCACGGGGTGCTTCACATGGCCCATGCCTTTGGGGCGGTTGTTGGTTATGGCATGTCAGACGCTGGAGGTTAGGTTGCCTGGATAAGTCTAAGGCCTATATTCCAGCGTCTGACATCTTTTTTACAGCGGGATATTGCCGTGTTTTTTCCTGGGCAGCTGATCTACCTTGTTCTCCAGCATCTTGAACGCCTTGATCAGCTTGGCACGCGTCTCAGACGGGTAAATCACCTCGTCTACAAAGCCACGGTGGGCCGCCCGGTACGGCGTCGCGAATTTCTCCTGGTACTCGGCCACTTTCTCGGCCAGTTTGGCTTCCGGGTCTTCGGCGGCGGCAATCTCGCGTTTGAAGATGATTTCAGCGGCACCTTTGGCGCCCATCACGGCAATTTCGGCCGTAGGCCAGGCATAATTTAAATCAGCGCCAATATGCTTGGAGTTCATCACGTCATAGGCGCCGCCGTAGGCCTTGCGGGTAATCACGGTCACGCGCGGCACGGTGGCCTCGCAGAACGCGTAGAGTAATTTAGCCCCGTTGGTGATAATGCCGCGCCACTCCTGGTCAGTGCCAGGCAGGAAACCGGGCACGTCTTCCAGCACCAGCAACGGAATGTTGAACGAGTCACAGAAACGCACGAAGCGGGCAGCCTTGGTACTGGCGTTGATGTCCAGAACCCCGGCTAACACCGCCGGTTGGTTGCCCACAATGCCTATGCTACGGCCCGCCAACCGGGCAAAACCCACTACTATGTTTTCGCCAAAGTTTTTATGCACTTCCAGGAATGAGCCGCTGTCAATGATGCCTTCAATCACCTCGCGCATGTCATACGGTTGGTTCGGGTTTTCGGGCACAATGGTGTTCAAGACCTCACGGGTTTCGTCTGCTTGGGGCTCATAGGGTGCAGACGGCGGCAGTTCCTCGCAGTTCTGTGGCATATAGCTCAGCAGCTGCTTGATGTTCTGAATACACACTACCTCATTGGCGCAGGAGAAATGGGTCACGCCGCTTTTGGTGCTGTGGGTGCTGGCGCCGCCCAGTTCCTCAGAGGTCACCGTTTCATGTGTCACCGTTTTCACCACGTTGGGGCCGGTCACAAACATGTAGGACGTGTCTTCCACCATCAGGATGAAATCAGTGATGGCCGGCGAGTACACCGCGCCGCCCGCGCAAGGCCCCATAATGCCCGACAGCTGCGGAATCACGCCCGAGGCGAGGGTGTTTTTATAGAAGATATCGGCGTAGCCGCCCAGGGAAACCACGCCTTCCTGAATTCTTGCCCCGCCTGAATCATTCAAGCCAATCACGGGTGCGCCGTTTTTCATGGCCAGGTCCATGATCTTGACAATTTTCTCGGCGTGGGTTTCTGAGAGGGACCCGCCAAAAACAGTGAAGTCTTGGGAGAATACGTACACCAGGCGGCCGTTCACGGTGCCGTAGCCGGTTACCACGCCGTCACCCAGGTAGTATTCCTTGTCCAGGCCGAAGTCTTTGGAGCGGTGCATCACAAACTTGCCTATCTCCTCAAAAGAGCCTTCATCCAGGAGCAGGTCAATGCGTTCACGGGCGGTGAGTTTGCCTTTTTTATGTTGGGCATCAATGCGCGCCTGGCCGCCTCCTAAGTGGGCCTCGGCATTTTTGCGGTCTAAAATCTCAAATTTGCTGTTCAAAGGATTGGTGTCTGACATTGAGCAGTTTTGGTGTTGGTACAAGAGACCAAATTTAGGAAAGAATAGGCCAGTGTAAAATTTTTGTTACGCTTTTCTTCCGGAATGTAAAGCCACCCCCGAAATAAATTGATAATCTATACGTTTCGCGCGGAAAAACTGGGGGTGAAAGGGTTGTGTATATCTTGCGTGCTGTTTTCAGGAAACAGGCCAAAACGCAAGATATAGCGTCGTTACCCTGTAACGACGTGGCTTCTATGCAACAATACCCTTTCAGTTAAGATAAGAACGTGTCTTTGCAACTGATACCTTCTATTTTGCCCAGGATTTCATTTTGGTCTTAGATGAGATTTTTCCGTTTCAGGGACACACGTCGTTACAGGGTAACGACGCTCCATTTTCTGGCTTCCGTTTCCTGCCTCTTTTTCCGGAAACAGCTCAAAAACAGGAAAGGCTGACAGAATGTCTGTCAGCCTTTCCCAAAATCTAATAGAAATTAACGCTTAGTCTTTCTTCTTGCCGTCTGTGGGCGTGGTTTCCTCTTCTTCAGAAGACGCTGACGCATCTGGCAATTCATCTGAGGTGTCTTTCACGTGGTTCTCGCTCTTGCGATTGGTGAATTTCAGCTCTTCTTTGCCTTCCTCGTAGTCTATCTGAATGATGTCCCCTTGCGCCAACTCCGCTTTCAGGATTTCCTCCGCGATTGGGTCTTCCATGTACTTGGTGATGGCCCGGTTCAACGGACGCGCCCCATATTTGGAATCATACCCTTTCTCAGCCACAAAATCTTTGGCTTTGTCTGTGATCTCAATGGTGTAGCCCAATGTTTTCACACGCTCCAGCAACTTGCGCAGAGAGATATCAATGATTTTATGGATATCTTCTTTGGCCAGTGAGTTGAACACAATCACATCATCCAGACGGTTCAGGAACTCAGGGGAGAACGTCTTCTTCAGGGCGGCCGCAATGGTACCCTTCATGATGTCATCCATGTTTTCCTGGCGGGTTTTGGTGGCGAAACCAACTCCAGCCCCAAAGTCCTGCAAGTCACGCGCCCCAATGTTGGAGGTCATGATGATGATGGTGTTTCTGAAGTCAACTTTACGGCCTAAACCGTCTGTCAGAACGCCGTCATCCAGCACTTGCAACAACAGGTTGTATACGTCTGGGTGCGCTTTCTCAATCTCATCCAGCAATACTACTGAATATGGCTTACGACGGATTTTTTCAGTCAGCTGACCACCTTCTTCGTAGCCCACATAGCCTGGAGGCGCTCCCACCAGGCGAGATACGCTGAATTTCTCCATGTACTCACTCATGTCAATGCGCACCAGAGAATCTTCCTTGTCAAACAGGTAGGTCGCCAGCACTTTGGCCAGCTCAGTTTTACCAACCCCGGTTGGACCCAGGAACACAAATGAACCGATGGGTTTTTTAGGATCTTTCAGACCAACGCGGGTTCTTTGGATGGCTTTCACCAACTGCTGAATCGCTTTGTCCTGGCCAATCACTTTGCCTTTCAGCTCTTCGCCCATGTTGAGCAGCTTCTGGCCTTCGTTCTGGGCGATACGCTTCACCGGAATACCGGTCATCATGGCGATTACCTCGGCCACGTTTTCCTCTTTCACGGTGTAACGCTTCTTCTTGGTCTCCTCTTCCCAGCTTTTCTTAGCCGAGTCAAGTTGGTCTAAAAGTTTTTTCTCTTTGTCACGCAGTTGGGCCGCCTCTTCGTATTTCTGGCTTTTCACTACGCGGTTTTTCTCTTCCTTGATGTTCTCAATAGACTCTTCCAGTTTCAGGATATCATCAGGAACAATAATGTTGTTGATGTGTACGCGGGCACCGGCCTCGTCCAGAATGTCAATGGCCTTGTCTGGTAAGAAACGGTCGCTCATGTAGCGGTCACTCAACTTCACGCAGGCCTCAATGGCTTTGTCTGTGTAGTTGACGTGGTGGTGGTCCTGGTATTTGTCTTTGATGTTGTGCAGGATCTCAATGGTTTCCTCTGGCGTGGTTGGGTCAACCATCACAATCTGGAACCTACGGGCCAACGCACCATCTTTCTCAATGTACTGGCGGTACTCATCTAGCGTAGTGGCGCCAATGCATTGGATTTCGCCGCGGGCGAGGGCTGGTTTGAACATGTTAGACGCATCTAACGAGCCAGACGCACCGCCGGCACCTACAATGGTGTGCAGCTCATCAATGAACAGAATCACGTCAGGCGATTTCTCCAGCTCGTTCATCACGGCTTTCATGCGCTCCTCAAACTGGCCGCGGTACTTAGTTCCGGCCACCAAAGAGGCCAGGTCTAAGGTTACCACGCGTTTGCCGAACAGCACGCGCGATACTTTCTTCTGAATGATGCGCAGAGCCAGACCTTCGGCGATAGCCGTTTTACCTACCCCCGGTTCACCAATCAGGATGGGGTTATTTTTCTTGCGGCGGCTCAGTACCTGGGCCACGCGCTCAATCTCTTTCTCACGGCCCACAATTGGGTCTAGTTTGCCTTCCTCGGCCAACTTGGTGAGATCACGGCCGAAGTTGTCCAGCACCGGGGTGCGGGATTTCTCGGCACCCTTCTTGGCGGTTGAACCCGCGCCTCCTTTAGAGGAAGAGGAACCGAAGAGTTTGTCGTTGTCGTCGTTGTCGTCAGTATCTGAAGAGGCGAGTGGGTTGTTAGCATGGTAGTCTAACGAATCCCGGATGGCTTCATAGTTCACGTTGAATTTGGCTAAGGTTTGCGATGAAATATTATCCTCATCCCGCAAAATAGACAGCAGCAGGTGTTCAGTACCTATGATGTCTGACTTGAAGATTTTGGCCTCCAGGTACGTTATTTTCAGGACCTTCTCCGTCTGCTTGGTCAGCGGTATGCTGCCGGTAATATTGGTATTGGGGCTGGCGGTATTTTTGGTGGCCTGCTCAAGCGCGTACTTGAGTTCCTCCATGGGTACCCCCAGTTTTTTAAGCAAAGCGATTGCGGTGCCTTCTCCCTCTCTAATCATACCCAGAAGCAGGTGCTCGGTGCCGATGTAATCATGCCCCAAACGTATGGCTTCCTCGCGACTGAGAGAGATCACCTCTTTCACTCTATTTGAGAATTTGGCTTCCATGTAGTCTAGTCTAGTAAAATGTTGTGTGCGTGTACTGCAACGGTTGGTTGCCAAGGCTACGCTAGTAATAAAACAAGCTGAGTGGGGCAAATGTTCAACAGAAAGCCGCAGAATTCTGTAGGTAAATAGATGCCTCTGGGCCAAGGTTAAACAACAAGTCCAGTATACTCAGATTTGATGCAAATTGTTTGCCAAACACCTGCCGGTAGGGAGGGAGACGCAAAATGTCAGGTTCCTTCTTGGGGTGAAGTTTCCCGCGCCAATCCAGCACCGGCTCCTCGTAGGTTTCTACATACGTTTGAGTAAGGTGTATGGGTTTGTTTAACTTCAGGAATTTAGCGAAAAGTTTGAATAAATCCATATTCAGGTCCCATAACTTGGCGGGCTCCCGGTCATAGATGTCTTTTATGTAGTCTGAATAGTACTCAAAGAAGGGAGCGTTGCCGTAGGCGCTCTGGATGGTACGCCAATGGTTGTCGCGCCAGCGCTGGCTGTAGTCAATCTCCAGTTGGGTGATGAGGGTCTTGCGGTTGCCTTTCACCACCGGAATGCTGAGCGGCTGCACGCCCTGCGGCGTAAGAATATGGCAGCGGTTGCGGTAGCTCTGCTTCTGGTAGTGCTCCTGCGCCTCAAACAGAAGTTCATCGGCTTGAAAAGCCTTTTGGAAAAAAAGAAGGTTGGGGTTGTACTGGAGTTCTATGAGGAGTTGCATGCAGTGGTGCGTGTAATCTTTGCAAGTACGGGAATTTTATCTTTTCATAAATTTTTGAATGGTGGTAATTCCATCTGTAGAGACCAGGCACTGCCTTGTCTCTTACGCAGTGCTGGTAAATGTTTCTCTCCCGTCTGTTCCCCCGCCGTTGTTGCGTGTTCTCACCAACCACCTAAACTGCCTTTGCTCCCGCTGCTTTATTTAACAAACCTCTAGCTGGATTACTTTCTGCTGGTGTATGTCACGTTGATCCTTGATGCTCAACCTAACAAAAGAATCAAGAAGGGAAGAACTCGCTGCCGCTCAGACAGGCTTCCCTTCGTTTAATTACGCACCTGGCAATTGCCGTCTGTTCCATTGCTACGGTAGCCATTATTGTTTTGAACCGTCTCTGCTTGCTCCCGCTAAGCGGCTGCGTGCCTGGCGGCACTGCGTTGCCCGCTCCCGCAGGTACTGCCAGGGAGGCTCTGCGTTTTCGGCCTGTTTTCATGAAAGTAGCCCGGAAACGGAAAACAGTAGCTGTTACCCCTGGCAGTGCATATTATTCTCACTGTTGCTTTGGTCTACAGCCCGCAATCTGCACCCGCTATGGCGCGGAAGTTACTTCCGTGACTTACACAGCAGATACTCTCCCTTTGAAGGGGGCGAAGGGGAAGTCTCCCCTTGAGGATTGCCCAAACGTGAGTTTGAGGCAGCGAGCGAAACTCAGAAAGAGGGGGTATGCACCTACCGATCAGAGCATTACAGGTGTAGGGCGTATGGCATACGCTCGCACGCATTCCCGGTAACTCCCCTCCTCTGAAGGGGTAGGTTCCTCTCATTGCTGATTTTTATATGGTTCCCGGCGAGCCTGGAGACTCCCAGCACACTTTGTCACGAGCCAGAGACTCGCGCCAGCTCATTGCATAAGCAGCCAGCAATAAACCATCAGCAATGCTAAAAAGACCTAAGGGGCCACGCAGGGGTGCGGTTGGTTTCCTAAAGGTAACGGGGCAAGGGCAGCAGGGCAGAACTTTCAGGGGCTACTTTTGCCTTTTAGAAATGCGCTCGTACATAAGAGTTGCACAAGCTTTAATTACTATGAGTACGAAAAAACTTTCAGATATACCTGTTTCGGTCCTGGACCTGGTGCCCATTTTAGAGGGCAAAACCGCTGCAGATTCGTTTAAAAACACCGTTGATTTGGCGCAGCACGTGGAGAAGTGGGGCTACCAGCGCTACTGGATGGCCGAACACCACAACTTTGCCGGTATCGCCAGCTCAGCCACAGTGGTCTTGATTGGCCATGTGGCCGGCAATACAACCAAGATCAGGGTAGGCTCTGGCGGCATCATGCTGCCCAACCACGCGCCGCTGGTGGTGGCCGAGCAGTTTGGGACGCTGGGTACGCTGTACCCCGGCCGTATTGACCTGGGCCTGGGCCGCGCGCCCGGCACTGACCAGTTTACCGCCATGGCGTTGAGAAGAGATTTGCAGACGCCGGTAGAGGAGTTTCCGCAGAACGTGGTGGAGCTGCGGAACTACCTGGGCCCGGTTGACCCCACCGCCCGGGTGCGCGCCGTGCCCGGCGAAGGGACTAACGTGCCCCTCTGGATGCTGGGCTCCAGCACCTTTGGCGCACAACTGGCCGGTATTCTGGGCCTGCCGTACGCCTTCGCCAGCCATTTTGCCCCATCACAGTTGCACGCGGCCTTGCGGGTGTACAAAGAGAGTTTCCAGCCATCGGCGCAGCTCAAGGAGCCGTATGCCATTGCCTGCGTGAACGTGGTGGCCGCTGATACAGATGAGGAAGCCAAATTCCTGTCTACTACCATGTACCAGTCGTTCATCAACGTGGTGCGGGGTACGGGCAAAACCATGCAGCCACCTGTCAAGAGCATGGACGGCCTCTGGGATGCCAACGAGCGGTACGCCGTGCAGCAGATGCTGCGCTACTCGTTTGTGGGCAGCGCCGCCACGGTGCAGGAAGAGATGCAGGCGTTCTTAGAGGAGACCGGCGTAGACGAAATCATGGTGGCGGGCAACGTGTATGACCACGCCGCCCGGCTGCGGTCTTATGAGATCCTGGCCGGTTTCTTCAAGAGGGCAGACTAAGTTTTATTTCGGCGGGGTCCGGGGCATGGCCGGAGGGGCAGTGGCTGGTCTGGGAGGGCACACGTAACCGTTTTGGGAGGCCCGCCCAAATTAGCTATCTTAGCGCTAGAACAACAGAAGCCGGGCCAGCCAGGCAACTTCCTGTTTTTGGCCTGTTTTCTGGAAAACACCTTAAAAACGCACGTTTGACCTCCATGTCCCGCCCTGACCTTCGCCCCGGCCAACTTCCGCTCTGGTGGCTGTTGAAGGGGATTTCACTTTTGCCGTTCCCGGTGCTGTACGCCATTTCTACGGGGCTTTACTTTTTGCTGTACTACGTGGTGGGCTACCGCAAGAAAGTGGTGCGGCAGAACCTGGGGCGGTCTTTCCCCGGGAAAAGCACCCAGGAGCTCCGCCAGATTGAAAAGCAGTTCTTCCTGAACCTCACTGACATCATGGTGGAGACCCTGAAACTGGCCACGCTTTCGCCGGAGGAGCTGCGCAGACGGGTCAAAGCCCGGGGGCTGGAAAAGGTGAACGCTCCATTAGACCAGGGCAAGATGGTGCTGGTGCTGGGGGCTCACCTGGGCAACTGGGAGTACATGTCGGCAGCGGGGAACGCCCTGTTCCGGCACCCCATTGACGGCGTGTACAAGCCGTTGGCCAGCTCTTTCTTTGAGGCGTTCATGTGGTATCTGCGCAGCCGGTTTGGGATTACACTGGTGAAGATGAAAGACACGCTGCGCCATGTGATTAGGCATAAAGGCCAAGCCCGCATTCTCACCCTGCTCACAGACCAGACGCCGCCGTACGGCGAAATCCAGTTCTGGACCACCTTTCTGCACCAGGAAACGGCCTTTTTTGTGGGGGCTGAAAAAATCAGGTCCTCTTTTGGCTATACCACCTTCTTTGTGGGCATGCACCAGGTTAAGCGGGGCTTCTATGAGATTGAGTTTCAGGAGCTGCTGCCGGCCCCGGTGAGAAACGAGCCCGAGGAGCCGCATCTGCTGACGGAGGCCTTTGCCCGGCACCTGGAGACCTGGGTGAACCGGTACCCAGCCAGCTACCTCTGGTCGCATAAGCGCTGGAAGCATAAGAAGCCGGTGGCCTAACCCGGCGCAGAAAACTTTCTGTTTCTGAGCTGTTTTTCAGATATTAGGCCAAAACCAGCCCCCATGCAAAAAGCCATACCAGCCGTTGACATACCCTTGAGCAAGCGCAAGAACCTCATCATGCTGCTGCTCTGCCTTGCGTTTGTGCTGGCCTCCTGGTTTATCTGGCGCCACGCGGGAGATGAGCCGCAGGCGTCTCTGTTCAGGGCGGTGGCCCTGGCGGGGTTCATGTTCTTTGGGGTTATCTGCGGGGGCTACGGTCTCTACAAGCTCTTTGACAACCGGCCGGGGCTGGTGCTGGACCAGATAGGGATCAATGACAATTCCAGCGCCCTTGGCGGAAGGCTGATCAAGTGGGGGGAGGTGGTTAGGCTGGAGGAAAGGGAGGTGTACGGCACCCCTTTCCTGCTGGTGTTTGTGACCAACCCGGAAGAAGTGATCAGGAAGGAGCCATTCATCCAGCAGAAGGCCATGCGCCTGAACTATAAACTGTACGGCACGCCGGTGGCCCTGTCAGCGAGTGCGCTCACGTGTACGTTTGAGGAGATGGCGCGGCTGGTGCGGGAAGCGTATGGCCGCCACGGCGGAGATGCGTGAAAATGCCTGCATAAAACAGTATGCAATCTTAACCATGAAAGATAAAACTGACTTTTAAAGCGGCGATGATTCTTTCTGTTGTGTTTGCTGTTTTCCTGTGGTGTATGGCAATAAGCAAATTTTAACTTCTGCTATTCGTGATTTTCAATCCCGAATTTAGCGAATTGCGGACTTATAATCCGCGGCGCGTGTAGCTCAAGGAGTGCGGGGATTACAAATACCCGGAGTATGTGCTTCCGGATTAGAAATCCGGAAGAGCTAACGAAGGGTTTTTAAGTAAAAACGACCTAGAAGTTGATGGGGCGGTTTTCTGTTTCCGGGCTGTTTTGGCCAACAGCCCGGAAACAGAAAGTTTTTAGCAAACGCTAGAGGTATTCGTCAATCTCCCCTGCGCCTTGCCGCAGCACCTCAAACTCATCATTCTCGCAGTTGACCACGGTTGAGGCCACGTTGTTGCCGTAGCCGCCGTCTATGACCAGGTCTACCAGGTTGCGGTATTTCTCATAGATCAGCTCCGGGTCAGTGGTGTATTCAATCACCTCGTCTTCGTCATGAATGGAGGTAGAGATGATGGGGTTGCCCAGCTCCTCTACCAGGCACTGGCTGATTTTATTGTCCGGCACCCGTATGCCCACCGTTTTTCGGCGGGAGCCGCCTATCTTGGGCACTTTGCTGCTGGCCTCCAGTACAAAGGTGAACGGCCCCGGCAGCGCCTTTTTCATGACCTTGTAGGTTTGGGTGGAGATTTTGGCGTAGTCTGAGATGTGGGTGAGGTCATGGCAGATAAAAGACAGGTTGGCCTTGGCGGGGTTGAGCCCGCGTATCTGGCAGAGCCGCTCTACCGCGCGCACGTTGTGCAGATCACAGCCTAGGCCGTAGATGGTGTCTGTGGGGTAGATGACCAAACCGCCTTTCTTGAGAACGTCTACCGCCTGCGCAATGGCTTTCATCTGGGGGTTGTCTGGGTGAATCTTGAGTAAGGTTGCCTGGGCCATTTTTTTAAGGAGTGAAGGAGTGGTGAAGTGAATGGGTGAATGATGCAGTGCACAAATTGGCCGTGTTTTAAAACCTATTTGGGCATACTTCACCTACATACGCTCAAACCAAATTTTACGTTTT
This sequence comes from Rufibacter ruber, assembly GCF_001647275.1. Classification (GTDB taxonomy): domain Bacteria; phylum Bacteroidota; class Bacteroidia; order Cytophagales; family Hymenobacteraceae; genus Nibribacter; species Nibribacter ruber_C. The sequence continues at coordinate 44,131 of NZ_LRMM01000024.1, read as the reverse complement.
TAACCTGATTTTCCAAAAACAGGCCCAAAACAGCATTTCCAGGAGGAGGAAGCCGTTTGGGTGTGCAGGATCTGCCCCCCTTTCAAAACATTCACTCCTTGACCCAATCGCGCCTTCAGTCCTTGACTCATTCACTCATTTAATTCTTACCTTTGCTATTATGTCAGAATTGAACACGCCTCCCGCTTCGCCGAGCCCCAGACGCCCGCGCAAGCCCCGCAAGACCAGCAAGTGGACGTATGCCCTGGTGCTGGTGATGTTTTTGTTTGTGTGCTTCTCCTACTACGCCTACCAGATTGTGTACACCGCCAACGTGGAGGTGAAGGGCGAGCCGGTGTATGTGCTCATTCCGCGCGGCGCCACCTATGAACAGGCCATGGATTCCATAGACGCCAAAAAAGTGGTCATTGACCGCCTCTCCCTGCGGTTCATGGCCAAACTCATGGATTACCCTGAGCTGGTAAAACCCGGCCGCTATGAGCTGAAAGACGGCATGACCAACTACAAACTCATTGCCAAGCTACGCTCCGGCGACCAGGACCCCGTGAAGCTCACCTACACCAACGTGCGGCTCAAGAAAGACCTGGCCCAGAAGCTGAGCACGTTCATAGATGCATCGCCCGCCCAGATTGACTCGCTGCTCAACAGCCCGTCTTTCACTAAAAAGCTGGGCTTTGACACCACCACCATCCTCACCATGTTCATTCCCAATACCTATGAGATGTATTGGACCACACCCGCCACCGAGATGATGGAGCGCATGAAGAAGGAGTATGACAACTTCTGGACCGCAGAGCGCGAAGCCAAGGCCCAGGACGTGGGCCTGAGCAAAGTAGAAGTCTCTATTCTGGCCTCCATTGTGCAGGCCGAACAAAGTGTGCACGCAGATGAGCGCCCCCGCATTGCCGGGGTGTACCTGAACCGCCTACAGCGCGGCATGGCCCTGCAAGCCGACCCCACCGTGGTGTACGCCGTGGGCGATTTCTCCATTAGACGGGTGTTGAACGTGCACCTGCGCACGCCCTCCCCGTACAACACCTACCTGAACAAAGGGCTGCCGCCGGGGCCCATCAACCTGCCTGCTATTTCTTCTATCAACGCGGTGCTCAACCCTGAGCAGCATGAGTACCTTTACTTCTGCGCCAAAGAAGACTTCTCTGGCTACCATGCCTTTGCGGCCACTGAGGCAGAGCACCGGCGCAACGCCGCCCGGTTCCATGCTGCCATGAACCAGCGCAACATCATGAAATAGAACCTCCCGTTTTGGGCAGGTTGAACCGGGTATTCCCTTTTTTTACTTTTCGGTTCAAAACCAACTTTTATCATGAAGAAAAACCTCACTTCAGCGTTGCTGCTCCTCTTGTGCCTTTGTGGCATTCACCTGTCTGGTCAGGCGCAGGCGATTCCCTATGACTCCTTGCGGGTAGTTCTGGAGAAAATCCATGACACAGACCAGGGCATCAGGTTGAAAGGGGATACTGTGAAAGAGGAAAACATGAATGCCTTTTTTGCCGAGATGCAGGCGGTTGACTCAGTGAACCAGCTCCAGGTGCAGGCCATTCTAGGCCGGTACGGGTGGTTGCCCAAAAGCAAGGTAGGGGAGAAGGCCGCCAACGGGTTGTTCTATGTGGTGCAGCATTCCCCAACCAGGGTCATAGCGCAGTACCTGCCAGAACTGCAGAAAATGGCCGCCAAGGGCGAAACCGACAAAACGCTTGCCGCCATGATGGAAGACCGGTTGCTCATGTTCCAGAACAAAAAGCAGATTTATGGGTCTCAGGCTACTTCTATGCTCCGGAAAGACGGTTCTTACGCCATCTGGCCCATTGAAGACCCCAGGAACGTGAACAAGCGGCGCAAGGCCGCCGGCTTTACCAGTACCGTTGAGGAAAACGCCAAACGGCTGAAAGCGGCTTATGACCCGGCAGAGAAGATTCCGGCTAACCAGCGCCTGCCTTTCCATTAAAGACTGCGTAAGGCCGGTGGCAAAAAGCTTCTGTTCAATTGGCTATGGCCACATAAGGGGTTGGCGGTAGCCGGTGAAGCAGAGGGCGTTTCACTGAAACACTGCCCCAATGCCTTCCAGGCGGCTTCTGCTGAAGTCTGTTAGCCCCTTTGCCAACACAGGCGCCTGAAGACCTGCCTTTGCTGCTTTTTTGAAACCGGGTATGTAAAATAAGATTTCCGTTTTGGGCTGTTTTCTGAAAAACAGCCCCAAAACGGAGACTCATCCAAAACAGAGAAAAGTGTTTACATCAGAAGTACAGATACGGGTGCGTTACGCTGAGACTGACCAGATGGGCTATGTCTATTATGGCAATTACGGCGCGTACTATGAGGTGGCCCGCACAGAGGCCTTCAGGGAGCTGGGCATCAACTACAAGGAGATGGAGGCCCAGGGTGTGATGATGCCGGTGCTGGAGCTGCGGTGCAAGTACATCAGGCCGGCGCGGTATGATGATCTGCTCACCGTCAAGCTGCTCTTGAAAGACCGGCCCAGCGGCGCGCGCATCAAGTTTGAGTACGAGGTCTACAATGAGGCCCGGGAGCTGTTGAACGTGGGGGAAACCACCATGGTGTTTGTTGACATGAAAAGCAACCGGCCCACGCCCATTCCTGCGTATATTCACGCCAGGTTAGATTCTTACTACGCCTAAAATGACCCTAACGGAGCGCCTCACCCACAACCGGCCATACCGGAAGCTCATTGTCTTTCTCAAGCGGCTGCGCTTTGTGGAGGGCCGGGTAAGCGTGTACCACGTGCTCAAGGTCATGATTGAGGAGCTGAACCGCGACTCGCTCACCAAGCGGGCGTCTTACATGGCGTTCAACTTCACGCTGGCTATTTTCCCGGCCATCATCTTCCTGTTCACGCTTTTGCCCTACATTCCGGTGGGGCACCTGGACCGCGACATTCTGGGCCTTCTGGAAGACGTAATGCCCCCTGAGATTTATAACGTGGCCGCAGACACCATTGCCGATATCATCAACAAGCCGCGCGGGGGGTTGCTGTCCTTCGGTTTTCTGTTTGCGCTGGTGCTCTCCACCAACGGCATCATGAGCCTCATGGATGCCTTTGACAAAAAATACCACACCTTCCGGAAACGCACGTACGTGCGCAAGCGCCTCATTGCCACAGCGCTCACGGTAGCGCTGGCGCTTATTTTGCTGGTGGCCATTGGTGCTATCTTCTTCGGGACATATATCCTGGACGCGCTGGTGTTCTATGAGATTGTCACCGAGTCTTTTACCTACGGGCTGTTTATAGCGGTGAAGTACGTGGCGGTGGTGTTGCTGTTCTTTCTGGCCACGTCTATGATTTACTACTACGTGCCCGCCGTGCATGACAAGTGGCCGTTTGTGAGTGCGGGCAGCGTGGTTGCCACGCTGCTGATTTTCCTGGTTTCGTGGCTGTTCTCGCTTTACATTGGCAAGTTTGACTCCTACAATAAATTCTATGGCTCCATTGGCGCTCTTATAGGGTTGATGGTCTGGCTGGATTTTGTGTGCATGAGCCTGATTGTGGGGTTTGAGGTCAATATCAGCATTGACGCGCTCACCCGGCGGCTGGTAAAAGAGAAAGAAAAATAGGAGGGGCGTTTCTGGCCTGTTTTTCTGAAACCAACCCTAAACCAGGTCCTTTTTTTTTGCAGGACCGCAGCGCAGCCAAGGTGGTAAAAATCATCTAGTTGTGCCCTGGAGGGAAGGCCTCAGGAGATTTTTCTTGCAAAACAGAAGAAAAATCTGCGCTCACCTCTTGACAGGTTCACTTTTGCCTATTACTTTTGTGTCACATTTAGAGAGATGGCAGAGTGGTCGATTGCGGCGGTCTTGAAAACCGTTGACCTTTGCGGGTCCGGGGGTTCGAATCCCTCTCTCTCTGCTTGACAAAAGCCTCACCAGAAACGGTGGGGCTTTTTTGTTGTTTTCTGTTTTGGGCCTGTTTTACTAAAAACAGACCCAAAACGCATCCTTGCTAAGTTCTCCTCTACCTGCTCCTGGGGCACCACTTCTCCATTCTTAGGCAAGCAGCAGCCCGCGGGGTAAGGGAAACAATTTTTTAGGAAATCTAAAGCTACCTGATTTTTTGGGTTGACTATTGGGGAAGTTTATCGTATTATTGCAATGAAGATAAGCAGACATGGGCGTAACGAAAACAGACAACTTTACCCAGGAGCAGAACAGGCTGGCCGCCTTGGCGAAGGCGCTGGCGCATCCGGCCCGGGTGGCGATCCTGCAGGAACTGCTCAAGCGTCAGGCGTGCATCTGTGGGGATTTAGTGGAGGTGGTGCCGCTGGCCCAGGCCACGGTGTCGCAGCATTTGAAAGAACTGAAGAAGGCGGGCCTCATTCAAGGTACCGTTGAGGGGACCTCAGTATGTTACTGCATTGACCCCCGGGCCTGGCAGCAAGCAAAAGCAGTCTTTCAGCAGCTGTTTGGGCAGGAGGTGGAAACCCCGGGGAATTGCTGTTAAAAAATTTGCCTTGGTTTATCGTGATATCACAATAGAGAAAATGGTTTTCCTATTGGAACAGCATGTATAGCAACTTTAAAACACTTATAAGATGAAACTATCAGAAGTAAAGGCTCTTTTGGCAAAAGCTGAAACCGTAGAGTTTACATTAGAAAACGGGAATAAGGTGCCAGACCACTTCCATGTCACAGAAGTGGGCGTGGTATCTAAACATTTCATTGACTGCGGCGGCACTGTGCGCAATGAGAAAGTCGCCAACTTCCAGCTCTGGGATGCCAATGACGTGGACCACCGCCTCAAGCCTCAGAAACTGCTGAACATTATTGGCCTTTCTGAGAAAACGTTGGGAATGGAAGACCTGGAGGTTGAGGTGGAGTACCAGAGCGGCACCATTGGGAGGTATGACCTGGGCCATGACGGGCAACGCTTTGTCTTGCTGGCCAAAACCACCACGTGTCTGGCACCAGACAAGTGCGGCGTTCCGCAGGAAAAAATGAAGCTAGACCTCAGCCAACTGATTGCTGGCCCATCGTGCGAGCCCGGCTCCGGCTGCTGCTAATTCTATGCTCAATTGCCCTTACCTTACTGGAAACGTATGAGAATTGCCTTGTTTAGTGACATTCATGCCAACCTTCCGGCCCTGGAGGCGGTGCTGGCAGACATGGACAACCAAAATCTGGATGCCCTCTATTGCCTGGGCGACCTGGTGGGCTACGGTACCTGGCCCAATGAGGTGGTAGCCGAAATCAGAAAGCGCAAGATCCCCACCATAGCCGGCAACTATGATGAAGGCGTTGGCCTGGGCAGCCCCAACTGCGGCTGCGCCTACAAAACAGATACTGAGAAAGGCCTGGGGCAGCAGTCCATTGACTACACCAACCACGTAGTCACGGCAGAAACCCGCCAGTACCTGCGCCACCTCCCGCGCCACCTCCGGCTCACTTTTATGGATGATTCCCAAACAGGGAACAAGATAGAGGTGCTGATGGTGCACGGCAGCCCGCGTAAAATCAATGAGTATCTCTTTGAAGACAGACCAGAGAAAAGTTTCCTGCATCTGTTTGAAGCGGCCAATGCAGACATCCTGTTCTTCGGGCACACCCACAAGCCGTACCACCGCGCTCTGGCGTATGAGCAAGCTGGCCAAACCCGCTACCGGCACGCCATTAACATTGGTTCTGTGGGCAAACCCAAAGACGGTGATCCCCGCAGCTGCTATGTGATTTTAGAACTGACTCCCGAAAGCAGCTTAACCAATCCAGAAAGTATCAAGGTGGAGTTTGTGCGGGTGGGGTATGACGTGGAGAAGGCGGCGCAGGCCATTGAAGCCAGTCCGTTGCCCAACGAGTTTGCCGCCATGTTGAGAACCGCTTAATCAAAGACTATGAGTCAATGCACTGTAGATAAAAGAAAGAAGCTCTCCCGGCTGAACCAGTTTTTAACCCTTTGGATTTTTCTGGCCATGGCGGCAGGCGTGCTGATAGGGTATGTGTATCCAGAAAGTGAGGCATTGATTGATTCCTTCCAGACGGGAACGGTGAATTTGCCCATTGCCCTGGGGTTGATCCTGATGATGTACCCGCCCCTGGCCAAGGTACGGTACTCGCAATTGGGCCGGATCTTCCAAAATGTAAAGGTGATTACCCTGTCACTGGTGCTGAACTGGGTCATTGGGCCAATACTCATGTTTCTGCTAGCCATTCTTTTTCTGCGGGACTACCCTGATTACATGGTGGGCATTATCCTAATTGGGTTGGCGCGCTGTATAGCCATGGTGCTGGTCTGGAATGAATTGGCCGAAGGAGACCGCCAGTACGCGGCGGGGCTGGTGGCGTTTAACAGCATCTTCCAGGTGGTGTTCTACAGCGTGTTCGCCTACGTGTTTATCACCGTTCTGCCCGCCTGGTTTGGGTTAGATGGGCAGGTAGTTACCATCAGCATGGCCACCATAGCCCAGAGCGTGGGCATTTACCTGGGCATTCCGTTTCTGCTGGGCTTCCTGTCCAGCCTGATCCTCCGCCGCCTCAAAGGCGATGACTGGTACCAGAACACCTTTATCCCCGCCATCAGCCCCGTCACCTTGGTAGCCCTCCTCTTTACCATTGTGGTGATGTTCAGCCTCAAGGGTAATCTGATCGTGAGAATCCCGATGGATGTGGTGCGCATTGCCATTCCGCTGGTCATTTACTTTGCCATCATGTTTGTGGTGAGTCTGTACCTGGGGAAGAGGGTAGGAGCCAAATACGCTGAGAATGCCTCTGTTGCCTTCACGGCCACGGGTAATAATTTTGAGCTGGCCCTTGCGGTGGCCATTGGGGTGTTTGGGCTGAACTCGGGCCAGGCGTTTGCAGGTGTGGTGGGGCCCTTGATTGAAGTGCCGGCGCTTATAAGTCTGGTGAACGTGGCCTACTGGTTCCGGAGGAAATACTATGCTGATCCGTCTCCAGCTGAGCCGCTTCCCGCTGGTAACTAAGGTTCTCTTTCCTTCTGCTATTGTAAGGCCGAAGGAAAAGTAGAGGTCAAATAACGTCTGCAAGTACTCTGTTTTGGGCCTGTTTTTCAGAAAACAGGCCCAAAACAGAAAAAATATTTCCGTCCCTTCCTGAATTCCAGAAACAATAAATATATTTACGTAACTGATTACATAAATAGTTACGTGATGGAATTTTTCAACCAGATTGGCAAAGTAGCCCTAGGCAGTCGTCTGAGAAGGCTAACCGAGAAAATCACAGAAGACGCAGCCCAGATTTACAGACTCTACCGCATTGAGCTGCAGCCCAAGTGGTTTCCGGTGTACTATGTATTGTCACAGGGGGAGCTGAAAACCATTACAGCCATTGCCCGGGAAATAGGGCATTCCCACCCCTCGGTCAGCAAAATCATCAGAGAAATGGTGAAAAGCGGTCTGGTGGTGGAAGAGAAAGATGTGACCGACGGCCGGAGAAACATGGTGCGGCTCTCTGAGAAAGGGCAGGAGGTGACGGCTAAGATCCAACGCCAGTACCAGGACGTGAGCAGCGCCCTGGAGGAAGTCTCCGCCCAGGCAACCCATGACCTCTGGAAGGCCGTGGAGGAATGGGAGTTTCTGTTGGAGCAGAAGTCGTTGCTACGCCGGGTGCAGGAGCAGCAGAAACAGCGGGAAAGCCGGCAGGTGCAGGTGGTGGACTACACCCCCCCGTACGCCGCCGTCTTCAAAGCGCTGAACGAAGAGTGGATTTCCACCTACTTCAAGCTGGAAGAGGCAGACCACAGGGCCCTGGATAACCCTGAAGGATACATTTTGGCAAAGGGGGGGCATATTTTGGTGGCGCTCTATGAGGGGGAGCCGGCGGGGGTGTGTGCCCTCCTGAAGATGGAGGACTCAGCGTATGACTATGAACTGGCTAAAATGGCGGTTTCCCCCAGATTCCAGGGAAAGAACATAGGTTGGCTGCTGGGGCAGGCCGCCCTCCAAAAAGCCCAATCCCTTGGCGCGAAAACCCTTTACCTGGAAAGCAACACCCTCCTGAAGCCTGCTATTGGCCTGTACCAGAAGCTCGGGTTTAAGAAAGTAGTAGGTCCTGCTACACCCTATCAGCGGTGCAACATCCAGATGGCGCTTACCTTAGATGAACAGTAAAGCAGTTTAGGGTCTGTAGAGATGAAGAGGGAGTCTGCGAGCTTCCTTTGGGCATCAGCTGCCCAGCAGGCAAAGATCCCCATTCCGCCTGCTCCCTTCTGTCTTTTCCCTGACCATAGTATGAGATTGAACTGGAAAATACCACTTCTGTAGCTGCACCTGGTTTAGTTGCGAACTTTAGGTCTGGAGAATGTAAAAAGCCCCACTACCCCGTATGTGTTCCTAACCAGAGATGCTTGCACTCCCTAAGGGCAGTGGGGCAAGAGTGAGAACGCAGGGTAGTGGGGCAAGCTCCTGCCCGGGTGGGGTTTGCTTAGAAGAGGTAGCTGAGGTTCACCATGGCCCGCTGGTTGTTTTGGGTGGCGTGTTCCCCGTCATGGCGGGTAAGGGGAAGTTGCAGCGTGCCTCCAAAGGCTATTTTCTTCACGTAGACATTCAATCCCAGGTTGGCATAGTAAGCGTCTCCCGCCTTGGCATCATGGTCACTGTTGAACTCATCTGCCTGGGCATGCTCATAATACAAGCCGGTGCTAGGCAAAAGGGTAAGGAGGTTCTCCAGGTTGTACCAGTAAAACAGGTTGGTAGAAGCGCTCAGACGATTCCCAAACTTGTAGCCGTCACTGTTTTTGGAGTTGATACGGTAGGTGAAATCATTATTCAGGCCCCATTTGCTGTAGCGCACCGTATAGATTCCGTTCATTATAAAATCTGTGCCGCCGGTGCCGGGTTGTAGGCTGGTGGCCACCCCTTCTTCGCCACTGTGAAGTGAATGGGCGCCGGTAGGCAGTTTCACCCCACCCCCTAGTTGCAGGGTCTGCTTGAAAGATCTGTTGGTGCTGTCACCGGTGTTTACCAGCGCGTAGTTGGCTAGCAAAGTGATGTCACCCAGACCAGAGTACCTGGTATTGCCCCGGCTAGTGCGCTGCTCATTGAAGGCATACGGCACAAAAGCAAACACCTGCACATTTCTGAAGGGGACAAAACGGCCCCAGGCTTCTGCGGTGGTGTACACTTCATCCATCACGTCTGCATGCGTCATAGGCATGCCATCATGCAGATGGGTGTGGGTGGTGTGAATGGTGTAGCTGCGGGTGGTGTAGCGTACCCCGGCAAAGTTTTTATGGAACTGGGGCAGAATGCCCAAATAGCTTCCGCCCATGGTGCAGCCCCCGTCACAGGCGCTGCTGTTGAAACCAAGCGTTAATAACGCCAGGGCAATGAGTAATATCTTTTTCATAACTCAGATCTTTAAAAAGTAAATGTGATTTTCCTGAAGGCTTGCCATTCAACGAATGAGGTCAAATGCCTTGGCGGATGGAAAATCCCGGAAACAGGGGAGGTGCAGTCACCTGAAAAGGAATGGGGAATGAAGTCTTGTGGTGCAGGTAAGATAATAGGCTTTGCCACCTCTACCTGGGCCGCCATGAGCTGCAGATCTAAAAAGGGTTTCTTTTCCTGCCCCGCCTGCTGCCGTTCGCGCTGCGTCTCTTTCTTCAGTTGCTTTTTCAGGTAGCATTTTCCCTGGCACTTGGTCTGCGGTTCGTTCTTTTTCTCACATAAGTGCCGGGCTATATAAGGCTGCTCTACTTTGAATAGGAAGTACAGCCCTGTTTTGCTCAGCACCAAGGCAAGGGTACTTACTACTAAAAGGAGGCAGAGGAGCCGTTTCATCTGGTGGTACTTTTTCCTAGGGGCAAAGATCCTGCAGACCGCTATGGTCAAAAATGACAAAAGTCATTAATAGAAGAGATTAATATCTTCTATTCTCTTTTGTTCCCCTTCTACTTTTGTCACAGAATCAATCACCAAAGCACCTTACATCTTACCCTTTAATCTCAAGAGCCATGAAAAAGGCAAGTACCACTGTTAAAACCCTGCTGCAGCGTACGGCTGTAGCCATAATAGGCAGCATGCTGCTGTTCAACTGTTCGTCTGGCGGCAGTGAAGGCTATGCTGACCAGTACAAACAGGAGCAGACAAACCAGGCTGCTGCTCAAGAAGCTCCCGCTGAAGAAGATGGCAAAGGAGTTGGGCCGGTGAAAACGGTAGACCTGGGCGCAGACATTGACCAGGCCCTCGCTGAAAACGGGAAGTCGATCTTTGACGGCAAGTGCTCTGCCTGTCACCAACTGTCTGACCAGAAAGTGGTGGGGCCTGGCCTCGCCGGGGTCACTGACAGGCGCAAGCCGGAATGGGTGATGAACATGATCATCAATCCAGAAGAGATGACCAAAAAAGATGCTACGGCTAAAAAATTGCTGGCTGAACACTTAACGCAAATGACCAACCAGAATGTGAATGAGCAAGACGCCCGCGCCATTCTGGAATTCCTGAGACAAAACGACAAAGCCATTTAAGCACTTCTACATTCCCATATTCTTATGGAAACTTTCGCTACTAAACTTTGGAAAAATGCACCCAAAGCTGCCCTGCTGGTAGCAGTGGCCGCGGGTGCGATGCTGCAAGGCTGCAGCAACACAAAAGGCAGTGATGCTACCGGAGCCACCGCCTCAGCACTCTCTTCTGATGCCGCCACACAGGTATATGTGAAACCGGGCTCCCATGATGAGCTGTACTCTTTCCTGTCAGGCGGGTTCAGTGGCCAGGTATCTGTCTATGGCCTGCCTTCCGGAAGGTTGTTGAGAAACATTCCGGTGTTCAGCCAGCATGCGGAGAACGGCTACGGCTATTCTGAGGAGTCAAAGGCCATGCTGAACACCTCCCATGGGTTTGTGCCCTGGGATGACCTGCACCACCCTAAACTGTCTCGCAAAGACGGCATGACCGACGGCCGCTGGCTGTTTGTGAACGGCAACAACACTCCGCGGGTGGCCCGCATTGACCTGACCACCTTTGAGACTGCTGAGATCATAGAGTTGCCAAACTCTGCCGGCAACCACTGCTCCCCGTACCCTACCAACAACAATGAGTACGTGATTGCCGGTACCCGCTTCAGCGTTCCGCTGGATATGAAAGGAGGTACCAAAGACGTAAGCCTTGCTGATTATGCAGACCAGTTCAGAGGCTCCATCTCCTTTATCAAGGTAGATCCTGACAAAGGTGACATGGATCTTGACTTCCAGATTCTGGTGCCGGGTTTTGACTATGATCTGGCTAACGGTGGCAAAGGGCCGTCAGAAGACTGGGTGTTTTTTACCACCTACAACTCTGAGAAAGCCGGTACCTTGAAAGAAGTTGGCGCCTCCCAGAATGACAAAGATTTTCTGGCAGCCGTAAACTGGAAGCTAGCCGCTCAATATGCCAGAGAAGGCAAAGCCCGGGAAATGCCCGCCAACTACTACCATAACAAGTTGGATAAAGCAACGCACACAGCCAAATCAACTGTAAAAAAGAAGGTGCGCTATTTATTGGCGGAAGAATGCCCCGGTATGATGTACCTGTTGCCCGCACCTAAATCACCGCATGGCATAGACGTAGACCCAAGTGGTGAGTACATGGTGGTAAGCGGTAAACTGGCCTCCGCTATTCCGGTTTTCTCTTTCTCCAAATTCCAGAATGCCATCAAAAACAAACAGTTTGATGGCGAAAAAAACGGAATTCCCGTGCTGAAATATGAGTCTGTGCTGCAGGCTGAAGTAAAAGAGCCGGGCTTAGGGCCGTTGCACACGGAGTTTGACGGCAAAGGAAACGCTTACACTTCTATGTTCGTGTCTTCTGAAGTGGTGAAATGGAAGCTGAGTGATTTTAAAGTAGTAGACAGAATTCCAGTGTATTATTCCATCGGTCACTTGATGATTCCGGGTGGTGATACTAAAAAACCGCATGGCAAATACCTGCTGGCCATGAACAAAATCACCAAAGACCGGTACCTGCCCACCGGGCCCGAGTTGACCCAGTCTGCCCAGCTCATTGACATTAGCGGCGAGAAAATGAAACTGCTCCTTGACTTCCCCACCATTGGTGAACCGCACTATGCCCAGGCCATTCAGGCTAGCATTGTAGCACCAAAGAGTGTGAAAATCCATAAGCTGGACGAAAACAGGCACCCTTATGTGGCTAAGAACGAAGCCAGTACAGATGTGTCCAGAAAAGGCAATGTGGTACACGTGAAAATGACCGCCATTAGAAGCCACTTAACGCCAGATAACATTGAAGGGGTGCAAGTAGGGGATACCGTTTACTTCCACGTGACCAACCTGGAGCAAGACTGGGACGTACCGCACGGCTTCGCCATCATGGGGGCTAACAACGCCGAAACTCTTATTATGCCAGGCGCTACCCAGACCCTGAAATGGGTGCCTAAGAAAGAAGGCGTTTTCCCCTTCTACTGCACAGACTTCTGCTCTGCCCTGCACCAGGAGATGCAAGGCTACATGAGAGTGTCTCCTAAAGGCTCTAAGGTTCCTATCGCGTTCTCTACCGGCAAAAAGAAACCGGCGGTAGTGGCACATAAGTAGGTGATATTAAAAATCAGCGGAGGCTGCTCCGGCAGTCCCGCTGATTTTATTTCCGTTTACCGGCTGTTTTTTCCAAAACAGCACCAAAACAAAAAATAGGGCAAAGGGGCACCCACCTGTTTTCAGGCTGATTTCTAAAAAACAGGCCAGAAACGGCTTCCGCCGGAGGCGCAACATTGCCAACTTCACTTTCATCTAACTCTAAACAAGATGAAAACTTCTTCTAAAGTACTTATGGCGCTGGCCGCCTTCTCCCTAGGTTTGTTGTTTCTCTTTCCTATGTGGAAGATTTACCTCAAGGCCCCGCAATACCCTGAGGGGCTGGAAATGCACATCTGGGTAAACAAGCTGGCCGGTGACACTGAAAGCTCCATCCAGAACTTCAACATCCTGAACCACTACATTGGCATGGAACCCATTCACGAAGACTCTTTCGCGGAGCTGAAAATCATGCCGTACGTGGTCATCGGGTTCATGGCTGCCGGATTGATGGTGGCGCTTATAGGTACGCGTAAACTGGTTCTGACCTGGAGCGTGCTGCTTATGGTAGCCGGCGCGGTTGGGATCGTGGACTTCTACCTGTGGCTGGAAAAATTTGGGACCAACCTGAGTCCCATGGCACCTATTAAAGTGCCGGGCATGACCTACGTGCCGCCTCTTTTGGGCAGCAAGCAACTGCTCAACTTTGACGCGCTTTCTTTGCCCTCTTGGGGCAGTCTGGGCATTGCACTGGCGGTTCTGCTTTCATTGGCGGTGTTCTTTTTCACGGCCGCACCCACTAAGAAACCTATTACTGTGAATCATAAACCCGCTTTGGTATGAAATTCTTTCTGAAGCTCATTTTCTTCATGGTGTTGATTGGCCTGCTGCAGAGTTGCGCGGTTGAGTCAAAACCAATTCCCTACGGTGCCACCAACTGCGCACATTGCAACATGACGGTGGCAGACAACCGGTTTGGAGCAGAACTGGTGAATGACAAAGGCAAACCCTTCTTCTTTGACTCTGCGGAGTGCCTGATGGCCTACCTGAACGAGAATGCAGCCGAAGGCGAAAAAGCGGCGTTTGTACTGGTCACTGATTTTACCAAACCCACTGAACTGGTAGATGCCCGCAATGGCTTTTTTCTTCAATCTAAAAACCTGCCCAGCCCTATGGGCATGAATTTAGTGGCGGTTGCCAATGAGGCCACTGCAACCCAACTGCAACAAGAGAAGGGCGGCCGTATTCTCTCCTGGCAACAGGTTTTGCAGGCCGTTAAAAACAATGAAAACCCTCAGTAATCATCTTCTGCTGCTGGTGTGCACGTTGGTGCTGCTGCCCTTGTCTTTTCAGGTAAAGGGCGGTACGCTTAACGTGTGCAACACTTGCACCTATACATCGGTGAAGCAAGCGGTGAAAGCGGCCAAGTCCGGTGATAAGGTGGTGGTGAACGGCGGGGTGTACCAAGAGGCCGGCATTGAAATCACAAAACCGCTCACGTTGGTGGGGGTGAACCGGCCGGTGCTGGACGGTAACTTCAAAGGCCAGATCATTACCATCATGGCAGACCATGTGGTAGTGAAGGGGTTAACGTTAAAAAATATTGCCACCAGTTACACCCGTGATGATGCGGCTATACGGGTGGTGGAACGCCACCAGGTAAAAATACTGAACAACACCATCCTGAACACCTACTTCGGGATTTACCTGCAGAACGCTGAGTTCTGTGAGATACGCGGCAACGTGGTGAGCGGGAAAGACGTGGCGGGTCAGAATGAGTCGGCGCTGGGCAATGCTATTCATCTGTGGCATTGCAATAACGCGGTGATCACAGGCAATACATTGCGGGGGCACCGAGATGGTATCTATCTGGAATTTGTGAAAGACAGCCATGTGAAAGACAACCTGAGCCAGAACAACCTGCGGTACGGGCTGCACTTCATGTTCTCAGACGGCAACGTGTACACGCACAATACCTTCCGGAAAAACGGGGCGGGCGTGGCCGTTATGTACACCAGAAACATCAGGATGGAATACAACACCTTTGAAAACAACTGGGGGGCAGCGTCTTACGGGTTACTTCTGAAAGACATCAGCAACAGCCAGATTTACCACAACACCTTTAGGCAGAACACCAGCGGCATTTATATGGAAAGCTCCAGCCGCCTGGATGTACAGCGCAACACCTTTGACCGTAACGGCTGGGCCATACGGCTGCTGAGCAGCTGTACAGAAGATGTATTCTCCCAAAATAATTTCACGGGCAATTCCTTTGATGTGAGCACCAACGGAAACTCTACCCTCAACCGCTTTGAAAACAACTACTGGGACAAGTACACGGGCTATGACCTCAACAAAGACAAAGTGGGCGACGTGCCTTACCGGCCGGTGAGCCTTTACAGCATGCTGATAGAGAAGGTACCTTCTTCGGTCATGTTTATGCGCAGCTTTATGGTAGACCTAATGGACAATGTGGAGAAAGTGCTGCCCAGCTTTATCCCAGACCAGTTGATTGATGAACACCCAGTGATGAGGAGGATTAAGGATGATAACCATAGAGAATTTACAAAAACGGTACGGTAAGCTTTCTGTTCTGAAAGACGTGAATGTGCGGTTTGAGGCAGGAAGGGTAGTCTCTATCATTGGCCCAAACGGTTCCGGAAAGACCACTATGAGCAAATGCATTTTGGGAATGGTGCTGCCAGATGCCGGAGACATTAAGATAAACAACCAGTCTATACTGAAACAACATGCCTACCGCAGCCAGATTGGCTATATGCCCCAGATTGGCCGCTATCCAGAGAACATGAAGATCAGGCAGGTGCTGAACATGGTCAGGGACATGAGAAAAGAGGTGCAGGAAATAGATGAGGAACTGATTGGGTTGTATGGGCTGAAAGAGATGTATGACAAACCCATGGGGTCTTTGTCTGGGGGTACAAGGCAGAAGGTGAGTGCAGCGCTGGCGTTTCTGTTCAACCCCCAGATACTTATTCTGGATGAGCCAACCGCCGGATTAGACCCTGTCTCTGCTGAAATCCTGAAGGCTAAAATCCTGAAGGAGAAAAAAAGGGGACGTCTTATTCTGATCACCTCCCACATCATGAGTGAGATTGAAGAAGTGGCAGATGAAGTAATGTGTCTCATGGATGGCCATTTGAAGTTCCATGAGACCATTGCAGCCTTGAAAGAACAAACCCAGGAAAACCGGCTGAGCCGGGCAATTGCTAAAATCATGAAAGAGGAGGGCTAAGCCATGGGCAAGATTATCAAATATGTCTTCTATGACATTGTGCGCAGCAAGATTGTGCTGGCGTACACGGTGTTTCTGCTGCTGCTCTCGCTGGGGCTTTTTCATTTAGGCGGAAACCCAGACAAGGCCATTTTGAGCCTGCTTAATCTGGTGTTGCTCACCGTGCCCCTGATTAGCATTGTGTTTGCCACCACCCACTTCTACAATTCGTATGAATTTATAGAGTTACTGGTGGCTCAGCCCATTAACCGCAGCAAGATTTTTATGAGTGAGTATCTGGGCGTGGCAGGGTCTCTTTCAGGGGCTTTCCTGCTGGGGGTGGGGGTTCCGGTGCTGCTGTTTGGTGCTTCAGCCACTGGCGGGTATCTGCTGCTCACCGGGGTGCTGATCACGTTTATTTTTGTAGCCATGGCCTTTCTGGCCTCAGTCATTACCCGTGACAAGGCCAAGGGCATAGGGGTGGCGCTTTTGCTGTGGTTTTATTTTGCCCTGATCTATGATGGACTGGTGCTGCTGATTCTCTTCACCTTTAGTGATTACCCCTTAGAGAACCCTACTTTGGTGTTAACTGCCTTGAACCCCGTAGACCTTGGCAGAATTATAGTGCTGCTGAACCTGGATGCCTCTGCCCTCATGGGGTACACTGGCGCCCTGTACAAAAGCATATTGGGGAGCTTCTGGGGGATTTCCCTGGCATTGGGGCTCATGCTGCTCTGGATCCTGGTGCCTATGGTCAGCTCCCGCCAGATCTTCGCCCGCAGGGATCTTTAAATTCTATTCCATATTTTATCTGTGTAAACTATCTGTGAATGGGGTTCTACCCTTGGTTTGAGGCGCAGGCAGTAGTGCCTGCGCTTTTTTATTGAAAGAGGCAGGTGCTGTTTTTAGGCTGTTTTTCTCAAAACAGAACCAAAACAGCAATTGCCTTTGCGCAGCTGACGCAGTGACCAGAGTCATTGTTGCCCAGCTTCATTTCAGGTACACTTGCAGCACCCAAACAAATAGGAGAATTATGAGCCATTTACCCATACAAATTTTAAACCCGCTCACCTACGCTGAGTATAGAAATCTGGTAGAACGGCTGGTACTGGAGAAGAAGGCTACCGGACCGGAGCAGACCCAGGAGCGCATTGTCTATACCAAACTCAACCTGCAGCGCATGAAACGGGGAGAGAAACAGTTTGTCTTGCTGCCGGCGCTGGGGGCCCTTCTGCGGGAGCATCAGCCTGACTGGCGCTGGCTGGTCTTGGTAGAAAGTTGGTGCGGTGATGCCGCCCAAACCCTTCCGGCTATAGCAGCCATTGCGGCGGCTGTACCTACCCTGGAGTTGGTCATTGTTCTGCGGGACCAGAACCCCCACCTCATGGATACCTGCTTGACCAACGGGAGCCGGTCTATCCCCAAGCTGATCTGTGAAGACCGCGAAACAGGTGAGCGGCTTTTCACGTGGGGCTCTCGTCCCGAAACCATTCAACAGCAGTTTATGGCCTTAAAGGCGGAGCACCCGCATCTCAACAAAGAGGAGCTGATGCAGCACCTGCATACCTGGTATGCCAAAGACCGGGCCCAAAGCGTTCAGCTTGATCTTCTAACGTTGGCAGAAGCCACCCTGGTGGCAGCTGTGCCTGTACAACTAGACTGGGTTATATAGAAGTTTATCCCGTGAAGGTGGTTTCAAGACAGAATTGGCTTTTGGTGGCGCTCGCGCAGCTGGTTCTAGTGGCCTGTCTGGGGTTGTTGTTGCGGTACCTGTTGGTAGCCCCCATAGAAGGGCTGAACTACAAATACCTGCTACACGCCCATTCCCATGTTGCCTTGCTGGGTTGGCTGTATACTGCGGTAATGGTGGTGCTCCTGTTGGTGTTCTTACCGCCCGGACTGCGTACCAAAAAGACCTATACCTGGCAGTTTTGGCTGTCACAGGCGGCGGTGCTGGGCATGCTGCTCAGCTTTCCGGTACAGGGGTATGCGGCCGCCTCCATTACCTTTAGCACGGCTCACCTCCTGTTGAACTATTGGTTTATATACCAGTTTTTGAAAGATGCTAACCGGGCCGGGGTGGGACGTTTTTCCCAGCAGTTGTCTTTCCGGTTTATAAAGGCAGCCTTGTTTTTCTTAGCGGTGTCATCTTTAGGGCCTTGGTCGCTGGGGCCTGTCATGGCTACCGGTCACAGCGGGGGTTCCCTCTACTACAACGCCATCTATTTTTACCTGCACTTCCAGTATAACGGCTGGTTTACGTTTGCGGTACTGGGGCTTTTTTTCTGGCTCCTGGAACAGCACGGTCTGGGGGTGAGCCGAAAGAAAGGAAATCTCATCTTCCGGTTGCTTTTCTGGTCCTTTATGCCCGCCTTCCTGCTCTCTGTGCTCTGGACGCAGCCTGCCGCCTGGGTGTACTGGGCAGGAGGCGCGTCAGGGATGGCGCAAGTAGTAGCGGTCTTACTGCTGCTGGTGCATGTGTGGCCTGTAAGGCAGAAATTGAAATTGCTTTTCACCGGCTTGTCCGGGGGGGTGTTCTGGTTGGCAGTGGCGGCCTTCATTGCCAAGAACCTCCTGCAGTTGATGACAGCGTTGCCTTATATAGCAGACATTGCTTATCGGTTCCGGTACTTAATTATTGCATACCTGCACCTGGTGCTCATTGGGTTCATCAGCTTTTTTCTGTTTGCATTTATGGGCAAGCAGGGCTGGCTCCAACTCCAGACCAATAAGAGCCTTTGGGGCATGGGCCTGTTCCTGCTAGGGTTTATTGCTACAGAAGCGCTTTTATTTCTGCAAGGAGCCCTGTTTTGGTGGGAGGCTGGGGCAATACCGTACTACCATGAACTGCTGTTTGGCGTGAGTATTTTTTTACCAGCGGGCATGCTGCTGTTTTTCATGTCCCAGTGGAAAGACAAAATGCAAGTGTGCTGAAGTCAGCCGTTCCCTGTCCTTACAAAGAGGCTTTGGGAAAGTCTGTTTTTGGCCTGTTTTCACCAAAACAGGCCAAAAACAGGAAAGGCAGCCACAAGTGGCTGCCTTTCCTGTTTTTGCTTAACCCAAATTAACTGCACCCCAGGCTGTTGCCGCAGTTCAGACACTTATAGCACGTACCGGAACGGATGGTGAGATGTCCGCAGGTGGTACAGATGGGAGCATCTCCCATCATGCTGGCCAACACCTGCTGGGTCTGTTCTTGCAGGGCAGTGTTGGAAAAAGCCACCTCCGTTAAAATCTTAGCCTTGGGAGCAGGAGGGGCCTTAGGGTCTTCCGTCTGTGGGGCGGGGGCTGGATCAGGGGCAACGGAAGCATTTTGCGGTGCATCAGGTACGTGCACCAGATCAGCCCTGTTCAGGTACTCATACCCCAGTAGCCGGAACAGGTAGTCAAACACAGAGGTGGCCTGCTTGATGTTGGGGTGCTCTACCCTGCCTGCGGGCTCAAATCGGGTAAACGTAAAGCGGTTTACAAATTCCTCCAACGGCACCCCGTATTGTAATCCCAGGGAGACAGAAATGGCAAAACAGTTCAGAATAGACCTAAAGGAAGCCCCTTCTTTGTACATGTCAATGAAGACTTCTCCCAGACTGCCGTCTGCATATTCCCCGGTCCTGATGTACACGGTATGGCCGTCAATCTTTGCTTTTTGGGTGAACCCGTTGCGCTTGTCTGGCAGTTTACGGCGCTCTACCATGTGTGACAGCTGCTGCCTGAAAGAATCATTGGGTGATTCGGCCAGAATGGCCTGTGCGGCTTTAAGCACCTGTTCGCTGCTGTAGAGCAACTCCTGCTGCTCCGGTTCCCGGGCAGTGTCTGTTGCAGGGGCGGTTGCGGTGGTTTTAGAAGTGAGTGGCTGAGAAAGTTTGCTGCCGTCACGGTAGAGGGAACAGGCTTTCAGGCCCAGCTGCCAGGAGAGGGCGTAGCAACTGGCCACTTCTTCCGGGGTGGTTTCATGGGGCAGGTTAATGGTTTTTGAGATAGCCCCAGAAATGAACGGCTGTACCGCCGCCATCATGAGAATGTGCCCCTGGGCCTTGATGAAACGGGTACCTTTGGTGCCGCAGCGGTTGGCGCAGTCAAATACCGCATAGTGTTCTTCCTTCAGGTAGGGAGCTCCCTCAACAGTCATAGTGCCGCAGATAAAGTCGTTGGCCTCCTGTAGCTGGGCAGCCGAAAGGCCTAACGCCTGTACAGCTGGAAAGAGGTGCTTTGGTAATGGGCCAGGGCAAACCCCAGACGCTCTAGACAAGCCTCCCCCAGAACGTTCGTGCTGAACAGAGAGGCAAGGTCATAGGCGGTAGGGAGGGCGGTTTCCAGCCTCTCTATGTCTTCGGGTAAAAAACCCAGCGCCACCAGGGCTTCAGGGTGCACGTGCGGTGCTCCTGTTAAAGTGGCGTGCCCTTTGGCATATTTTACTATTGCCTCTATGTGGGAAGGGGGGTAGCCTAGCCGTTCCAGCGCCTGCGGAAGTGACTGGTTGATGATCTTGAAATAGCCGCCCCCGGCGAGCTTCTTGTATTTCACCAGGGCAAAATCAGGTTCTACGCCGGTGGTGTCGCAGTCCATGAGCAAACCAATGGTACCGGTGGGGGCAATGACGGTGGCCTGGGCATTCCGGAAACCGTGCAAACCGCCTAACCTGAGCGCTTCTGCCCACGCATGTTTGGCTGCGGCAAGCACGTTAGGCGGGCACAGGTCCTGGTCAAGCCCCAGGGGCTGCGTACTTAACCCTTCATACTGGTCTGGCAGGTTATAGGCTGCGTGCTGATGGTTTCTGATGACCCGCAACATACTGGCCCGGTTCTGGCTAAATTTAGGGAAAGGACCTGCTGCCGCCGCCAATTCAGCCGATGTCTGGTAGCTGGCACCTGTCATGAGCGAGGTAATGCCGGCGGCCAGGGCGCGGGCGGCGTTACTGTCATAGGGCAGTCCTTGCACCATAAGCAGTGCCCCCAGGTTGGCATAGCCCAGCCCAATGGTGCGGTATTGGTAGGAGCGCAGTGCCACGGCTTCAGAAGGAAACTGGGCCATGAGCACAGAAATCTCCAGAACCACCGTCCAGAGGCGGCAGGCATGGGCAAAAGCGTCAGTGTCAAACTCCTGCCGCTCCTGATGGTAGAAGGCCAGCAGATTCAAAGAGGCAAGGTTACAGGCGGTATTGTCCAGGAACATGTACTCAGAGCAGGGGTTGGAGGCGTTGATGCGGCCTTCAGCGGGGCAGGTGTGCCAGTCATTGATGGTGGTGTCAAACTGCACACCCGGGTCTGCGCAGGCCCAGGCGGCCTCATTGAGCTGCTGCCAGAGTGTCTGGGCGGGCACCGTTTTCACAACCTTGCCGGTGGTGCGGGCTTTTAAGGGCCAATCCTGCTGTTGCTCTAGCGCCGCAAAGAAAGCATTGGGAATACGCACTGAGTTATTGCTGTTCTGCCCCGAAACCGTCTGGTAGGCTTCACCTTCATAGTCTGAGGAGTAGCCCCCGGCAATAAGGGCTGCCACTTTCTTCTCCTCCCCTTTCTTCCAGTTGATGAAGTCCAGAATCTCAGGATGGTCCAGGTCCAGGCACACCATCTTGGCCGCGCGCGGGTGGTGCCGCCAGATTTGATGGCCCCGGCGGCCCGGTCGCCCACCCGCAGAAAAGACATGAGCCCTGAGGAGGTGCCTCCGCCGGAGAGGGGCTCGTCTTTGCCCCTGATGTTGGAATAGTTGGTGCCTACCCCAGAGCCGTATTTAAAAACCCGTGCCTCCTGCAGGAGCAGGTCCATGATGCCCCCTTTCAGAGTCAGATTGTCTTCAGCAGACAGAATAAAGCAGGCATGTGGTTGCGGACGTTCATAAGAGGAGGTAGACTCCCGCAGCTCCCCAGAGTCTGGGTCAACATAAAAATGTCCCTCAGATTTCTCTGTGATGCCGTAAGACTCAAACAGGCCGGTGTTGAACCACTGCGGTGAGTTGGGCGCGGCATACTGCCCCAGCAACATGTACACCAGCTCCTCATAAAACACCTGCGCGTCTTGCCCACTCTGGAAATAACCGTAGCGGCTGCCCCAGACGCGCCAGCAGTTGGCCAGCCGGTGCACCACCTGTTTTACAGAATGCTCCGCTCCCAGGCTGCCGTCTGGCTGCGGCACCCCCGCCCGCCGCAGGTATTTCTGGGCCAGGATATCAGTGGCAATCTGAGACCATTGCGAGGGTGCCTCCACATTGTTCAGTTCAGCCACCACGTCTCCGCCGGGGGTCTTGATCACTGAGGTTCGCTTTTCATAGGCGTATTGGTCAAAAGGGGAGAGACCCTCCCGGGTGAAACGGCGGGAGAAGGAGAGCCCCGGCGGCTTTAGCTGTTGTTCTTTCATGGGTAGATAATCTTAGTATATATGTGAGGAAGATTTGACGGTAATAACCTGTGCCATACCAGGGCAATTCACCCTTTCCCGCGCCTAGTTTCTGTTTTTCGGGCTGTTTTTCAGAAAACAGCGAAAACAGAAACTCAGGCGTGCATGGAAACGGACAGCCAGGTGGCGAGGCCCGGCAAGCTAGCGTACCGGCAAGGCTGTTGACATGATCAACATCATGTGTTCACAGAACTTCGGTCATTCCTTTCCTCTTTCTGTTGCAGTAAACTTATGTTGTCTTCAAAAGAGCGGAAGACCAGTGCTGGTGCCTGTTCAGAAGCAGGGGGCGCGGCTGCCTGGTGGGGGTAAAGGTAAAACAGATTTAAAATAATAAAATACCCTTTTATCTTTTATTTTCCGTTCCGCCCTTTTACCTTTACTCCGGTGATTGAAGAAAGACATAAACTATTGCAGCCATGATTACTACAGAAACCATAGACATCTTAAATGTCACCCTCCTTGAGCCTCGCCTGAAACACCCCACCATCTTTGACCGGTTTGACCGCCTGGGCGGGGGCGAGGCCTTTATCATTCATAATGACCATGATCCCAAGCCGCTGTATTACCAGCTGCTGGGCGAGCGGGGCAACGTCTTTAAGTGGGAGTACCTGGGGCAGGGCCCGGAGGTGTGGGAAGTGAAAATTACCAAATTGGCGCCCGCCGAAGGGGAAACCGTGGGGGAGTTGGTGGCCAAAGACTTCAGGAAGGCGCAGGTCTTCAAGAAGTACGGCATTGACTTTTGCTGCGGCGGCAAGAAGTCGGTTGCCCAGGCCTGTGAGGAGAAAGGCGTGAGCCAGGAGCAGTTAGAGCGGGAGCTGGGCGCCCTGCCAGACACATCGGCCGTGGCCGAGACCGATTTTGCCAGCTGGGATCCTTCTTTCCTGGCAGATTACATTGTGAACATCCACCACAAATATGTGCGGGAGGCCATCCCAGCTTTGTACGAGTACACCAATAAGATAGCCCGCGTGCACGGGAGCCGCCACCCCGAGCTGGTGCAGGTGGCAAACCATTTTGTAAATGTGGCCAATGAACTGGAAAGCCACATGCCCAAAGAGGAGCGCGTGCTCTTCCCCTACATAAAGCAGCTGAACGAGGCGAAACAGAAGGGGGCTAAACTGGCACCTGCGGCCTTTGGCTCTATCCAGAACCCCATAAACATGATGGAGATGGAGCATGAGGCGGCCGGGGGGGAACTGGAGGCCATCAGAACCCTGACCAATGACTTTACCCTGCCTGAAGACGCCTGCGCCACCTACCGTGTGGCCTTTGCCAAACTACAGGAGTTTGAGAAAGATCTGCACCGCCACATTCACCTGGAGAACAACATCCTGTTCCCCAAGGCGCTGGAGCTGGAAAAAGAAGTGTTATAAAAAGGAGAAAGGGGCGGGTGCAGGATTTGCCCGCCCGCTTTCCCACTAGTTAAACCGGGCGCTGCCCATTACCGTCATGAAAACCACCGTGACTCCCCAAAAGAGAGACAAGAGCCTGATTCCCCTGAGCCGTGAACACCACTTCGGGCTGCTGTTCTGCTGGAAGATCAGGCAGGGGCTGAAGAATGGCACCCAGCTGCGAGTGCTGCGGGCGTATGTGCAGTATTTCTGGAAGAACCTGCTCCAACCCCACTGTGCCGAAGAGGAGTGGCTTTTGGCCCGCCTGCTGCCCCAGGACCACGAAGTACGCCTGCGGCTGGAAGAGGAACACCGCCTCCTGCAGAAGCTCATAGATCTCATTCAGGAAGGCAGCCCCCTTAACCGAGATCTTTTTAAAGTGCTGGACAGAGACCTCACTGATCACATTAGGTGGGAAGAGCGGGACCTGTTCCCTTACCTGCAAACGTTGGTACCCGCAGAGGAACTGGAACTGGCGGGAAAGCTCCTGGCCCACAACCATGCCCCCCGGGAAGACGCCTTCAGCCCAGACTTCTGGAATACCAAAACCACAGCGGCTTAGGGCAGATTAATAGCGAAAAACGAAGTACCCCCATTTTGCCAAAGATGCTGTTTAGAGGTTTGGTAGAAAGGTATTTGGCAAAGATTCAAGTTTCTGTTTTCGGGCTGTTTCTTGAAAAACAGACCGAAAACAGAAACCACTGGCTGGTGAACAACCTTACCCGGTAGCCTGTGCCTGCCAGTTTCAAAAACTCTAAACAGCTTCAACGTACCTGATCTGCTCATCTAGGAGCCGGTGAGGAATTATGTTTTACCCCATGGAAATAGGAGCCCATACAAAGATCTCAGCGTTGATCAAAGCCAATCCGGCCGCCATTGAGGCTATTGCTTCCATCAACCGGCATTTTGAGAAACTCCGGAACCCCATTCTGCGCAAGATTCTGGCAGCCCGGGTAACCATTGCAGACGCAGCCCGCCTTGGGGGCTGTGGGGTGGAAACCTTCTTTGAAAGGCTGGCACCCCTGGGGTTTGTGGTGCAGAAAGAAAAAGAGGGGCCGGTCCCGCAGGTGCCACAGGCATGGGCTGTTTTTCCGCTGTTTTTGAAAAAACTGCCCCAAAACGCCTTCACCTACCTAGACGTGCGAGAAGACATAGCCATGGGCAATGACCCTTTTCTGCGCATTATGCAAGCCGTTGACCAATTGAATGAGAAGCAGGCCCTGGTTCTGATCAATACCTTTGAACCCACCCCGCTGCTCCAGATTTTGCAAAAACGCGGTTTTTTGAACTTCACCCATGAAAATGAGCCGGAACTGGTATACACCTACTTCTGGCGCCAAACGGAAGAAGTGGCTAATATTGAAGAGGTCACTCCAGAAACGGATGAATATAACCAGGTGCTGACCCGTTTCTCAGGCAATATGAAGCGGGTAGATGTACGTCAGCTGGAAATGCCGCAGCCTATGGTAACCATTCTGAATGAACTGGAGTGGCTCCCTACGGGGCAGGCACTGCACGTGACCCATAAGCGGGTGCCCCAGTTTCTCTTGCCGCAACTGGAGAGCCGGGGCTTTCAGGTATCTATTCAAGACGCAGGCCCTCACCAGACCTATCTGCTGATTTATAAACTGTAAGAAGATGAGCACCGCAATTGCCTCTAATTCCCCCAGTAAATGGGTGGTATTACCCCATTACGCGTTTTCAGCTGTCTCTTTTCTGGGGCTCTGCCTGTTGCTGCTGCTTTCAACAGATGCTTTTGGCGGACACTATTTCCACCCTAAACTCTTAACCTTGACCCATGTGGCAGTACTGGGCTGGGCCACCATGGTTATCTTTGGGGCACTCTACCAGTTACTGCCGGTGGTGCTGGAGGGCAGGTTGTACAGTGAGAAGCTTGCCCTCTGCACGTTTGCGTTTCTGGGCACGGGTACTATTTTGCTGGCGTACAGTTTCTGGTTTTTCAAGGTGGGCCTGCCCATGCACCTGGCGGCCTGCTGCCTGTTTCTCTCTTTCCTGCTTTTCAACCTCAATCTCATACAAACCGCCAGAAAAGCCCCTAAGTGGACCATTGAGGCAGATTTTATAGTAACCTCGGCTGTCTGGCTGCTGCTCACCGGATTCATTGGTTTATTGATGTCGGTAAACTTGTCCAGGCCGTTCCTGCCCCAGGACCACGTGCACTACCTCCAGCTGCACGCGCACATTGGCATGGCGGGTTGGTTTCTGCTTCTGATTATAGGGGTGGGCGCTAAACTGATTCCCATGTTTCTGCTGGCGCACGTAGAGGGCACCAAACAACTGACCTGGTCCTATAACCTGATTAATGCGGGGCTGGGGCTCTTTATCATTGACCACCTGTTTCTGCACACACCGTTGCTGCCCTTGTATGCATTACTGGTGGGCGGCGGGGTGGGCGCCTTTTTACTTTTTCTTTGGGAGGCGAAGAAAACCCGGCAGCGGGCAGATTTGGATCTGGGCATGCAGCAGACATTTGTGGCACTGGGCTTGCTGGTGCTTCCGCTTTTATTGGCACTGGTGGTGGGCAGTGGTGTGGCGTTACCCATGCCGCTGCTTTCCAGCCTGTACCTGGTGTATGGCCTCACTGTTTTCCTGGGTTTCATTACGGCTTTAATTCTGGGGCAGACGTTTAAGACGCTGCCGTTCATAGTCTGGATGCATGCCTATGAAGATCTGGTGGGCCGTTATAAGACGCCATTACCCAAGGACCTCTACAACCATTCCCTGTTACGCTGGCAGAACATAAGTTACCTGCTGGGGTTTGTGGTGCTGGTGACGGGGGTGCTGCTAAGGGAGCCCCAACTCATCTTAGCCGGTGCCATAGCCTTAACGTTGGCGGCGGTACTGTTCACCGCCAACGTGTTTCACCTGTTGCTGCACAAAGTGCATGAGCTAAAGCCCTTCCCCTATGGAAACGCCCGCCCCTGAGGTTCGCCAGCAAGTGCTGGAGACCTTAAAATACATCATAGATCCAGAGGTAGGGCTGAATATTGTTGACCTTGGCCTTGTCTACAGTGTGCAGCTCACCCAGGAGCG
Organism: Rufibacter ruber; assembly: GCF_001647275.1. Classification (GTDB taxonomy): domain Bacteria; phylum Bacteroidota; class Bacteroidia; order Cytophagales; family Hymenobacteraceae; genus Nibribacter; species Nibribacter ruber_C. The sequence continues at coordinate 17,575 of NZ_LRMM01000024.1, read as the reverse complement.
GTTGTACATAGAGCTTACCCTCACCACCCGCGGCTGCCCCATGGGGGCTACCATTACCACGGCCACGCAGCAGATCCTGCAGAAAAGATTCCCCCGGTATGATGTGCAGGTGGAAGTGGTGTGGGGGCCCATGTGGTCTCCTGAAATGATTACCGAAGAAGGAAGGCGTCAACTGGAACAGATCTAATATCTTAGCAGCCGTATAGAGAGGTAAGAGAAAACAGATGCTATCAAAAACCACAGAATATGCCCTGCGGGCGATCGTCTACATTGCCCTGAATGACGCCAATGGTCACCGGTCCGGCATTAAAGAGATTGGAAAGGAACTGGATCTGCCAACCCATTTCATTGGCAAGATTCTGCAGGACCTGGTGCGCAAGGGAGTGATCGCTTCTATGAAAGGCCCAGGCGGCGGCTTTTACCTGCATCGGCCGGCGGCCGATATTAGCATACTGGAGGTGGTGCGCACCATTGACGGGCTGGAGGCTTTCAAAAAATGCGGCATGGGCATGAAGCATTGCTCAGATACCCACCCGTGTCCGTTGCACAATGATATCAAACTGTACCGGGAGCAGCTGCTCAAGACGTTTAACGCTAAAACCATTCAAACCCTGGTAGACGGCATTAACACGGGCATGTTCTTTATCACCAATGAGCAGGAGCCGTTGAAATAGGTTCTGTTGTTGCATTGTGTTCAGCCAACTTCTTCCCGCCCATATTCTCCTGCTGTTTTGCTGTTTCAGAAAAACTAGACCAAAAAACAGCCAAGTACCTTTGTATTCCGTTTCAGAGTTCCTGTTGGGGAAACATGCCTGACAGGCGGATAGAGCAAAAGTGATAGCCGGAGAAGAAGTAGTGACAGGTACTGAGCCAAATAATTTCTTTCAGCAGAAGAGAAGCCCTTCTGAAACCAAGGGGGAGCTGTTGCCTAAGTTCTTACCCGTTTGGGGAGAAGGGAAGCTGGCCGCCCAGAAAGACTCCCCAGCGCCTGCCTTACTCTTTGCGGATCTGAATGCGGGGATTCCGCTGGGGGAGGAAGTGCAACCTGCCACCACTGCCCCTGCTAAAGTACTGAAAAGCATCTTTGCCAATTCCGGGGCTCGGCTGAACCTGAACGCAGCTTTCCATACTTTTTTCGCCGATGCCAATAAAACAGCCCTGGCCGCGGTGGAGCAGACGGTGCCGGCGCTTCCGTTTTACGCGGAACTAGGCAACGCCCCCGGGTTTGTGAACGGGCCTGAAAATCAGCTGCCGTTCAAGGAGCGAATGCACTCTGAGATTCCGGCACTGCTGGCGCTGGACCCGTTTGGGTACAAATTCTCACAGGAGGTGCTGGCGCAGGCACTGGGGAACAGCGCCGCAGACCTGTTCCTGTTGTTTGAGGCGGGTAAATTGAAAGCAGCAGCCAAAAGTCTAGACAAATCAGGCCCGGTGCAGCAGCTCTTCGGCTCACAGGCGGCGGCCATTGCGCCTTTCTTTGAACGGAGAAGCCAGAGCAAAAAACGGGAGGAGTTTCTGCTGAAAAGCCTGGAACTGGGCCTGCGGGAAAAAGGGTACAGAACCGTCACCTTTGCCTTCGGCTTGCCGGGAAAAGAACAGCCGTACCAGTACCTGCTGTTCGCCTCTGTAAGTGAAGCGCTCTGTACCCGGCTCAAAGAGATTCTGTTAGACTACAGTGAATATCAGGAGGACGGGGTGCCCATGATGGCCGCCGGGGTAAAGCCGGTGCGGCTGTTGGTGCCGGAGTACGCCCGGTACCTGCCGTTCTCCCTGCACAAACTGGTGCAGGAACTGCCGCAGCAGGCCGCCCGGCTGAACCGCCTGAGCCTGGAGAAGATCTACGAAAAGCACAACGTGGAGACGAACTACTGCAAAGCCAACTACTTCACGGCCATGGAACAGCTGAAAGCCCAGGGCAAGATCCTGCTCCTGAACCCCAAGACCGCCCAGCAGGTGCACAAGCTGTCTTTTGGGTGCTTGATAAAGTTTGTGGGGTAGGGGCAGTACGGGTCATTGCCCATTGCGTTGACCAGTCAGGCAGGGCAACCACCAGGGATAGCCCCGGCCAGTCATACTACCCATTCCTGTTTTTGACCTGTTTTTGTTAAAATAGGTCAAAAACAGAAGAAAAAGATCTGCTTCTTTTACAGGAGCTTTGCCCTCTGCCGTTACATAGTAAAAGATGTTAGAATTCCGGTTTTGGGCTTTCTATATTTGCCTGACAATTTATACCCTATGATTTCCGCCCCATCAACATCTGCCTTTGCTGAGTTGGAAGCCTCTCTCACCGGCGAGTTGTTTTACAATACAGAATCTTCTTTGCACCAGGCCCAGCGGCGGGTGTACGCCACAGATGCCTCGGTGTACCAGGAGATGCCCACGGCGGTGGCTATCCCTAAGACAAAGGAGGACTTGAAAGCCTTAATCCGCTTCGCGAATGAGCATCAGATTACCTTGATTCCGCGCGCGGCGGGTACATCGCTGGCTGGTCAGGTGGTGGGCAATGGCCTGGTGGTAGACATCTCCAAATATTTCACCCAAATCCTGGAGGTGAACCCGCAGGAGCAGTGGGTGCGCGTGCAGCCGGGTGTCATCCGGGACGACCTGAACGCCACGCTCCGTCCGCACGGACTACTGTTTGGGCCTGAGACCTCCACGGCCAGCCGCGCCATGGTGGGCGGCATGATTGGCAACAACTCCTGCGGCCTGCACTCCATTGTCTGGGGCGATACCCGTACGCATTTGCTCTCGGCCAAAGTGTTATTGAGTGATGGCTCCGAAGCCGAATTCAAGCCGCTCACCCACGAGGAACTGCAACAGAAACTAGCCCTGCCCAACCTGGAGGGCGAGATTTACCGCAAAACCTACGGCCTCATCAGTAGCCCGGAAAACCGTGCGCTCATTCAGCAGAACTACCCCAAGAAGACCTTGACCCGCCGCAATACCGGCTATGCACTGGATTTTCTGGTAGACGAAGGCGCGGGCGAAGAAGGCCAGACCACGCTGGATTTATGCAAACTGCTGGCGGGCTCTGAAGGCACGCTGGCCTTTGTGACCGAAGCCAAACTGAACCTGCTGCCGCTGCCTCCCAAAGAGGAAGGGCTGGTGTGCGTGCATTTTACGTCATTGCTGGAGGCGCTGGAAGCCAACATCATCATTCTCAAGCACCACCCCATGTCGTCTGAGCTGGTGGACAAATACATCATGGATTTCACCAAGGGCCACCGCACCTATGACGCCAACCGCTTCTTCATTGAAGGCGATCCGGCCGCGTTGCTCATGGTAGAATTCATGGCCGACAGTCAGGACGAAATCACGGCCAAGGCCGATGCCATGATTGCCGACCTCAAAGCCGCCGGTCTGGGCTACGCCTACCCAGTGGTGCGCGGCGCCCTCACCAAACCCGTGTGGGACGTGCGCAAAGCCGGTCTGGGCTTAATCAGAAACCTGCCCGGCGACACCCAGCCCGTGAACCTCATTGAAGACTGCGCCGTGTCTCCCGAGGATCTGCCCGCCTACGTGACTGATGTGCAGCAAGTGCTGGAGAAATACAACCTACAGGCCTCGTACTACGCCCACGCCGGGGCCGGGGAACTGCACATTGAGCCCATGATCAACCTCAAGACCAATGAAGGCAAGCGGGTTTTCCGGGAAGTGCTCGCTGACACCACGGCCTTGGTCAAGAAATACAACGGCTCTTTGAGCGGTGAGCACGGCGATGGTCGTTTGCGCGGCGAGTTCATTCCGCAAGCTTTGGGGCAGGAAGTTTATGAACTACTTAAAGAAGTAAAGCAGATTTTCGACCCGAAGCATATTTTCAACGCGGGCAAGATTGTGGACACGCCGCCCATGAACGAGTTCCTGCGCTACGTGGAACGCCCGGCCCAGCAGCTCATTCCGGTGGAGACGCTGTTTGACTTCACCCGCCAGGAGGGAATCCTGCGGCTCGCCGAAAAATGCTCCGGCTCCGGTGACTGCCGCAAAACCCACGTGAGCGGCGGCACCATGTGCCCCAGCTACATGGCCACCCGCCAGGAGAAAGACACCACCCGCGCCCGCGCCAACATCCTGCGCCAGTTCCTCACCAATTCAGAGAAAGTCAACAAGTTTGACCACAAGGAAATCAAGGAGGTGATGGACCTGTGCCTGAGCTGCAAAGCCTGCAAAAGCGAGTGCCCCAGCAGCGTAGACGTGGCCAAAATGAAAGCCGAGTTCCTGCAGCATTACCATGACGCCAACGGCATTCCGCTGCGTACGCGCATGGTGGGCAACTTCACCAAAATGCAGCAACTGGCCTCCGTGGTGCCCGGCGTCTACAACTTCATGATCAGTAACCCCGTCACCAGCAAACTGATCAAGAAAACTGTGGGCTTTGCCGTGGACCGTTCCCTGCCCGAAGTTGGAAAAACCACCCTCAAAAGCTGGTTCAGGAAATGGCAGAAAGAGAAGGCCAGCGCCGCCAAAACCGGTAAGCCTGTCTATCTCTTCTGCGACGAGTTCACGAACTACAATGATGTAGAGATTGGCCAGACCACGGTGAAACTACTCTCAGCGTTGGGCTATTCGGTGCAGATTCCGGAGCACCTGGAAAGCGGACGTACTTACCTGTCCAAAGGCTTGGTGCGTGATGCCAAGGAGATTGCGATCAAAAACGTGCAGCTTCTGAACAAAGCTATGGCCAACGGAACGCCCATCATCGGGATTGAACCTTCGGCTATCTTAACGCTGCGCGATGAGTACCTGGACTTGGTGCCCGCTGACTTAGTGCCCGCCGCCCAACAGATAGCCGCCAATTCTTACCTTTTAGAGGAGTTTCTGCAAAAAGAGGCCGAAAACGGGAGTATCACCGCCGCTGCCTTCACGCAGGAGAAGAAGCACATCAAATTGCACGGCCACTGTTACCAAAAAGCGTTGCAGGTGCTCACGCCTACGCAGAAAATCCTGTCGCTGCCCCAGAATTACGAGGTGGAGATGATTCCCTCGGGCTGTTGCGGCATGGCCGGGTCGTTCGGTTATGAGGCCGAGCATTATGACGTCTCCATGCAGATTGGCGAGCTGGTGCTGTTCCCGGCCGTTCGGAACGCCGCCCCGGAAACCCTCATCGCCGCCGCCGGAACCAGCTGCCGTCACCAAATCAAAGACGGCACCGCCAAAAAAGCCCTGCACCCCGCCGAGATTCTGTGGCAGGCACTGAAGAAGTAACTTCAATGAAAACTCCCGCAAGTTTAGCTCCAGCGTAACTTGTGGGACAAATTTCCGCAAGTTTTCAACTTGCGAAACACACATTCATACAGCAAAGCCTTTCCTCCTGGAGAGGCTTTGCTGTTTTGGAGCTGTTTTTCTGAAAACAGGCCGAAAACAGCAGTTGGCTTTTTCTGGCTTTCCACTGGCGCGAGTCTCCAGACTCGTGCCGATGAGTGGTGGGAGTCTCCAGACTCCAGTTGATATGTTCTAGTCTCATGGTTCCCGGCGAGTCTGGAGACTCGCAGCATCACTTGTCACGAGTCTGAAGACTCGCGCCAGCTCCATTCCATTGTCACAATCAGCAAATTAGAAAAGACCTTGTAGCGTCCGGAGGACCTGCGAGCGTCTGTGCCAGCTGCCTTTGCCAACAAAAAGCCCTACCAGGTTTTTTTAACCTGGGAGGGCTAACCGCTCCTGTTTTCGGCCTGTTTTCCAAAAACTAGCTCATAAACAGAAATTATTCATTATCGGCTGCATACCACTCCGCAAACGCATTCTCAGTCTCCCAAAGCCGGAGGCTGTGCAGGTGCACATAGGCTGGTAGCTGGGGCTGGAGCTGGTCTTTGATGTGCAGGAGCAGGTTCTCGCAGGTGGGCTGGAAGGCGGTGAGCAGCAGCTTGTGGCCTTGTTCCTCCAAGAGGGAGATAAGGGCGCGGGAACTGGTGTCGCGCAGGAGCAGGGCGTGGTCCAGCAGGTGCAGCACGTGCGTGTTCACGGTCTTCTTCAAATCCCCGAAGTCCAGCACCATGCCGTCTTTGGGGTGTTTGTCCTCTTCCAGCGGGGTGCCCATCACGGTGACCTCCAGTTTGTAAGAGTGACCGTGAATGTGGCGGCAGGCGCCGTCATAGTGGGTTAACGCGTGCGCCGCCTCAAACGTGAAGCGGCGCGTTAATCTGATTCGGTTCATGGTTCTGTCACGTGCGCAGGCGGCGGCCTACGGCTTTTCTGTTTTCGGCCTGTTTTTAGAAAATTAGCCCGAAAACGTCTGGTAATATTTTGTCTTTAACCTACTATTGTTTCCTCTGGCGCAAGCGTCCGCTTGTGTCCGAACATATGGCTGCTCGTCCGCTTGCGCCGGAAAGTTGCTGGTCAGGTGCTGCTTGCAACGCCCTGCCTCTGGTGTTGAAATTACTGAAAGTAAGTCACGGAAGTAACTTCCGCGCCATAGAGGCCAGACCATAGAGCGTTACACTGCAACGTTGGAACCAGCGAGCGGTACCCTTAACAGCCATTCAAAATCCAGGAAAATCCAGAGAAAGCCAGGCCGCCTCAGGTGAATCTGGTTTACGCCTGTACCCGCACCAACGCCGCTTCTAATAGCTGGTCTTCGGCCTCCAGCAGTTCTTCCAGCATGATGTACCGTTTCTCCAGTTCGTCTTTAGAGAACAGCATGGGCAGCAGTTCTTTGTAGTAGCTGATACCAGATTGCAGGTTCTGCCAGAAGGTGTTCAGGTATTTGGCCTGCTTATCAGTAAGGGTGTCCAGCTGTTCGGCTTTCTTGTTTTTCCAGTAGTCAATGTACAGCTTGAGCTCGTTGATGAACACGTGCGGACGGTACGTCTGGTTCAGGGCGTTGAAGCGGCCGTAGATGTGGTCTACCATTTCCTGCAGCTTGAAAATGCCCGAGAAGAACGCCAGGTTGGGGCCGGGGCAGATGGCCACCGGTCGGCTCAGCGCTTTTTTACCCATGTTATACAGCAGCGACGCCGTGTTGGCCAACCCTTCGCAGAGACACTCCTTGGCCAGGATTTTGGCTTCTTCGGCGTGTAGAGCGGCTTCTGACAGCCCTTGCTGGTGCAGCTGCTCCAGTTTGCGGCGCTGGAATTTCCGCGAAGCGGTGCAGAGGGCCTCGTCTGTGAACTCGGTGTTTGACACCAGGTGCTTTTTCACGCAGGGGCTGCCGGGTTTGCCTTTGTCTATACGGGCGTGGGTCAGTTGCTCGCTGGTGGTGCCGCGCAACGCGTTGAAGGGTACGCCTAACGGCGAAATAGGGCTCAGGTACAGATCTTTGGCGGTGGCCGATGACAGTTTGGTCAGGGTCTCGGCATCTACGGTGGTGGCTTCGGGCACCAGCAGGAAGGGTGTGCCCCAGCCGGTGGCGTCAAACCCGTAATGCTCTAAAAAGAACGTATGTTCTTGGGCGGTGCCGATGCCGCCTTGCACGGTGAGGCGTTGCCCGGGAGCCGCAGCAGGAATCTCCAAACCTTTGGCGGTGAGCGCCTGCTGGCATAGGACCCAGAGTTCGGCTTTCAAGGCGTCACGGTTGGTTTTGAATTCCTCCAGAATAGGCCCTAGCAGCAACCCATCGGTGGCGAAGGCGTGTCCGCCGCAGTTCAAACCAGATTCCACCCTGAATTCAGACACCCAGATGCCTTTCTTGGCCAGAATCTTGCCCTGCACCGCCGCCGACCGGTAATCGCTCACCTTGATGATGACGGTCTTTTCAAATTCGCCCTGGGCGTTGGGCAAGAAGCACGGGAACTGCTCCATATAACTGAACAGCCGCGGGTTCATGCCCGCTGAGAATACAATAGACGAGCGCACGGTGCTGTTGGCAAATCCGCGCAACGCCGCCAGTGCGTCTGAATACTCCGCGGGCAGCGGCGAACCATCTGCGGAGTAATTGGTCTTGTCCAGCTTGGTCATGATGTTCACGTCAATAGCGCCCGGCTGAATGGCTGCGCGCAGTTTCTCCTGCAGAAATTCCCGGTATGGCTGGCTGTCTGCTTTCAGCATTTGCTCATAAAGTTTGCGCAACGGTAACTTTTCTGGCAGCATCTCAAAGTATTTGGTGAGCTGGGTGCCGGGGGCGAATTCCTCCTGGCGCACCCGCTCCAGCTGCTCTTGCACCAGTTCGTCTACCAGGTTAAGGTAGGCCGTCACGCGTTGGGCGCGGTAGTCTTCCTGTTTCTCAGAAATGGGCACGTAGGGGCGCTGATACAGGGCGGTGTAGTACTGCCGCATCTCCTCCAGCAGCTTGTCATCGGCAAGCGAAAGTACCGAGGAGATGCCGTAGCGGGCTACTTTAAGCGGGGAATCAATAGAAAAGGCCAGTCCCATGACCGGAATATGGAACGAATGCAGGGTGTTAAAAGCCATGTTTTTGCTATGCGAAATGGGTATTGGGTCCAAGTAGGGAACCGACGCACAAGGTAGGCACTTCCCTTTTTTGGGGAATAGGGGGAATGGCAGTCTGGGAGATGACCATCATCATTGTAAAAAAGCTATATTCTTTTAAAGAGGTGCCTTTCCAAAGAGGCAAACAGCGAAATGTCCCCTGTTTTGGAGCTGATTTTCTGAAAACAGCAAAACAGGGGAACTGGATAAACCGGGAACGGAAGGGGCAGGAGAAGGACAGTTTCTGTTTTGGGGCTATTTTCTGGAAAACAGCCCCAAAACAGAGGCTTATAGCGCCGCTGTCAACATGGTTTCATTGGAGAGCAGCAAGCCCGCCAGGGCAGCGGCCTGTTGCCTGATTTCCCGCAGGGCGGTTGACTCATACCAGATACCCTTGAGCGGCGGACCCAACGTGAACAGATGCTCTACCCGTTCGCCCTGGGCATTGAGCACGGTGCCGTCTATAGTGGCAGCCAGACCCAGGTGGAGCGGGTCAGGGGCGATGAGGTTTTGCTGCAGAAGTTGTTGCAGGAGCGGTTCTTTGCTTTTCAGGTAATCGCCCAGCGGGCCGGTGCAATTGATTACTTTGTCTACTACCAGCTGGGTAGGCGCTATTTTTCCGCGTTCCCGCAGGGTGACCACCGCTTTTCCGTCTTGCGGCTGCATGTCCAGCACGTGGGCGGCCAGGCGGTGCAGTTGCCCGTTCTGCTGTAACTGCTCCAATACTAGATGCGAGGTCAGCGGCATGCGGTGGCGGTGCACTTCCCAGTACGGTTTGAGGCGGCGCAGGAATTGTTTTTTCTGGGGCAACGTGAAATTCTGCCAGACCACCGGGACATGGTCGCGCAACGCATCAATGACGCTTTGCCACGGGTTGCCTGCATGTGCCGCCAGCCTTATTTCTTCCCGTACATACTGGAGCGCAGCCAACGGAGTCAGGGGCTGCTGTGGCAAGTGGCGCAAGGTGTAGGCCGGGGCATCAACCGCGTGGGGCTGGGGGAGCAAACCGTGCCGCGAGACTACGTGAACCTGGCCTTCGTGCCCCTGAGCGAGCAGACTACCTACCAAATCTACCATGGTCAGGCTGGAGCCCACCAGCAGTAGAGACGCGTCTTTGGGCAAGGTTTCCGGCAGATTGTTTGACCACGGCGAATCCACGTAATGGGAACTGCGGTAAAAACGGGTGTTCAGGATAGGGACGGGCGCCGGTGCCAAATTTCCCAAGCCTAACACCACTTTCTGCACTTGCAGAGTGCTCGAATCGTTTAACGCCACCAAGAAACCAGAGTCGCCGGTAACCTGACTAACCGAAACCACTTCTGCCGTGAGTCTGATGAACTGAACGCCCGGGCGGGCATTGGCTTCGGCGGCCTGTAAAGAATGCTCCACGTATTCCCCAAAAATATGCCGCGGGATAAAATCTTCGCCGGTGACCGGGTGGGGAAGCTCCTGCGGGAAGCGGTGTTGGTGGGCCCGCAGCCAATCCAGGAAATCATTCGGCTTGTCTAGAAACAGCGTCATGCGTGAAGCGGGCACATTCAGGGGCTGAAACGGCAAACGGCTACTGTAGGCCACCCCTCTGCACCATTTCTGCTCGTCTTTTTCCAGCAGGTACACTGTGGTCGCTTCCCGGGCAGCTTGAAGCAGATGGATAGCCGTGAGGGTACCGCTTAAACCTCCGCCTATAATGGCAATACGCAGCTGTTCCATGGTGTTTCCTTCGGTTTTGATGAAGATTGATGGGGAAGTGTGGGTGCCCTTTTCAGCGAATGCGTACCTATACGCACTCGCCTTTGCGTGGTTATACAGGAGTTACTAATTTAACAGAAAGATATCAGGAGGAGACCGTAAGGAATATTTCCTGTTTCTGACCTGTTTTTAGAAAATCAGGCCGAAAATAGGAAATGAATTTTAAGTACCTTTCGCTGGTGCCCCACCAGTTTCTTTTCTTATGAAATGGATTACCCGCGAACGTCCTAAAATTGACCGCCTGGCCTGTCCGTGGCTTATCAAACGCTTCATAGACGCCACGGCGGAAATCATTTACGTGCCCGAAAACCAGGTGCTGGACCAGGCCAAGGAACGCAACGCCATTCCGTTTGACATACCCGGCGTGGAATACAGCCATTACCAGGACCGCTGCACCTTTGATTATTTCCTGGAGAAGCACCAGCTGCACCAAGACCCGGCGTTGCAGACCCTGGCGCTCATTGTGCGTGGTGCCGATACCGATGACCACACGCTGGCGGCACAGTCGGCGGGGCTATGGGCTATCTCGCATGGCATGGCGTTTAATATCTCTGATGACCAGGAACTGCTGGAGAAGGGGATGATCATTTATGATGGCCTGTACAGCTGGGCCAAGCATTTGCAGAAACAGAAACACACCACGCACCCTACTGAACAGATTTTCCTGCAGGCTTACCACCAGTTTCTGGAGGAGAAAAAAGACGCGCCGCAGAAAGTACCGGCCTGGGCGCAGCACCTCAAAGAGATCATCCAGGACCAGATTGACACCAACCTCACTTTGAACCTGAAGGAAATCGCAGAGGCGTTGGACGTGAATCCGGCATACGTCTCCCGAGCATTCTCCAGGTACTTTGACAATCTTTCCTTCGGCGAATATATCAGGAAACTGCGCATTGAGAAAGCCCTGAACCTGCTGCACACCTCGGGCTACACCCTCGCCGAAATAGCCTACCTCACCGGCTTCTCTGACCAGAGCCATTTTACCCGTATTTTCAAACAGCAGCTGGGGCAAAGCCCGTCTGATTACCGGAAAAGTTTGCGCAAAAAGTAAAACCCATCCAAAAGGTAAATTCTGTGCTAGCCTCAGTTTCGCTGGTGCCGTATTCTTGTACTGACTAATACGCCACTATGGAAACCAAGACACCTGAGACCACCTCTGCCCACAAATTGACCGCTCCAGAGAAGCCTTCTTTCAGAGAGGCTTTTCTGTTTTGGCTTAAGCTGGGCTTCATCAGTTTTGGAGGCCCGGCCGGGCAAATTGCCATCATGCATTCGTTCATAGTGGAGCAAAAACGGTGGGTGTCAGATTCCCGGTTTCTGCACGCGCTCAACTATTGCATGCTTTTACCCGGGCCAGAGGCGCAGCAACTGGCCACCTATTTGGGCTGGCTCATGCACGGCGTACGGGGCGGTTTGGTAGCCGGAATCTTCTTCGTGCTGCCCAGCGTGTTTATTTTACTGGGGCTGAGTGCCGTGTACGTGAGCTTCGGGACTATCCCGTGGGTGGCGGCCCTGTTCTATGGGTTGAAACCGGCGGTAGTGGCCATAGTGGCGCTGGCGTTGATCAAGATTGCGGGTAAGTCCTTGAAAAGCTGGTTCCATTACGCCTTGGCGGCCGCCAGTTTTGTGGCCATTTTCTTTTTCAAAGTACCGTTCCCGTTGATCATTCTGGCTGCCGTGTTGTTGGCGTTGGTGGTGAGAAAAGCTTTCCCGGCCCTGTTGCAGGAAAAAGAAGCCACCAAAAAACAGGCCGATGACGAAGAAAGCCATTACCTGCACGCCGGCAGCGAAGTAGTGGGAGAGGGCGTCACGTTTGGCCGCAGCCTCCTGCGCTTTGCAGTTACCTTGGCGCTTTGGGCGTTACCGCTTGCCTTGTTTTATCTGCTCACCAGCCAGTATTCGTTCTGGGAGAACCTAATCGCCTTCTTTACCAAAGCGGCCTTGGTGACGTTTGGTGGGGCGTATGCCGTGTTGCCCTATGCGGCGCAGGTAACGGTTGAGAAATTCCATTGGCTCTCCAGGCTGGAGATGATTGATGGCCTGGCCTTGGGTGAAACCACGCCTGGTCCGCTTATTATGGTGCTGGCGTTTGTGGGCTTCATGGCAGGCTTCAACCAGTACGGCGGCTCCCTGGCGATGGGCGCGGTGGGTTTGTTTACTACCACCTTTTACACGTTTCTGCCTTGTTTCTTCTTTATACTGGCCGGTGCCCCGTTCATAGAACGTACCCGCGGCAACACAGCCGTGAAATCTATTTTAGGTGTCATCACGGCTGCAGTGGTAGGGGTGGTGCTAAACCTCACCGTGTATTTCGGGACGGCTGTTCTGTTCCCCAATGGTATTTCTTTCCAGAGGCTGGACTACTTCGCCTTGGCCTGGATTCTTATCTCTTTTCTGGCCATGTACCGCTTTAAAGTGGGTATGATTACCTGGATTGGTGTGAGTGCGTTAGCGGGGTTAGTATTTTATTTCTATCTGGCATACGGGCTAGTAGCAGTAAGCTTATGACTTAAGTTTATAGTGGTGTAAATAGTTGATAATCTTTCGGTTGGAAAATTAATATTAAAATTTTCTAATAATCATTTGGCAGGTTCAGGAATAACTATTCTATTTGTCTACTAATTCTATAGAGATGAAGAGTAAGGGTGCAGGTTTTGTCTATCTTGTCTTGTAGGGTGACCCTGACAACGTCTGTACCCGCTCTTAAGAAGTGAGCTAGAGTGATTAGGTCGTGTGGCTGAGTGGCTAGGCAAAGACCGGCAAAGTCTTTTACGGCGGTTCGAGTCCGCCCGTGACCGCAGCGCATCTTGCTGGATAGGAAGGTGCACAAGTGCCGCAAGTGAATACGTGGGGAAGGCGTTTTGGGCCTGTTTTTCTGAAAACAGCAAACGGGTAGCGGCCTTATAAGAGAATATCAAATCAATACATACCCATGAAACCAGATGTTTTAAAAGTAAGCCTGAAAAGCCAACGAATGTGCCGCCTGCCCAGACGTCACCGCTACTGTTGTTGTTGCCGCTAATCTGCCAGCAACCTTTTTTTCAATGTTACTTTTTTCAACATCAAAATCATGAACCTCAAACTTTTACTTTTCTTAATTTTAATCGCACTTCCTTTCCTTTCCCTGCACGCGCAGGAAACCAGCCTGGTGGAAATCACGGGCAGAGTAACCGACCAGTCCAACAAAGAAGCGCTGCCAGGCGTGAGCGTGTTTGTGCGCGGTACCGTCACCGGAACCTCCACCAACGCCAACGGCGACTTCAGCCTGAAAACCAGGTTAAAATTTCCGTTCACGTTAGTGATTTCATTGGTAGGCTACCAGCCGCAGGAATTTGAAATCAAAGAGCCCGGCTCCCGCCTGGACATCGCCTTGGTCACCCAGACCTTGCTGGGCAAAGAAGTGGTAGTGTCGGCGTCACGGGTGGAGGAGAGTATTCTGAAATCGCCGGTGGCCATTGAGAAACTGGACATCAGGGCCATTAAAGAAACGCCCGCGCCCAGCTTTTATGACGCGCTGGAGAACGTGAAGGGGGTGCAGATGACCACCAGCAGCCTTACCTTTAAAGTGCCCAATACCCGCGGGTTTAACATTCCCAACAACTTCAGGTTCATGCAACTGGTAGACGGTGTAGACATGCAGGCCGCCACGTTAGGCGTACCGCTGGGCAATGCCATCGGGCCCACCGAACTGGACATTGAGAGCGTGGAGATTACCCCGGGCGCGGCCTCGGCGCTGTACGGCATGAACGCCATCAACGGCATGGCCAACCTTATTACCAAAAGCCCTTTCCTGTACCAGGGGTTGAGCGTGTACCAGAAAACCGGTCTGAACCACGTAGACGGCAAAGACGCGGAGCCCAGCATTCTGTCAGAGTTGGCCTTCCGCTATGCGAAAGCTTTCCATGATAAATGGGCCTTTAAAATCAACGCCAGCTACATGAACGGCACCGACTGGCGCTCCAACACCACCACAGACCAAAACCCGAACTCGCTGAACACTGCCAATCCCAATTTCCCTGAGTTGTCCGGAGCCAACAATCCCGCCTATGATGCCTGGAACAAGTACGGCGACGAGAACAATAACGCCGTGACCGTGAGTGGGGTGAACTACCAGGGCAAAAACCAGACGTTTCTGGTGCGCCGCACCGGCTATTGGGAGAAAGACGTGGTGAGCCCGCGGGTAGACAACCTGAAATTTGACGCTGCTTTACATTACCGCTTAGGGGACAACGCCGAACTGGCCTACGGCTACCGCATCGGCAAAATGGATGGTGTTTTCCAGCGCGGAAACAAGATACAGCTGGACAATGTGGTGGTACAGAACCACCGGTTAGAACTCAAGGGCGCTAACTACTTTGTGCGGTCTTATGTCTCTCTGGAGAACACGGGCGATTCTTACAACGTGAAACCCATGGTAGACAACCTGGACATTACCAGCGGCGGCTCCAACAGCGAGTGGGGGGCTAAGTTCAAGACAGCCTTGCAAACCCAACTGAACGCCGGAACAGATTTAGCAACCGCCATGCAACGGGCCCGCCAAGCCGCCGATGCCGGACGGGCAGAACCGGGCACTCCGCAGTTTGAGGCCTTGAAAAACACCATCAGGGGAATTAACAACTGGGACCACGGCAAAGTGGTGGCCGGTGCGCCCGAAACCGGAGGGGCCTGGCTGCGGCAGGAAAGCCGGTTGTACCACGCAGATGCCCAATACAACTTTGAAAACCGCCTGAAATTCGCCAATCTGTTGGTGGGCGCAGATGCCCGCGTGTACGAAGTCATTCCAGACGGCAACAACTTCGTGGATTTCTCCCGGCCCATCAATGAGCGCACCTTGCCCGGTGGCAACAATGTGTACTACAAGAAATTCGGGGCGTTTGGGCAGCTGACTAAGACTTTCTTCAGTGATAAATTGAAAGTTTTCGGTTCTCTGAGAGTGGACTATAACCCAGAGTTTGACCCGAAACTGAACCCGAGGGTTGCCGCCGTGTACACGTTGTCTGAGCAGCATAATTTTAGGGTTTCTTACCAGAACGGTTTCCGGTTCCCGGCGCTGTTTGAGGCGGTGTCTTACGTGAACAACGGCAACGTGCGGCGCGTGGGCGGTTTGGGGTACATTAATGAAGGACTGGGCTATCTGGATAACTCCTACACGCTCACTTCAGTCAACGATTTTAACGCGGCGGTGAACAAAGACGTGACTGCCGGCATGACCGCCAATGACGCCGCGCTGAAGAACCGGAACGTGCTGCAGATCACCAGCCTTTCGGCCACCCGGCCGGAGCAAATCAACTCGTTTGAAGTAGGCTACAAGAGCGTGTTGTTTGACAGCAAACTGGTCATTGACATTGATGCCTATACCAACGTGTATGACGGTTTCCTGGGTCAGGTGGAAGTGAGTGTACCCAAAAACAACACCGTTCAAGTGGGCACCGATGAAGCCGTAATTGCCATGCTGGCCGCCAACCGCAATGCCCAGCAAACCCGCTACCGTGTGTACACCAATGCCAAGAACAAGTACAACAACTATGGCTCGTCGTTGGGCGTGACGTACAACTTCTATGAGAAATTCACTCTGTCTGGGAACGTGAACTACAACGCCATTGAGACAAACGCCGAGAAAGACATCTTCGTGACGGCCTTCAACACCCCTAACTGGATCACCAACGTGTCGTTTGGGAACCGTGAGGTGGTGAAGAACCTGGGCTTCAATGTGGTGTGGCGCTGGCAGGATTCTTTCCTGTGGGAGAGTCCGTTGGCTAACGGTACCGTGCCGGCTTACAGCACTGTAGATGCCCAAGTGACCTACCGCGTACCCGAAAGCAAAATCACCCTCAAGACCGGCGGCACCAACCTCTTCAACCAGCGCTACATTCAGTACGCGGCCGGGCCTACCATTGGCGGTTTATACTATGTGGCCATTACCTTAGACGGCTTACTGGCGAAGTAATGTAATTCCTGTTTTCCGCCTGTTTTCCAGAAAATAGCCCGAAAACGGCAAATAAAATTACTTCGGTTTCACTGGCTAAACCAAGAGTTCTTGTGACTACTTCGTGATCCAAAAGAACCCTATTCCTTAGGGGTATGGCACTTTTATTTGACCGAACATACACTTTCCTGTTTCCGGGCTGTTTTTCTGAAAACAGCCCGGAAACAGGAAAGGAAAGCGGTTCCGTGCAGGGAAATATGATTTGGATAAAATAAACCAATTGGTTTATTTTGCTGCCATGAAACAAACCCCAACCTCTAAAGCTGAACAAACCCGCCAACTGATTGTAGAGCGGGCGGCCGTGCTGTTTAACCAGAAAGGGTTTGCGGGTACGTCTTACCAGGATTTGATTTCCGCCACCGGCGTGACCAAGGGCTGTTTGTATGGTCATTTTGCCAGCAAGGAAGAATTGGCCGTGGCGGCCTTTGAGTACGCGGCGCAGCTGCTTATTGACAAACTGGGTGCCGTGATGGCGCCGTATGAACATGCCGGGCAGCGGCTGCGGGCGCTGCTGCACTTCTACCGCACTTACCTGGCCAACCCCGTGATTGCCGGTGGCTGCCCGTTGCTCAACACCGCCGTAGAAGCCGATGACAACCAGCCCGCCCTGCACCAGCGCGTGGTGCACGTGCTCAACCGTCTGCACAAAGGCGTGAGAAAACTGCTGGAGTTGGGACAGGCGCAAGGTGTTTTTCGGCCGCAGGCGAACGCCCAGGCCTTGGCCACTTTTTTCATTGCCACGGTAGAAGGTGCTATTCTGCTGGGGAAGGCGTATGATGAAGAACGGCCGCTGCAGGTGGTGCTGGACCAGCTGGAGCAGTGGCTGAGGGTGGAGTTAGGCAGCTTCTAAAATTTTTTAACCCGTCATAAACCAATTGGTCTATTTTGAAACTATGAAAGAACAAACCACTTCACCCAAACCCGCCGTGCTGGAAAGCCAGACCCGCATCCGGTTTGACCACTGCGACCCCTTTGGGCATCTGAACAACAGCGCATTTCTCAACTACTTCCAGAACGAGCGCGAAGACCAGGTAGAGGCGGCCTATGGGCTTGACATTCACGCGTTCTTCCGGAAAACCGGCCGCGCCTGGGTGGTGGGGCAGAACCAGATAGTGTATTTGAACCCGGCGCAGGTGCGGGAATTGGTGACCATCCAGACCAGCATCCGGCACGTGACCGAGACCAGTATGTTGGTGGAACACCTTATGTTTGACGCCGAGAAGAAACGGCTGAAGTCGGTGCTCTGGACGAAGTTCATCTACATTGACGTGCGCAAGAACGAACGCGCCAGCCATGAGCCCGAACTGATGGAACTGTTCAACGAGGTGGCGGTGAAAGAGGAGACGCCGGCGCTGTTTGAAGACCGAGTGAAGCAGCTGCGCGAGCAGATGAAAGCCTCGGCGCAGCCGAAGGCAGGGTAGTTTTCCAGTTGGTATTGAAGTGCGTTTTGCTGTTCTAAACGCAGTAACGCAAACTTGT
>NZ_LRMM01000023.1 GCF_001647275.1 Rufibacter ruber | reverse complement strand
TCCGACCGTTTTTTGGCCTGTTTTCAATAAAAACAGACAAAGGCGGAATTTTTTTTAGTAGAAATCACTCTCACTGACCGTGAGGGTGTAAGAGGCTTCGTAGGCTTTGATTTTATGGTAGGTCCAGTGCTTTGTTAAAGTGAAGTCTGTTTTGGGCTGGTTGAGCATGCCGTTGCCTTTCATGAGCACCTGCCTGAAAGACTGCATTCGGGGGTGTTTTTTCTCAAAGTCAAAGACCATTCCTTCTTCAGTAGATCCGGAGGAGCCCCAGACGTTTGCCGTTTTGCCGGGGGCAACGGTCCAGCGCATGGTGCTGGTGGCATGGCTAGTGGCGGGGTCAGGGTCTAGGGTGACCTCCAGGGTTTCACGCGTGTTGTTGTGCACCTTGTACCAATACTGCGGCGACTGCTCCGGCCAAACCATGTCGCAGGCAGAGCCAGCTAAGAGTAGCAGCAGTACGGCAAGGGTGTTGTAAGAATTTCTCATGGCTAAGTGGCTCTATGGCAGAGAGACAACAGTTGCCGGAGATGAGTTCACGCCAGGCCTGTGGTCTTTAGACAGTTAGATGAGGGAGTGTTGAATCTTTGCGTATTTCTGTTTCTGGCCTGTTTTTGAGAAAACAGGCCAGAAACGGCGCTTTCATTTTATAGCCGTACCTTTGCCCTGGAAAATTCCGCTTTAGCCATGAAAGAACTGACCAGCCATATTCAGCAACTCGCGAAACAATACGCCGCAGACACTGTGGCTACCCGGCACCACCTGCACCAGAATCCCGAGCTATCCTTTCAGGAGCACAACACCTCTGCCTATGTTTTCCAGAAGCTGCAGGAGTACGGGCTGGAGCCGGAGCGGGTCACCGAGACGGGGGTGGTGGCGCTGGTGAAAGGTAGAAACCCGCAGAAAGCCACCACCGCCCTGCGGGCCGATCTGGATGCTCTGCCTATTCTGGAAGCCAATGACGTGGACTATAAAAGCCAGAACCAGGGTGTGATGCACGCGTGCGGCCATGACGTACACACGTCGTCTTTGCTCACCACCGCCAGAATTCTGCAGGAACTGAAAGACCAGTTTGAAGGTACGGTGAAACTCATTTTCCAGCCGGGCGAGGAGAAATTCCCCGGAGGGGCCTCTCTGATGATAAAGGAGGGCGTATTGCAGAATCCCGCGCCGCAGAGCATCATGGGCCAGCACGTGTTCCCTATGCTGGAGGCGGGCAAGGTGGGCTTTAGGTCAGGTATGTACATGGCCAGTGCAGATGAAATCTACATCACCGTGAAGGGCAAAGGCGGGCACGGCGGCTTGCCGGAACAGTTGGTGGACCCGGTCCTGATTTCGGCGCACTTGCTGGTGGCGCTGCAGCAGATTGTGAGCCGGCGGGCCAACCCTAAGGTTCCGTCGGTGTTGTCTTTTGGCAAAGTCATTGCCAATGGGGCGACCAATGTGATTCCGGGGGAAGTGCACATAGAAGGCACCTTCCGGACCATGGACGAAGCCTGGCGCGCCGAGGCGAAGCAGAAAATCAAAAAACTGGCCGAAGGACTTTGCGAGAGCATGGGCGGCAGCTGTGACATCACCATCATGGACGGCTACCCCTTCCTGAAAAACGACCCGGCTTTGGTAGCCCGGGCGCAGGCCGCGGCGGTAGAATATTTAGGCGCAGAAAACGTGGTGGAGCTGGATATGTGGATGGCCGCTGAGGACTTTGCTTACTACTCGCAGCAGGTTGATGCGTGCTTCTACCGCCTGGGCACCAGAAATGAGGCGCAGGGCATCACTTCGGGCGTGCACACGCCCACCTTCAACATTGATGAGTCTGCCCTGGAACTGGGCAGCGGGTTAATGGCGTGGCTGGCTATTCAAGAGTTACAGGCGCTGGCCCGCTTATAGTTATCATCAAATTTCCGTTTTGCCTGTTTTCCAGAAAACAGGCCCAAAACGGAGTTGACTTACTGGTTCTTAAATGCCCAATTCCATCTGGAACCGCAGAATCCAGTTGTCTTGCTGACTGTTGTCTACGGCTAAGTTCTCGCGGGTTTGGTAGGTGAGGTCAGACTGCAGCTTGATGCGGTGCCACCTTATGTAATAATTGGCCCCCAAGGTGTAATGCCGGGTTTGGCGCGCCAGGTGCTGGATTTGCTTTTCTGGCGTGATGACGGCGTAGCGGGCGGCCAGCTCAAAATGGTTGGGCCATTGGTAACTCACCTGCCCGTTGTAGCCTTGCCCGGCATAGATAAACGAGTCTGATCCGTCTCCGGTCAGGAACTGGGTTTGGTCTGCCTTGCGCTGAATCCATTCATGTTGGGTGGCCCAGCCGTTGTATTTGAAGATCAAGTCGGCCATGTAAGCCTCCAAATCTGTGAAACCGGGCAGCTCAGAGCCTATCTGCCCGCCGGTGCGGTAGGCGTTGTCATTTTCAGAAAGGCCGAAACCGAGCGCTAATTTGGGTTTCGGTTCGCGCACCCAATCGCCCTCAAAATAATCTCCGTCCAGAGTGAACTCACCAAGCGGAAGCACCTCTACCCGGCCGGTGTAAGCTGCGCCGGAGCCTTCTACGGGCGAAGCGTTTCGGCCGTCACCGTTAGTCAGGGCCGCCTGTAAACGTATAGGCACCGTGCCAAGCTCGTTTTCATAGAAAGCAAATAACCCAAAATCACGGTCAATGGTGAAGGTGGCGTTCACAATAGAACGGTCTACAAACTGTTGCTCCCCAGAAGAAATCACGCGCTGGCGGTTGCCGGGTAACTTGGTTTGCCCAAACCCAATTTTCAGGTTGGGGGTGAACTGGTAGAACAGAACGGCGTCCCTAATCAGCTGCGGGTGTTCAGAATTCTCTACGTCCATGTCGCCGGGAGAAAAACCGAGCTGCAGGGAGTAGGTGAGTTTTTTGCTGAGCAGGTAACCAGATGACCGGAGCCGAAGGCGTTTGATGTAACCGCCATGAGAGGCTAAGTCCAAATCGTCACCGGCCTGGGTCTCAAAGTCGGCCCGGTTCTGAATTCTGAAGCGCAGGTTGATGCTGGCGGTTGAGTCACGGGTAGTAAAGTTGAGGCCGTCTGTGAAATGGAGGTTTACGCCCGCTTCGCGGGTTTCAGGTACCTGGGCAAACGCGGCGGTGGTGCCAAAAAGAAGACTTGCCAGAAGCCAAAGGTAGAGGTGTTTTCTCATAGTTTGGTGGTATGGGTAGATACAAAGCCAGCCAAATAAAAACTGCTGAAGTTGGCTGTGAACGGGAATGCTGAGGTAGGCCGCAGGTTACCCGTTCTATACTGTTAAGGGCGAAGTTAAGCTGCGAAAACAGGAAAGATTCTGGAACAGGAAAGTTTTCACCGTTCATTCCTTCTGTTTTAAGCCTGTTTTTAGAAAAACAGGCTTAAAACACAAAATACTTTTATAAAGCTCTTTTCCAGGAACGGCTAAAATCTTCTCTATTTCTGCCATTGTGTCTTATGTTTGTCTGGCTGTTATTGTGAATCAAGACGTTCTGTCTTGTTTTTAGGTAAAGGCTGGGTTGGTACAAAATTTTCTATAAGGGAGGTGTCCACCTTAGAATTGAGCAATCAACCTTAAAAAGATAAAGACAATGGCAACTGTAAAACAGCATCCGGTAGTACAAAACAGAGTCCCTTTTAGCAGCCTGTTAGACACCTTCTTTCAGGATACGGTGAACAACCGCCGCGTAAGTGGCTTCACCCCGGCGGTAGACCTTTGGGAAACTGAAAACAGCTATAAGCTGGAAGTGGCCCTGCCCGGCCTGAAGAAAGAAAACATTCACGTTGAGTTTCAGGACGGTGTGCTGACCGTGAGCGGCGAGCGCGCTTTCAGCAAAGAGGAGAAAGAGCATAAGTACCACCGCGTAGAGAACCTGTACGGCAAGTTCAGGCGTTCTTTCCAACTCCCAGACCATGTAGACGCGGGTAGCATTGACGCCCAGTTTGAGAACGGCCTGCTGCAGATCACCGTTCCCAAGGTTGAGGAGAAAGTGGTGAAACGCCAGATTGAAGTGAAATAGTAAACGTTAAAGAAATGTTAAAAAGGCGCTGCAAAGCGCCTTTTTGGCTTAGTGTTTGATTGACTTATAATACTAGTTTTGCTTTTTTAGCGTTTCAGACGTACACAAAAAAGAAGCCTTGCTTCAGATACTAAAACTAGACTAATACATTATTAACCTATATAGCTGACCTATTGTATGAAAACTAAACAGTTTATGTTGGGTCTGATGCTCTCCGCTATGTTAGGTGGGGGAGTAGCAGTTGGAAGTTACAAATTGCTGGAAGAAGACAGGCCCGCTGCCGGACAGCAGCAACCTAACACCAATGTAAGATATACCAGCGCCATGCGTGCGTCTAATGTGACGGTGCCAGAAGGCATCAACTTTGTGACCGCGGCTGAGTTGGTAACCCCTGCCGTAGTGCACGTAACCACTGAATATAGAGTGCAGGCGCGCCGGTCGCCAAGTGAGATTCACCCGTTTTTCCGGGATTTTTTCGGAGATGATTTTGAAGGCTACCAGCGCCAGCAGGGGCCTGCCATGGGCTCAGGCTCTGGGGTGATCATTGCCTCTAACGGGTACATTGTAACCAACAACCACGTCATTGACCGCGCAGACAAAATCAAGGTGATCTTAGATGACAAACGCACCTTTGACGCCACACTGGTGGGAACAGACCCAAACACAGACATTGCCCTGTTAAAAATCAACTCAGAGAACCTGCCGGCCCTGCGCTACGGCAACTCAGACAACGTGCGGGTAGGGGAGTGGGTGTTGGCCGTGGGCAACCCGTTCAACCTCAACTCAACCGTAACCGCCGGTATTGTGAGTGCCAAAGGCCGTAACGTGGGCATCTTGCAGAATGCGGGTAGTATGAGCGTAGAGTCTTTTATTCAGACAGACGCCGCCGTGAACCCCGGCAACAGCGGCGGGGCCCTGGTGAACCTGAACGGTGACCTGGTGGGCATCAACACCGCCATCGCCTCCCAGACCGGTTCCTTTGCCGGTTACTCCTTTGCCGTGCCGTCTTCAATTGTAAGCAAAGTGGTAGATGACCTGCTCAAATACGGCGAAGTACAGCGCGCCCTGCTGGGAGTTTCTATGCAGGAGGTTGACGCAGAGCTGGCCAAAGAGAAAGGCATCAAAAACCTGAACGGGGTGTACGTGGCCGGTTTCTCTGAAAGCAGTGCCGCCAAATCTGCCGGTCTGCAGGAAGGTGACGTGATCACAGAAATCAATGGCGTGAAAGTGAACACCGGTGCCCAGCTGCAAGAGCAGGTAACCCGCTACCGCCCCGGTGATAAGATCAAAGTGGGCTTTGTACGCGGCGGAAACGCCAAAACCATTAACGTGACCCTGCGCAACGCCAATGGAAGCACTGAGATTGTGAAGCGTGATCCAAACGCGGCCAAATCCATGACCATTGAGGGGGCTACTTTTGAGGCCGCCAGCAAGCAGGAGTTAAGCAAACTGGACATAACCGGTGGCGTGAAAGTGACCGGTATTGAGAAAAGCGGCTTTGCCGAAACCGGCATGAAAGACAACTTCATCATCACCAGAATTGACCGCAACTCAGTGAACACCCCGCAAGACGTAGAGAAAATCCTGAAAAGCTCCCGTGGCGGCGGCCTCCTGATTGAGGGAGTGTACCCAGACGGTAGGCGCGCCTACTACGCCATTGGCCGCTAGTTTTGCCCTGAAATAGAAAAAACAAGCCATAAACGGCTCTTTAGAAAGCTCCTGCTTGCCGGCAGGAGCTTTTTTGTTTCAAAAGTTAACAGAAAGGGCTATACTAGGGACTTTGAACCAGCATTTTTAAAACTATGTCACAACCAATATCAGATATTCTGGCGCAGTTAGGCATCAAGGATACCAATCCTGCTTACAGCACCGGTTTGCAGTGGGGCGGTGAGAGCCACCGTGATACCCGCACTGTTTCCTCCCCCACCAACGCCAAAGAGATTGCCAAAGTAAACATGGCCACGGCCGAAGACTATGAATGCGTCATCACCACCGCCCAGCAGGCGTTTCTGGAGTGGCGCAAATGGCCTTCGCCCAAGCGGGGCGAAGTGGTGCGCCAGATTGGCCAGAAGCTGCGCGAGTACAAAGAACCGCTGGGCAAACTGGTGAGCTATGAGATGGGCAAGATCCTGCAGGAGGGGCTGGGCGAAGTGCAGGAGATGATTGACATCTGTGACTTTGCGGTAGGGCTTTCGCGCCAGCTGCACGGCTACACCATGCATTCTGAGCGCCCCACGCACCGCATGTATGAGCAGTACCACCCGCTGGGCATTGTGGGCGTGATTTCGGCCTTCAACTTCCCGGTGGCCGTGTGGAGCTGGAACGCCATGCTGGCCGCTATCTGCGGAGATGTGGTGGTCTGGAAACCGTCTGAGAAAACCCCGCTGACCGCGGTGGCCTGTCAGCACATCATCAAAGACGTGTTGCAGGAAAACAACGTGCCTGAGGGCGTGTTCAGCATGATTGTGGGTGATGCCAGCATTGGCAGCCAGATGGCGCATGACGGCCGCGTGCCGCTGGTATCGGCTACGGGTTCAACGCGCATGGGTAAGAAAGTAGGCGAGGCCGTGGGTGCTCGTTTAGGAAAGTCTCTGTTAGAGTTAGGCGGCAACAACGCGATCATCCTCACTGAGAATGCTGACCTGGAAATGGCTATCCGGGCCGTGGTGTTCGGGGCTGTGGGAACTGCAGGGCAGCGCTGTACCTCTACCCGCCGCCTCATCATTCATGAAAACATTTACAACGAAGTAAAAGAGCGCCTGCTCAAGATTTACCCCAACCTGCCCATTGGCGACCCGCTGAAAGACGGCATTCTGGTGGGGCCGTTGATTGATAAAGACGCGGTTTCTGCGTTCCTGAAAGCGTTGGATGACGTGCAGAAAGAAGGTGGTAAACTCTTGACCGGCGGTACCGTGCTGGAAGGTGAAGAATACGCCACCGGCACCTACGTGACCCCGGCCATTGTAGAAGCCAAAAACGAGTATCACACCGTGCAGGAAGAAACCTTCGCGCCTATTCTGTACCTGATCAAATACAGCGGCACCGTAGAAGACGCCATTGAAATCCAGAACGGGGTACGCCAGGGCCTGTCTTCTTCTATTTTCTCTACCAACCTGCTGGAGACCGAAACTTTCCTGAGCCACTGGGGTTCTGACTGCGGCATTGCCAACGTGAACATAGGCACCTCCGGGGCTGAGATTGGCGGTGCGTTTGGCGGGGAGAAAGATACCGGCGGCGGCCGTGAGTCCGGGTCAGATGCGTGGCGGTTCTACATGCGTCGGCAGACCAATACCATCAACTTTGGGCGGGAGCTGCCGCTGGCGCAGGGGATCAAGTTTGATCTGTAACCGGTTCACGCTTGCAAGAAACCAAATGCCCTTTCTGGTGCTGCGCCAGAAGGGGCATTCCTGTTTTGGGGCTGTTTTCAGAAAAACAGCCCCAAAACAGGAAGTTTCTAAAGCCAGATCTTTTCTGCCGCTGCAGAAGTTGCTACCTTCTCTTTTTGAAATCGTAAAGAAGCTATTGCTGCAGATGGCATTTCTGCATTGAACCTTGAACTAACCCCGTCATGCCTACTCCCACCAGCGTTGCCGCCTTTAAGAAAGTCATCACCAACCCGGTTAAGCTCAAGCTGTTCCTTTTCAAGAACCTGCCCATGGCTTATCTGGCCGGTGTCAGGATCAAAAGCCTCACAGAGCAGGAGGCGCAGACCACCATTGAATACGGCTACCTGACCAAAAACCCGTTTAAGTCCATCTATTTCGCCTGTCTGGGCATGGCGGCCGAGCTGTCTTCCGGGGTGTTAAGCATGATGTACCTGTACAAAGCCAATCCGTCAGTGTCCATGCTGGTGGTAGACCTGCAGGCCACCTTTACCAAGAAGGCCGTAGGCACCATTACCTTCACCTGTGCAGACGGGGAGGCCATAGCGCAGGCGGTGAGGCAGACCCAGGAAACCGGCCTGGGCGCCAGCCTGCAGACCGTGAGCATTGGCCGTGATGAGGCAGGAGACGAGGTGGCCCGGTTTGTGATCTCGTGGTCGTACAAAGTGCGCAGTAAGAAATAGCCTGTGTGAAGTAAGCAGTTCAACTTGCTTTCCTAATTCAGAAAATCCATCCCTTCCAGAAAATCCTGCTCTTCCGTTTCCCGGCTGTTTTTCCCAAATCAGCGCCAAAACAGGTTTTGTTAAACATCTGTTAAAGTAGCGGCGCCAGTTGGCGGCGTTGTAAAATATTGGTAACTAGGGCACTGATTCGCCACCGCCCTCACTCCGTGTCAGCGGCTATACGCCCCTTATAAAAAGCAGAAGAATTTTAGGAACACCGTGCAACCCATGTACAAACCTGTAGTCTTTAGTACAGAAGTTTGGAACAGAGCGCGTCAGAGGGCGCTGTAGAAAAGGGTTGGTGTTGTTCCGGAGAGCTGCTTTACCAGGATATCATGAGAAAGCCTTAACAGTTACAATTTGGAGACGCTGGAATACACCGACGTTAACGCGCACGTAGTGGCCCGCTGCAAAGCAGGTGACCGCAAGGCGCAGTATGAGCTCTACAAGCTCTACAGCAAATCTATGTTCAACGTGAGCATGCGTATCACCAATGATTACACTGAGGCAGAAGATGTCTTGCAGGAATCGTTCTTGAACGCGTTCAGAGAGCTGCACACCTTTAAAGGCGACTCTACCTTTGGGAGCTGGCTCAAGCGCATCGTTATCAACAAGTCCATCACCAAAGTGCGCAGCAGGCGTCTGCAGGTGGTGCAGATAGAAGACCATCAGGACTTCGCTGAGGAAACATCTGAGGGTGACTTTGAAGACATGGAGTACAAGGTAGAGAGCATCAAGCGCGCCATTCAGCAGCTGCCAGACGGCTACCGCGTGGTACTCACCCTGTACCTGCTGGAAGGCTATGACCACGGTGAGATTGCCGAGGTCCTGGGCATTAGTGAGGCCACTTCCAAATCACAGTACAGCCGGGCCCGCAAAAAGCTGCTGTCCCTGATGGAAGAGCAGGCCCTTTCAAGATAGAAGAGAGAAAAGCAACCAAGCGTAACCTGAAGAGCGAAACCGCCATGAAAGATAAACTGAAAGATTTTGTACACGCCCACCGGGAAGAGTTTGACTCTTTTTCGCCCCGCCCTGACCTGTGGCAGGATATCTCTGCCGAACTGCCGGCTGAGCCGGAGCCGGAGCAGAAGGAAGAGCCGGTGAAAGAAGCCAGGATTCTCCCTCTGAACTGGAATGTGGCCTGGCGGTACGCCGCCGCCGTAGCGGTACTGGTGATGGTGGCCATCTCAGGCCGCTATTACGGTTCTGGCACCTGGCAGCGTGACCCGCTCCTTGCCGCCGCCCAACCGGTGTCCTTAGATAAGATTGCCCCAGAGGTAAAGCAGATTGAAACCCGCTTTGTGGGTGTGATTGAGCAGAAAGAGGCACAGCTGAAAGAGTATGACCTGAAAGCCCTGGGCATGGAGAAGGAATGGGAGCGGGAGGCCACGGCTCTGGATTCGGCGTACGCCGAACTCAAAAAAGAACTTTACACCACCCCTAACAAAGAAGTGGTGGTAGAGGCCATGCGCGAAAACCTGAAAATGCGAATCGCGATCCTGAACCGGCAGTTGCAGGTTCTTGAAAACATACAGACCGTAAAACAACAAGTGAGTAATGAAACCAAGACACTCTAAACTCGCCTTTTTGATAGCCGCCCTCTTCAGCTTTGCCGGGGTACAAGGGCAAACGGTATCAACGTCAGCCGCTTTTTCAAAGGACCTCTCTACCTGTGTGAATGTGCTGGTGCAAGAAAGGCTGCAGGAGGTACTGGAGCCGCAGGTAGCCCAAGCAGTAGCCCAGTCTCTGAAGAGCCTGGAAAGCCTGAAGGGTTTAGAAACGCTGTCAAGTTTACAAAACCTGTCTGGCCTGGAGAGCCTGGAGGCTTTGAAATCACTGGAGGCGTTAGAGGGGCTGGGGCAGCCAGACCCTGACCAGCCAGACCTCATCATCAAAGATGGCGAAGCGCTGCAGGTTCCGTTTGCCGCTGAGAAAACCAAGAACATTGCACGCAGCTTCAAAGTCACGGGTGCAGACAAACTCAGCATCAGCAACAGCTTTGGCAGGGTAGACGTGCAGACCTGGAACCGGAACGAGGTGACCGTGGAGGTGCGCATCATCACCCGTGCCTCCTCTGAGGGCAAAGCGCAGGAGATTCTGGACAAGATTGACGTGAACGTGACCGAAGGCGGGAATCTGATCTCCTTTGCCACCCAGTTGCAGCCCATGCAGATCAGAAGCAGCTCAGAGAAAAGCTTTGAGATCAATTATCTGGTGAAAATGCCCAAAACGAATGCGGTGGCCATCAGCAGCCGGTACGGGGTCATCCAGTTGCCAGACTTTGATGGGCCTACTGACTTGACTGTGAAATATGGCAAGCTGACCACCGGCCGCTTGAATAACCGCAGAAACAGCATCAGCGTGACCTACAGTACTGGCGAGTGTGTGCTGGAATATGTTAAAGCGGGTGATCTGGAGGTGAAATACTCCCACCTGCGCCTGAATGGCGGCGAAGCCATTAACGCCGCAACCGCCTATAGCAGAGTAAGCATTGACAAAGTAGACAATCTGGCTGTTGAAAGCCGCTATGACACCCATTTTAATGTGGGCAGCGCGGGTGAAGTAACGGGCAGGAGCAGCTACACCTCGTTCTCTATTGGCAGCATTTCTGAGGCCCTGGCCATGGATTTAAAATACTGCACCAAGTTTGAGGTAGAGAATATTAGCAACAACTTCAAGAAAGTGAACCTCACGGGCGGGTATTCATTTATCAAGCTGGGATTTTCTGACAAAAGTGCTTTCAACTTTGATATCAGCACCTCTTACTGCGGCAACCCTAAGTTCAATGAAGATAAGATAGACTTCACCTTCAAAGAAGTGAAAAACACTTCTGCCGTGTACCGTGGCAGGTACGGCAGCTCTTCCCCTAAGGGCACGGTAAACGTGACCAACAAGTACGGGAGCCTTGCCTTTCACTAAAGACAGGATTTTAGAATTGTTTTGTGTTGAAAAGGCGGGTCTGGAAGGCCCGCTTTTTTTATACCGCTGTTTTTGGCTTATTTTCGGGGAAACAGGCCAAAAACGCATTCGTTATGGATTCATCATCTGCCGCCGCCTTCCATGCCGCTAATGCCCCCAAACCGGTAGGGGCGTACCCGCACGCCCGCAAAGTAGGCAACCTGCTGTTCCTCTCTGGCGTGGGCCCGCGGGAGCCTGAAACAAACCAGGTGAAAGGGTTGGTCTTAGACGCAGAGGGCTCTATTGTGCAATATGACATGGAGGCGCAGTGCCACGCTGTGTTCAAGAACGTGCGGGCTATTCTGGAGGCATCTGGTTCAAAGTGGGAGAACCTGGTTGATGTCACCGTTTTTCTCACTAACATGAAAGCAGACTTTGAGACGTACAACCGCCTGTACGCGCAGTATTTCAGAGACTGCCAGCCTTGCCGCACCACCGTTGAGGTAAACGCCCTGCCCACGCCCATTGCCATTGAACTGAAGTGTATTGCCACTATTTAGTGCAGCTGAAGTGCAATCTGCACAATAATTATCCCATCTTTGCTTTAGAAAAAGGAAAGCCGTTTTTTGCCTGTTTTTGAGAAAACAGGCCAAAAACGGAAAGTTTACAACGGCGTGCTGTTGGGCTGCCGGAAAGTAGACCGCCCAAATCCACTGCGGTTGTATTCGGGCGCAGCCGAAAATGATTCATTCCCTGCATGACAGATACTTCCCCAGAAAGGTTGTTCGCTGAACGTGAGCAACGCTTTTTCGCCGCCGAGGAGCGGCAGGCTTCTACCTACCGCTGGGTGGGCTGGCTTCGGCTGACCTTCTTTGTGGGCGCAGTGTTGGGCTGCGTGGTGTTGTTCTACTACCAACACGCCGGTGCCGGCCTCACGCTGCTGGTGAGCGGGTACTTCATCTTTGCCGCGCTCATTCACTGGCACAACAAGATTGAGTACGCCCGCAAGCACCAGCTGTACCTGGGCGTGATCAACCGGTCTGAGCAGGAGCGCCTGCGGGGCGAGTTGAGTGACTTCCCCAGCGGGGCCGAGTTTCAGGAACCCAACCACTATTACACCGCAGACCTGGACGTCTTTGGGGCTAACTCCATTTTTCAGCTCCTGAACCGGGCCGTGACCCGGCTGGGGCAGCAGCGGCTGGCCGAGTGGCTGAAGGTTCCCGCGGCTTCGCAGGAGATTCTGGCGCGGCAGGAGGCCGTGGCTGAGCTGGTGCCTGATCTGGAGTGGCGGCAGCACCTGCAGGCGCGGGCCATGCACCACCACCGTAAAACGCAACAGTTGCCGCAGCCTTTCCTGCTCTGGCTTAGGGAGCCCAACTTTTTTAAAGGTAAGGCCTGGCTGGTGGTGGCTACCTTTCTGCTGCCGTTCCTGACCCTGGGGGCTGCCGTGTATTGGGCGCAGGGATCTTCCCATTACCCGTTTATTGGGCTGGTGCTCCTCCAGTTTCTGATTGCGGTAAAGTACCAGCGGCAGCGTGATGCATATTATGAAGAAAGCACCGGCATGTACGAGACGCTGCGCAGCTATACAGACCTGCTGGTGCACATTGAAGGCCGAACTTTCCAGAGTGCCAGGGCGCAGGCGTTGCAGCAGCAGCTTAAGATTGACACCAGACCGGCTTCTGAACACGTACGCCAACTGGCTTCCATCATCCAGTACCTGTCGGCTAGGTTGAACA
Organism: Rufibacter ruber; assembly: GCF_001647275.1. Taxonomy (GTDB): domain Bacteria; phylum Bacteroidota; class Bacteroidia; order Cytophagales; family Hymenobacteraceae; genus Nibribacter; species Nibribacter ruber_C. The sequence continues at coordinate 62,959 of NZ_LRMM01000023.1, read as the reverse complement.
CGTACCTGAACTTTATTCTGAACCACGTGCTCATGTGGGATTTTATCTGGATGTACAGGCTGGAGCGCTGGAAGAAAACCATGTCTGGGAACATTGGGCAAGTGCTCAACGCGGCCGCCGAGTTTGAGGCCCTGGCCAGTCTGGCCGCCTTCCAGTATGCCAACCCAGCGTATGCCGTACCCCAGATCAGTGTTAAGCCCTTTCAGTTTGAGGCCGAAGAATTAAGCCACCCGTTGATCTTCAGCCCCAGCCGGACCGCCAACAGCCTTGCCTTTGCCGGGGCTGGCCACACAGTGCTGATCACCGGTTCCAACATGTCTGGCAAGAGTACTTTTCTGCGGGCCGTGGGTGTGAACATGGTGCTGGCTTTTACGGGTGCGGCGGTCTGTGCCAAACGCCTGTCAGTATTCCCCGCGCAGGTCTACACCAGCATGCGCACAGAAGACAACCTGGCAGAAAGCACTTCTTCGTTCTACGCTGAGCTCAAGCGCCTGAAGATTCTCCTTGACCTGACGGGCGCCGGCCAGCCGGTGTATTTCTTTCTGGATGAAATTCTGAAAGGCACCAACTCGCATGACCGGCACCAGGGAGCCATGGCGTTGATCAGGCAGTTGAACCGCCGGCAGGCCGCTGGTTTTGTCTCTACCCATGACCTGGAGTTGGGCAATATGGAGCAGGAGTTGGTGGGGGCAGTAGAAAATTACAGCTTCAACAGCTACTTTGAGAACGGCCAGCTGCGGTTTGACTATACCTTGCGCCCCGGCATCTGCCAAAGCTTCAATGCCAGCCAGTTAATGCGTCAAATGGGAATTGAGTTGTAGCGTTTATGACTTGTTTTTCCCAAAACAGGGGTAAAACAGATACCCTGTGCTGCTGAGAGGGGGAATAAATCTAAGAAATCACCCCTGATTTTGAATCCCTGGCTTTTTTGCTTCGTACTTCTAATAACTTTTGTAAAATGCGTGTAGTAACAGATATTCCACATCCTGAAATCAAGATCACTCTTTTTGCCTGGAACGGGAAATACCTGCTCAAACTGGAGCTGGGTCCCTTTGAACAGACCTACAAGGTGAGTGAGATGGACGTAGACGGGGGCGACGGGGAGATTAAAAGATGGATTGATGAGGCGTTTCTGCAAAGCTGTATTGAGCTGTTTCTGGCCATGCGCACCAACTGGAACGAGACCAGACGGCGGAATGAATACTAGCCTTATTCCGTATAAATACTATATTTTGGAACTTTAATGGGGAAAAGCCTGTGGGAAACTTGTTTATAAGTGTTTATTGATCTACTTTCAGTTCAAGACAGACTACCGACAAATGAGTACTTTTTTGATTACCACCTCCTAGCTCAAACCCCTCACTCATGAAGATAGGACAAAGCAAACATAGTAAGATCTCCTATCGGGCGGATATGCAGACGGTCATCATCCGGTGGCAGCAGCCTGTTACGTTCACAGAGTTCAAGATCAACTGTCTGTCTATGCTGCAAGTGGCCACTGAAAATGCCGCCACCTGCTGGCTGTTTGATTATAGGTCAAAAGGAGAGCTCACCCAAAAGGAAAGTGAGTGGCTGAGCCAGGAATTCTATCCCAAAGCCCTTCAACTGATTGCCCCCCAACTGCTGGTCGCCTTTTTACTTACCCCCCGGCAAATGCAGCGTTTGCAGGAAAACAAAGACCTTTCATCTGCCTTAGACGCGTGCCCTGAGGTGCGGTACCAGGCCTTTTTGACCGAGCAGGATGCCGTGAAATGGATGGAAGACACCGTGGTAGAGTTGGTGACCAAAGTGCACCGTCAGGCATAATAGTTACCTCCCATCACATTTTTCCCGCCCTTTTCAGCCAAAGCCGCGCACTAATGCTGCCGTTGGTGCATAATGTAGGTGGTACTGTAATAGGCAAGATTTGGTTTTGAGTGAAATGTACCCTATCGCATGCGGGCAGGTAAACTGCTACTGTGTCTGTCGCTGACTTTGACAGAGGCGTGTCATTCTTCAAACAAAGTTTTCTTCCCTTCTAGCAGGAGAGCAACGGTATGATTTGGGCCAGCTTTACTTATATTTCTCTGCAACCCCTGATGCTATATTGGAGAAAGTAGCCAATCCTTATATCCTACTTAAGGGCATATCCCTACTTGTCTAGACAAAGCCATACCCCAATGCATGCTGTTCTTGTAGGTGTTCTAAATTGATCATCTTCTTCTGGGCGCTTTCTTTAAAGCTTGTTTACTTTTTGCTTTTGCAGGAGAAAGCAATGGGGCAACCGGTAGAGAAGATCCTTTTGATGCCCGTTTGTAGCCCAATAGACATGTTATATGCTCTTGATATAAGGGGGATACTTGTTTGTGTTACTGTGGACATCAGTCAATAACACCATACGTGCTTTGGGGTGATAATTAATAGTTTTCAAAACAAAGGCTATTTGCCCTTCTGGTCGATTTTATATGAAGGCATTGGGTGCAGTTTAATTCCTGGGTTAGCTATTCCGCTTTCAGGGTAAGCTGTTTTTATGACAGAAGATCAATAGTTACTATTCTCCTGACCTAGAGGTATATTGGGCATTGATAGTTGGATTGCAATGAAAAAATGCAAAATAGATATTATATGTGATTCTGATGAATTATATGTTGTGTTCGTAAACACTTTAATTATATCTTGTGTGTTCGAACACATTTTTGCACTTAATCTTTGCAAATCTTAATGTTAGTTTCTATGTTTATCTCAGAAACATGAAATTAGCCTGAGTTTCTAAGGTTTGTAAACCGAAACAGTTGTTTAAAGTGGGTTGATCTAAGGCCTTTGAAAGAAAAAAGGCTTTTGTTCCCAGATATTTAGCAGGAAAGTACTTATCAGGAGGCTGGCCTTTAAATGTATGATTGAAGTCAAGAGGCATCAATTTTAAGAGCTGGCTATGGGCACAAAGGCTAATTAGACATAGAATAAGATATTACACTAATCAGGATCTTCCTATGGAGAGAAAACCAACGCTGGTTGTATTGGCGGCTGGCATGGCAAGTCGGTACGGTAGTCTAAAGCAGATAGATGGCTTTGGGCCTAATGGTGAGACTATAATAGACTATTCAATTTATGATGCTGTCAGGGCTGGCTTCGGGAAGGTGATTTTCATTATCAGAAAGTCTATTGAAGAGGAATTCAGGGCGGTTATGCTGAACAAGTTCAGCGATAAGATTGCCGTGGAATATGTGCTGCAGGAGTTAGCGGTGCTACCAGACGGTTTAACAGTGCCCGAGAACCGCGTGAAACCCTGGGGAACGGCCCATGCGGTGTGGGTAGCCAGGGAGAAATTGCAGGAGCCTTTTGCAGTCATTAACGGAGACGACTTTTACGGGGCTGAGTCCTTTCAAATCATAGCTGATTTTCTGCGGAGCGGGCAGCCCTGCGGCCTGGTGGGTTACCAGCTGGCCAATACGCTGTCTGAGCACGGGGCGGTGTCACGGGGTATTTGTGAGGTAGACGCAGACGGAACTCTGCGCAGCATTACCGAGCAAACCCACATTGAGCGGAAAGAACAGCATATTGTGGCTATTAGGGCAGATGGGGAGGAAATCCCTTTGGCCCCGGACCAAATCGTGTCCATGAACCTGATGGGGTTCTCGCCGTCTTTGCTGCCGTATTTTGAGCAGTATCTGAAAGAGTTTATCAACGAGCAGGGCCATCAGCCGAAGGCGGAGTTTTACCTGCCCTCGGTGGTAGACCGCTTGGTGAAAGCCGGAGTGGTGAAGGTGAACGTGTTGCCTACCCCTGAAAAATGGTTCGGGGTGACCTACCCGGCAGACAAGCCTGTGGCCACCAAATCGCTGGGGCAATTGGTGGCCCAGGGGGTGTACCCCAAAAACCTATGGAACAGAAGCTTAGAAACAGTAGAATAACATGGTAGAGAAAGCAGAGGCAGGCAGTGAGCTGAAACAAATTCTTGCACAGTTTCAATTAGAAGGGGCAGTGGCAGCCGTCACCGCGCATGGGTCGGGGCATATCCATGACACGTACCATGTGCAAAATACAGCGGCGGCGTCTCCAGACTACTTGTTGCAGCGCGTGAACCACCACGTGTTCAAAAACGTGCCTGCCCTCATGGAGAATATCCAATTGGTGACCACGCATCTAAGGCACAAGCTGGGAGCCGTGGCGGGGGCAGAACCCAGCAAAGAAGTACTCACCTTGGTGCCTACCAACGCAGGCGCGTGGTTTTACCAGGACCAGGAAGGCAATTACTGGCGCATGTACCTCTTTCTGGAGAATACCACCAGCTATGATATAGTGACCTCCTCCCGGCAAGCGTATGAGGGCGGAAGAGCGTTTGGCAAGTTCCAGGCGCTCTTGGCTGACCTGCCAGTGGAGCGGTTGCATGACACTATCCCAAACTTCCATCATGTAGTCAGCCGGTTCAACCTGTTCAAGCGTGCGGTAGAGGCAGATCCGGTGGGACGGGTGAAAGAGGTAACCCCTGAAATTGCCTTTGTGCAAGACCGCATAGAGGCCATGAGCACCATCTACCGCCTGGGGCAGCAAGGGGTTTTGCCGCTTAGGGTCACGCACAATGACACCAAATTCAACAATGTGCTCCTTAACCCGGAAGGCAAGGCCCAGTGCGTCATTGACCTGGACACCGTCATGCCAGGATATGTGGCCTATGACTTTGGTGATGCCATTAGAACTACCGTCAACACGGCTCCGGAAGATGAAGCAGATATCAGCAAGATTCATGTGGATTTGGCCCTGTTTGAAGGGTTTGCCCGCGGGTTTCTGGAAGAGACCGGTGCCGCCTTGTCTGAACAGGAAATAGCGTCTTTGGTGCCGGGGGCGCTGCTATTGCCTTACATTATGGGGCTACGGTTCCTAACCGATTATATAGACGGGGATAACTACTACAAAACCCATTTTGCCGGACATAACCTGCAGCGCGCCCGGGCGCAGTTCCAACTGGTACACCAGCTGGAAGCGTGCCAGCCCCAGTTAGAAGATATTATTGAGAAAGTAGTGCAAGAAGTACAGGCTATTCCTATCACTGCTAACTGATATTCCTGTGAAGCAATTGGAAGTCCCATTTTTGCCGCTGCTGGACCGGCAATCATCTCTCCAAGAGGTATCAGAGTTGCTGGACAACCTGGAGAAACACGCCATTGACGCAGCGCCGTGGCCTGCTTTTGGCTACAAACCAAGGGTGGCGTTTTCGGTGGCCCACAGCAGTGATTGTTTTCTGGTGAAATTCTATGTGCAGGAGAACGCCATCAGGGCGGTGTTCAGAAAAACCAATGACCCGGTGTACAAAGACAGCTGCGTAGAGCTTTTTATCGCCTTTAACGGCGAAGAAGCCTATTATAACCTGGAATTCAACAGCCTGGGGACTTGCCTGATGGGGTTCGGCAACGGCAAAAAGGACCGGCAGGTCTTTTCAGAAAGCATTATCAGGGAAATTAAGCGGTCTGCGCAACTGAACGTGCGCGAAAGCAAGCGCGGCGCAACGGTGGTACACTGGGAACTGACGCTGCTGATACCAGTAGACGTGTTTTGCTGCCATGATTTCGCCACGCTGGACGGCCAGAACTGCAAGGTCAATTTCTTTAAATGCGGAGATGACTTGCCCAACCCACATTACCTGACCTGGAGCACCGTCACTGCCGAGGAACCTAACTTTCACCTTCCGGAATATTTCGGGGAGATGCAGTTCCAGTGAGAGAGCATTAATTGTGCATCGGCAGCGCCGAAGAAATAGAAAAACAACCCGTTTTTGGCCCGTTTTCCGGAAAACAGGCCGAAAACGGAAAAAAAGTTTAGGCGGCATTTCAGCTGACCAATGAAACCTGCATCAGCTATTGCTGACCTGACACAACCTTACACCAAATACAAACAAACGCTATGTCACTTGTCACCACTTCGCCAGAAACATCGGCCCCGCCGCTGGCCTCGCAAACGGGCAGTGCCCGGCCCATCATCATCATTGGGGCGCTGTTCTTCATCTTCGGGTTTGTCACCTGGCTGAACTCGGTTCTGATTCCCTACCTGCAGATTGCCTGTGAGCTGAGCACGTTTGCCTCTTACATGGTGGTGGCCGCCTTTTATATGCCATATCTAATGGCCATGCCTTCGGCGTGGGTGCTGAAAACTATCGGGTTTAAGAAAGGCATGTCAGTGGGGTTAATAGTGATGGCGGTTGGGGCGTTGGTCTTTGTACCGGCGGCCATGAGCCGGACGTATGGCCTGTTTTTGCTGGGGCTGTTTCTGCAAGGCACGGGCCTGGCGCTTCTACAGACGGCTGCCAATCCGTACATCACCATTCTGGGTCCCCGCGAAAGTGCGGCCAAACGTATTAGTATCATGGGCATCTGCAATAAAATTGCGGGTATCTGTGCGCCCATCGCGTTGGGGGCAGTGGCTTTGAAAGACGCAGACGCGTTAGTGAAGCAACTGGCCCAGATGGATTTAGTGCAAAAAACTGCCCAGTTAGATGCCCTAGCCCAGCGCGTGATTGTACCTTACTGCCTCATGGTAGGCGTGTTGCTGGTCTTGGCATTGGTGGTGTATTTCTCTTCTTTGCCAGAGGTTGACACTGACCAGGAAGATGAGGCCGTGGCAGCCGCCAATTCAGGCAAGAAAAGCATTCTGCAGTTTCCGCATTTGTTGTTGGGTACGGCGGCTATGTTCCTGTACGTGGGCGTTGAAGTGATTGCCGGTGATACCATTATCAGTTACGGAGCCTCGCAGGGCATTGCCTTTGCCACGGCCAAGTTTTTCACCTCTTTTACCCTAGGGGCCATGATTGTAGGTTATCTGGTGGGCATTGTGACCATTCCCAGGTTTATCTCCCAAGAAAATGCCCTGAAGCTGTCTGCGGTGCTGGGTATTGTGTTTGGGTTAGGCGCTATTTTCACCGACGGTTTCGTGTCGGTTCTGTGCGTGTCGCTCATGGGGCTGGCCAATGCGCTGGTGTTCCCGGCTATTTGGCCGCTGGCCATTGCGGGGCTGGGCCGTTTCACCAAGATTGGTTCCTCTTTCCTGATTATGGCGTTGGCGGGCGGGGCCGTCCTGCCGTTGCTCTACGGCTATCTGGCTGACCATTTTGACCCGCAGCAGGCGTATTGGCTCGTTATTCCCTGCTATTTGTTTATTCTGTATTTCGCCACGGCCGGTCATAAAGTGAAGTCCCGGTAACAGACGTTTATTGGCGCACTCCGTGCGATGTTTGATTGTATTCCTTAGCCCTTTACCCTTACACAATTTCATATGAGCAGTAACCGTAGAGACTTTTTGAAAATGGCCAGCCTGACCGGTCTTGGACTGGCTACTACCGGCCTGGTGAGCAGTTGCGCTACTTCAGCCCCTGCTTCTAATTTAGGTCAAATCCAGAAAGAGGCCGGCAAAACCCATCGGCAGGTATTTAACATGAGTGGCTACGCGGCACCCAAGATAGACAAAGTGCGCATTGGGTACATTGGTCTGGGCATGCGGGGCATTGGTTCCGTGAAGCGGGTAGGGCATATTGAAGGGGCCGAGATTACCGCCCTGTGTGACATCAGGCCAGAGCGTATAGACCTCTCCCGCAAAGAAATGGCCGCCGGCAGGCCCGCCCCGGCTACGTACTCCGGCACCGAAGACGCCTGGAAAAAGCTTTGCGAACGCGAGGATGTGGACTTGGTGTACATCGCCACGCCGTGGCACCTGCACACGCCCATGGCCGTGTACGCCATGGAGCACGGCAAGCACGTGGCCGTAGAGGTGCCCGCCGCCAAGACCATTGACGAGTGCTGGCAACTGGTAGAGACATCTGAGCGCACCAAAAAGCATTGCATGATGCTGGAGAACTGCTGCTATGATTTCTTTGAGATGCTCACCCTCAACATGGCCCGCCAAGGGTACTTTGGGGAAATTGTGCACGGCGAGGGTGCCTACATCCATGAGCTGATTGACCTCAACTTTGGCAAGACCAGCGAGACCGACCAAGCTTATTATGACATGTGGCGGCTCAAGGAGAACGGACGCAACGGTAGCCTTTACCCCACGCACGGCCTGGGTCCCATCTGCCAGATCATGGACATTAACCGCGGGGACCAGATGGACTACCTGGTGTCTATGTCCTCCAATGATTTCACCATGGGACCTAAAGCCAAAGAACTGGCCGCCAAAGACAGCTTTTACAAAGACTTCGCCCAAATGAATTTCAGGGGCAACATGAACACCACCACCATCCGGACCCGGAGAGGCAGGACTATTGTGGTGCAGCATGACGTGTCTTCTATCCGGCCTTATTCCAGAATCCATCTGGTGAGCGGCACCAAAGGCATTGCCCAGAAGTGGCCCACGCCCGCCAAAATCGCCAACAGCCATAAGTGGCTTTCAGCCGATGACTTTAAAAAGGTGCAGGACCAGTACACCCCGCCGCTCACCCAGAAACTGGGCGAAATGGCCAAGAAGATTGGCGGCCACGGCGGCATGGACTTCCTGATGGAATGGCGCCTGATAGACTGCCTGCGCAACGGCTTGCCGCTGGACCAGGACGTGTATGACGCCGCCTTGTGGAGCGCCATCGCGCCGTTGAGTGAATGGTCGGTGGCCAACCGCTCCAACTCCATTGACGTGCCTGATTTTACCGGCGGTACCTGGCAAAAGAACAAGCCGGTTGACCTCACGCTGGCAGGGGGCGGAACCACGAACGTGCGGGCGTAACCGCCAGAACTGTTTTCCGGTTGAACCCACTTTTCCGTTTTCGGGCTGTTTTTAGAAAAACAGCCCGAAAACGGGAAGATTCCCATCTCCCTTGCATCTCAAATCCTCCTCTACCATGATAAGAATTATTCCTGCCTTTCTTCTCCTGTTCCTGCTAAGCCAGGTTCAGGTTTTTGCCCAGGACAGCCTGCGGTACACCATCATTCCCAAGCCGCAGAAGTTGACGCCCCAAAAAGGCGAATTCGTCCTGGACGGAAAAACCACCCTCATTTTGCCTGCAGACAGCCCCGGTTTCAAGCTGGCCGCCGACTATCTGGCGGGATTGGTGAAAAACGCCGCCGGTTACCAGTTGCCCTACGCCAAACCGGGCAGTAAACCCCAAAAAAATTCCATCTCATTTTTGGTAGACACGTCCATTAAAAATGCCGAAGGGTATAAGCTGGAGGTGACGCCCAAGCAGGTGCTGGTGAAAGCCAGAACGGCCCAAGGTGCTTTTTTTGCGCTGCAGTCGCTTCGGCAGTTGATGCCCGCCGAGATTGAAGGCAAAACCCAGATGCGGACCTTTAAGGTACCTGCGGTGGCCATTGAAGACGCGCCCCGTTTTGCTTACCGCGGCCTCATGCTGGACGTGGGCCGGTACTATTTCCCGGTTGATTTCCTGCGGAAATACATAGACCTGATGGCGTTTTACAAAATCAACACCTTTCACCTGCACCTCACTGAAGACGCCGGTTGGCGCATGGAAATCAAGAAATATCCCAAGCTGCAGGAAATTGCCGCCTGGCGGGACAGCACTGTGGTGGGGCACGTGAAAGACAAGCCCCGTAAGTATGACGGCAAACGTCACGGCGGCTACTATACCCAGCAAGAGCTCAAAGACCTGGTGAAATACGCCCAGAACCGCTTTATCACTATTATTCCCGAGATTGACATGCCGGGCCATTCCCTGGCCGCGTTGGCTGCATACCCAGAGTTGGGCTGCATAAAAGACACCACGTACCAAGTGCTCACCGCCTGGGGAATCCAGAAAGACATTTTCTGCCCGCATGAGACCACCTTCAAATTTTTGGAAGATGTGCTCACTGAGGTGATGGACGTGTTCCCGAGCAAATACATTCACATCGGCGGAGACGAAGCCCCTAAAGACCGCTGGAAAAAGTCTGCTGAAGCCCAGGCCGTGATTAAGCGCGAAGGCCTGAAAGACGAACACGAGCTGCAAAGCTATTTCATTCAGCGCATTGAGAAGTTTGTGAACTCAAAAGGCCGGGCCATCATTGGTTGGGACGAGATTCTGGAAGGCGGTTTGGCCCCCAACGCCACGGTCATGAGTTGGCGGGGCGAAAAAGGCGGGATTGCCGCGGCCAAGCAGAAGCATGACGTGATCATGTCGCCCAACACGTTCCTGTACCTGGATTATTACCAAACCCCTGACGCCCGCAAAGTAGAGCCGGTGGCCATTGGCGGATACTTGCCGCTGGAGAAGGTGTACTCGTACAACCCCGTGCCGGCCAGCCTCACCCCAGAGGAAGCCAAGCATATCCTGGGTCCGCAGGCCAATGTCTGGTCAGAGTACATCGCCACCCCTGACCACGCTGAGCACATGACCTTTCCCCGGGCATCAGCCTTTGCCGAAGTAGCCTGGACTGCCCCCGAGAAAAAGAATTTCAGCGACTTTAAAGCCAGGTTATTCAAGCACGTGCAGCACCTGGATAAGCTAGGTGTAAAGTATGCCCCGTATTTTAAAACTGAGAAAGCGTTAGGGCAGGTCAAATAGGATAAGTTGTAAACTAGTTTGTTGTAGAGTAAAGCCGCCTTGGTTAAACCAGGGCGGCTTTCTTTGTGGGCATAGGTACGTCTTCCTGCAGAAGCCAGCACCACTTTTTAGTTGACGGAATAGGTTTGAAATGTAATAATGGCACTTGGGGAAGGCGACCAGAGAAGATGTTCTTATTTTTTTTATTCGCCCACGGCGGAAGTTACTAAAGCATCGGCCGCAGGCCGAAAGCAGGGGAGACGCAGACATTTAGTTTTGTGGGAAAGCTGCCAAAACGCTTGCAACGCATACAATCAAACTTGTGTTTTCGGCCTGTTTTCCAGAAAACAAGCCATAAACAGGAACCCGATTTGCTATCTCCATCCACGCAGTCTGTCCCCCTTTGAAGGGGGTAAGGGGATGATACTCATGCAGAAGTACGCATTCTCGAGAATCATTTTTTCAAAGACATTTGGCAGAAGCTGGCGGTTCTTCAACGGCCTTGGTCATCCCCCTACCCCCTTCAAAGGGGGACGGAATGCGTGTTAAAACAAAATTCCGTTTCCGGGCTGTTTTCACGAAAACAGCCCGGAAACGGAATTTAAAAACCCAAGATGAAATGGCTTTCAAATAATCCGTAGTCGGTTTGCTAACTTTTCTACTGAAAGCGGAATACAAAAATTACTTCTTCAGCTGAATCTCTGAAACCAACGGCAGGTGGTCAGAGGCGTAGGTTTCGGTGATGGTGCGGTAGCTTTTGATGTTGAATTTGTTCAACGGGTGCACCATGATGTAATCTATGGTGCGGGTGGGGTTAATGGCCGGGAACGTGAACGGGCACGCGCTTTGGCAGCCGGAACTTAACTGCTGGAACAGAATGCCCATGGTGGTAGAAGTGGGTACTGCGTTTAAGTCTCCGGCAATGATTAGAGGTAACGTAAGTTCCTTGACCACTTTCACCAGCTCATTCGCTTGCAAAATGCGGTTATCCTCGGGGCCCAGATGGTCTAAGTGCGTAGACGCGAAATGGAATTTATGTCCCTCTTTCTCCACTGTGATCAAGGCCACCGAACGGGTTTCTCCGCCCAGCTGGGAAGTTACCGGCAACTCATAGCGGCGTTTTTCAAGAATGGGCAGGCGGGACAGCACGGCATCACCAAATTGGCCGCCCTGGTAATCAATGGCCTTGGTGTAGTAATAGTGCATGCCAGTTAACCGGGCCAGTTCTTTCGCCTGGTCCACTGTTGATCCTGACCTTCTGGTGTTCACATCTACTTCCTGTAAAGCCACCAGATCAGGTTTTTGGAGGTTGATCACGTTGGCGGCTGCCTCCAGTTCCCGGTAATCGGCGGGTTTAGAGGGCGGGTTGCCAATATGGATGTTATAGGACATCACTTTAACCACAGGGCCCTGAGGGGCAGGGGCCGGAATCTCCTCTTCCTCCGGGTCGGCACTGGTTCCGCCGCAGGCGGCCAGAATGCATAAAGGCAGGAATAACTTAAATAGTGGCTTCATAGGGGTATGCTTGGTTTGTTGTTTAGTTAGATGACCGGAAAGGGAACCTCCAGTAGTAATTTTTCTAAAATCTTAAACTGCCGGAAGCTGGCATCCGTGTTTGGTCTGTTTGTCTGAAAACAGGCCAAAAACGGATGCCAAGTCCGGAGTTGGGGTGTTGCTTGAAACCCCCGGCCGCTTCCGGTGAATTTCCGCCGGGCGGAAGTTATGATTCTAACGTCTTGCGTGGTAGTTATCTCCTTTTAGAAGCCCCGTCCGCTGTGAATTGAGTGGAAACTATTCCCAACGGGCGGAGCGTCTTAATCTTTGTACACTTGAAACTGGGCAATAACAGGCAAATGCGCGCTGGTAGACGTGGTGCCCACCGTGTACCCCATCACTCGGAACCGATTTGGTTGCTTGTACAGGATAAAGTCTGAATAGTTCACCGGGTTTGTGACCGGAGTGTTGGCGGGGCAAGTGCTGCACGGGAAAATGAACTGGGCGTCTGCTAAGGAAACGTACACCGGCCCAGACGGCGGCCTCTCGTTGAAATTGCCAACTAAGATGAGCGGCTGGGTAGTGTAGGTGTTCATAACGTTCAACAGTTCCGGGAGCTGGGCCGCCCTGCGGGTGGCGTTGGAGTTTAGGTGCGTACCGGCAAAAACCACCTCGGTGCCGTCTGCCAACGCCACGGTAATGATGCCCAGCGGGCCTTTCTCGGTGTTGATGTCACCGGTGGGCAAGATGTGGTAGATCTGTTCTTTGATAGGCAACCTGGAGAAGATAGTGGCCCCATAAGAACCGCCGTCATAACTGGCAATAGACGGAATGTACAGGTAATGCGGCATACTGATCAGTTCTGCCAGCGCAGCGGCCTGGTCTATTTTGCCGTTGCGGTTGGTGTTGATATCCATCTCCCTTACCAGCAAAATGTCTGGGTTATGGGGGTTGATGATATCTGCCACCAAGGCCATGTTGTGCGCCCCAGACCCTTTCCCGAACGACATGACTTTGAGCGGCGTGCCTTCGCGCTGGCCTTCCACCACAAAATAGGTGGTTTTGAGGCTCTCATTCACCGGTATGTTCCCGTTCACCTGATCAATGGTCACCGGTAGCAGGTACTGCTTGAAGGGCTCTAACGCGCCTTTGGTTTTTACCTTTATCCGTAGCGCGGAAGAACTGACCCCGCCCGCAGAAATGCTTGCCTTGGGGTTGGGTAATTCATAACTCCCGGCGGGCATGGGGGCATAAGACGTGCCGTTGGCATTGTTAAAGGCGTCTACCAAAGCGGGGTCTACCCTAAATGTGACCTCTATAGGACTTTCAAGCGAGTTTGGCCCGCCGTAGGCAGCCCCAATCACAATGCTCTGCAGGGTGTCTGCCATCACAAACGTGCGTCGGGCCGGGGTGTCTATGGCCTGGGGCATATATACTTTGGCGTAGTCACTGGGGTTGGGGATGTCTGTATCATATTTGCATGCCACCAGACAGCAGCTTACAAATAAGGCTATGGCATAGAGATAGTTTATTCTTTTCATGGGTTTCATGCTTAATAGCCTGGGTTCTGGACCAAATTCATGTTCTTGTTAATTTCCGGCTGCGGAATAGGGAAGAAGTAATAGCTCTTCCGGAAGACGCGGTTTTCAAACACCACCCGCTTGTAGAACTCGGGCGGGTTGGCGCTGATGTTCATGCCGTAGAAAGGACCAGCGTCGGTCTGTTCGGCAATTTTCCAGCGGCGGGTATCAAAGTAGCGCATGTGCTCAAAGGCCAGTTCTATTCTGCGCTCATGGCGGATCAGCTCCCGTACGGCGTCTGGGGAAGGAGTGGGGAGCGGAGAAGGCCCTTCTCCAAACTGGGGAATGCCCGCCCGTTCACGTATGTCGTTCAGGTACTGCAGAATGTCTGGGTTGGAAGGATCGGTTTCATGCAGGGCTTCTATGTAGTTGAGTAGAATTTCCGCGTAGCGGAACATCACCCACGGGCGGGCGGTGTTCACCCCCGTTCTGGGGTTGGCAGCGGGGGAGACATTCTTACGGTTGATGTAACCTGTGCGGGAGTGGTCCCAGGAGCCGGCCGGGCCGGATTCACCGGTGTTGTAGGTCTGGATGACTTTCACTCCTTCACTGGTGTTGATCCATTGAACGCCGTTGAAATTCACGTTGGCATAGAAGCGCGGCTCCCGGTTCACGTACATGTTGTAGGTGTTGGCGAGCGTGTACTTGGTGGCAGCGGCGGTAAAACCGGTCTCTGAATAACCAGAGGGGGCATTGATGATGGGCGAACCGTTGGAAGTATACCCAAGAACCGGTCTCAACCCATTGGCCATGTGGTATGCATCTACCATTTGCTGGGTAGGACCAGTACTCGCGAACCCACTGGCCAACCTGGGGCTGGAGGCACGTTCCCACCCGGCAATGTTGTTCGCCACCCGGGCAAAAATTACTTCAGGGTTCCAGGCATCCAGGAAAATACCTCTGTAAGAAAGCAGCGGGTCAAAATTGCCCTGTGCGTCATTCTTTTTGTACAGCGACAAAATGTTCAGGTCAATAATGTCTTTGGCCGCTTTGGCTGCTCTTTCCCATTTTGCAGGGTTATACTGCTGGCTGATCAACTGCTTACCGTCTTTGTTCGTGAAACCGGCGTACTCCTGGTTGCCATTTACCAACGGGCTGGCGGCATACAGCAAGACACGGCTTTTAAGCGCCATACAGGCCACTTTGGTAGCACGCCCAAACTCACCCACGCCATACTGCTGGCTGTTTGATTCCTGGGTGGTCCAGTGCAGCGGAAGGTCCTGGCCTGCCAGGTCCAGTTCAGAGACAATGTAGTCTACGCACTCATCATAAGAATTGCGGGGCAGGTGGAGTTTTGCGTCATTGGGTTCCAGGTCCCCGGGTATAAGTTCATCCCCCAGAATGGTGACGGGCCCCCAGGTGCGCAACAGGCTGAAGTACAGGAACGCCCGCACAAACCGGGCCTCGGCGGTTCTCCGGGTGATCAGTTCTGGGGTAAACTGGGGGTTGTTGCCAATGTTGTTGATGAACGTGGTAGCAGACCTGATGCCTTTATAATAGTCACCGTAGTAGTTGTCATAGTACCCAGAGGCGGCACTCCAGTTCCCAATGTTCATCAGGAAGGTGAGGTAGCCTGGGCGGTCATAGGTCACGTCCCCTTCGTCTGAAAGACCAATCCAGGGGGCGTTGTTGGTGACCATGCTTTCATCCTTGATGTAGTTGTACACATTGGCCAGGTATTGTTCAGAGGTCTCGCGGCGCAGGAACACCTGCTCAATGGTTAAGCGGTCATCTGGCACCTGGTCCAGAAAATCATCCTGGCAAGAACTGGAGAACAGCAGGATAGTGAGACCAAGAATATGTTTTAGACTTTTCATAATAAACGTGGTAAGTCTGGTTAGAAGTTGAGGTTAAAGCCAAGGCTGTACGTGGCCACGTTGGGGTACATGGCCCCACCGGGGAAGGCGGCGTCACTACCGTCTCCTAATTCCACATCCCATAACTTAAAGGGGCTGAAGGTGAGTAGGTTCACCCCGGAGAAGAAGATATCTGCATTGGCCATTTTGGCTTTGCTGACAAAGCTCTTAGGCAGTTTGTAAGCCAATTGGGCGGTTTTGAGGCGCATGTACCGGCCGTTGGCAATCCACCAGGTGCTTCTGGCGTAGTTGTCATTGATGGTACCGGCTCCCAAGCGAGGATAAAAGGCATTAGGATTCGGGTTTTCCACGGTCCATCTGTCTTCAATGTTGTTGAACAGGTTGCCCCGGCTCAAGCCCTGCTGGAAAGGAACCAGACCTTCGCCGTTGAGCCAGATATCCATGTTGCCCACCCCCTGGAAGAGCGTTGAAAGCGTGAACGCCTTGTAGCCTAGGGTAAACCCGAACCCGTAGATGATTTCGGGCACTTGCCCGTAGCCGATGGGTGCCTGGTCATAGGCGTCAATGCGGCCATCTGCGTTCAGGTCCTTGAATTTGATGTCGCCGGGGCGAACGTCACCCGCTTGCAGGGCGCTGTTAGCAATTTCGTCTTCGCTTTGGAAAAGCCCCAGGGCAATGTAGCCAAACCGCTGGCCCACTTTCAGGCCTTTGCGGTCAAGCCAAGGGTAGATGGGCTCGGGTTGGTCGTCTTCCACCACTTTGTTGCGGTTGAAAGTGATATTGCCCAGTACCTGGAAGTTGAAATGCTTGCCAAGCTTACCTGAGTAATTGGCAGAGGCGTCTATCCCTTTGTTGTCAATTTTACCCACGTTGCCGTAGGGGTTGTTGCGCATGCCCACATAGGCCGGGAGCGAAGCCCTGCGCAGGAAAATTCCTTCCCTACGCTCCTGAAAGATATCTACCTGCAGGTTGAGCCCGCTGTTGATGGTCCAGATGTCCAGGCCAAGGTTTGATTTGGTGGCGGTTTCCCAGGTTACGTCTACGGCGTACTCGCCAATGTCATAACCGCCAAGGCTGGAAGGAGTCTTCCCGAACGAATAACCGGTGGTGGAAGACACGGTTCCTAAATAGGCAAACCGGCGACCGCCAATATTGCTGTTCCCTACTATGCCATGCGAGAAGCGCAGTTTTACCATCTGGGCTACGCCTTTCAACGGAGTAAAGAAAGGTTCTTCAGAGATTAACCAGCCTACGGCTGCCGAAGGGAAGAAACCGTACCGTTTGCTGGGCAGGAAGTTCTCTGAGCCGTTGTACCCAAAGTTCACCTCGGCAAAGTATTTCTCTTTGAACGCATACGTGGTGCGGCCCGCCAACCCCCGGAACCGGAAAGGCAGGGAGGATTCAAAGTCAGAGGCCTGGGTATTGATTTCATCGCTTTGGTTGAAGAGAATCATGCCCCCAAAGTTGTGGTTACCGAAAGCCCGCTGGTAGTTAAGTGAGCCCTCACTGTAAATGGTGCGGGAACCGTTGTTGTTGCGGCTGTAGGCCAGGTATTCTGTACCAATGCGGGTCTGCTGGAAAATCAGATTCCCATCCGCATCGCGGCCATTGGCCAGCCAGGTGTCAGGGGTTTTGGTTCTTCTCAAGCTTACGTAGTTGTAGGCGTCAAAAGAAAACATACCGGTAGCTGACAAACCCTCAGTGATGAAATCCAGGGTCTGGGTTACCCGCAGGTTAGAGAACAGTTGGTTGCGCCATTGGTTGGCATAGCCGGTTTGGGTCAGCAACGCGTACGGGTTCTGCACGCTGGAGGCCGCCACATCGGCCATTTTTCCGTCTGGGTACTGTACCGGGTTGAGCACCGGCGTCATGAAAAAGGCTTTCTCAAAGATGTCGCTGGCGTTGGTGCCTGGATAATTTACATTGGCCAGGTATCCTTGTACCCCAAGTTTCACGGTGGTGGTGACAGACGGCTTTAAAGTGATGTTTGAGGTGAGGTTATATCTTCTGTAGGAGACCTGGGAGTCATATTCAGCCAGCTGGTCTGTTTTGTAAAGCCCTTTTTCATCATAGAAGCTGGTGGCCACGTAGTAATTGACCTTGTCACTTCCGCCGTTAATGTTCATGTTCACCCTTCTGGTGCTTCCCCATTTGTTGAAGAGCTCTTTGTACCAGTCTACATTGGGGTAGAGGTAGGGGTCTGTCTGGTTTCTGGTAGCCTGTATGGTTTCTTCAGTATAACGGGGTTGGCCGCCCCGGTTGGTAAGCGCCTCATTGGCCATCTGCATGTACGTGACTCCGTTAGCAAAAGCAGGGACTTTAGTAAAAGTGGTAATACCCTCATTATACCTAATGTTGAATTTCGGTTTGCCCATAGTGCCGCTTTTGGTAGTGATAAGGATCACGCCGTTGGCACCTCTTACCCCGTACACCGCCGTGGCAGAGGCATCTTTGAGCACCGAGAAGGTTTCTATGTCTTCCGGGTCTACGTCTGAAAACGGGCGGGGAACCCCGTCTACCAGCACCAGCGGTTTGCTCAAGCTGTTGCTGAACGTAGAAATACCCCGTATGTAAATATCGGCGTCATCTCCGCCTGGTTCACCGCTGCGTTGCACAGAGACTACCCCAGCCAGACGGCCACCCAAAGATGTGCTCAAGTTCCGGACCGGGAGCTGAAGTTCAGTAGGCTTAATAGTAGACTGGGCGCCTACCGTACTGATTTTTTTCTGGGTGCCAAACCCCACAACCACTACCTCATCTACCTGCGAAGAATTGGATCTCAAGATTACATTTACCACGTCTTTTCCCCTCACCGTGGCTTCTTGCGAGAGATACCCTATGTAGCTAAAAACCAGCGTGGCATTGTCTGGGGCGCTCAGAATGTATTTCCCGTTGACATCTGTGCTGGTGCCAATGGTAGTGCCTTTAATTAATACCGTAACCCCCACTAAGGCAGTCCCGGTTGAGTCTTTTACAGAGCCGGTAATATCGCGGTTGGTGGTTTGCTGCACCATGGCTGCATATTCTTCAGCAGCAGGTGGCGGTGGGGTGGCAGCCTCAAGTAGATCTTTGCTAGTACCGGAGACATCCGTCGCTAAAGACCTATCCCTGGCAAGGCTGGTGTCAGGTGCCGCAGAAAGCAGTGCTGCTAGCATGACGGCAGACGGGTAAGGTAACAGTTTTCGCATTGAGAGAAGTTTAAAGGTTATTTCTGGGTAGATGTTGCTGTATAGGTATTCCGGCTTCTGAAAAGGAACCTGCGTTCTGCCGGGGCAGAGTGGGAAAACAAATCCTCAGGAACACAGTACCAGTTGCCTCTCTCTTTCCTTGTGCCCTCAAGATGCCGTTATGAACCCATGTTTATGGCATTATTGCATTTTTAAGCCATGGGTTTTGTCTTGCTCAACCAAATATGAATAAAAAAATCAATTGTGCAAACAAATTCATAAAATAAATGTGTACGTAAACGCATGAAAAATTTATAAGTGTTGACGTGCACACAAATTTCTGTTTAATTCTTGCCTTGGGAGATTGTATATATGTAAGTACCTTTGGGATTCAGGAAGAATTTGAAATATAAAGGTAAGGGATCAGGACGGAGAGATGGATTAAGGATTTGTTAAGCTTTTTTGAAAACAAATAGCTAGATCAGGTTTACCTTTAAAGTATACCTTTTAACTTTAGAAAGATATTTCCTATTTGTGGTACGCTAGCCGAAAGTTCCTCCGCCCCGGCAATAGTGCAGAATGCTAAAGAAGTGAAGTGCCTCTTCTTCTCAGGGGTTCCACTTAATAGATATTTAAGAATATATAAATGGTCAGGATTAAAGATATAGCCGAAAAGGCCGGGGTCTCAACGGGTACGGTAGACCGGGTACTGCATGAGCGCGGCCGCGTGGCCGAAGACGTACGGCAAAAGGTTTTAGAAATTGCCAAGGAGCTTAATTATCAGCCCAATCTGCTGGCCAGAACCTTAGTGAACAACAGAACCTATGATATTGCGGCACTCATTCCAGATCCTGCGCAAGATGATTATTGGCAGGCTCCGCAAACCGGCATAGAGAAAGCAGCTGCAGAATTAACCCAGTACGGGGTAAGGGTGACCCAGTTTATCTTTGACCCGCTTAACGCCAACTCTTTTAAGGAACAAGCCGCAGAAGTAAGAGCCCGGCAGCCTATCGCTATTTTGGTAGCTCCCATCTTTTACCGGGAGTCCTTGGCGTATTTTAAGCAATGGAAAGAAGCAGGTATCCCCTTCGCCCTGTTCAATACCCATATCCCAGACTATGAACCCCTGATCTATATTGGGCAGGACTCTTACCAAAGCGGATATCTGGCGGCTAAACTGCTGCAGTATGGTCATCCAGAGGGCGGGACATTCTTAGTGGTACATATAGATGTTGACTTGGCCAACTCCTCACACTTGATTAACAAAGAGCAAGGGTTCTATGATTATTTCCACCAGCATTCTGCGGGCAAGATGTTTAAAATAGTGCAGGCAGATCTGGGGAACTCCACCTCAGAGGCGTTTCAGGACCAGCTAGACAAGCTGCTGCTGCAGAACCCAGAGGTAAAAGGCATATTCGTGACCAACTCCAAGGCACATACCGTGGCCCAGTACCTGCAAACTAAAGGCATCTCCCAGATTAGGCTGATTGGCTATGACCTCATGGAGAAAAACCTGGAGTTTCTGAACAAAGGGACCATAGATTTCCTGATCAACCAAAACCCCAAAGGGCAAGGGTATTGGGGCATTTACGGGCTGGCAGACCAACTGGTGTTCAAGAAAAAGACCAACCCCATCAAGTACCTCCCCTTAGACATCATCACCAAAGAAAACCTGCATTATTACATAGAGGCAGATCTGTAGAACTTTCCCGCTTTTGTTGCAGCGTCTCACCTATCGGCTGTTTCTGGGCTGTTTTGGACAACAGCCAGAAACAGCAACTACATTTAACGCCCCAGACTGCAGTTCTGAGGACTTTGGCGTTTTAGGCCTGATTTTGCTAAAACAGGCCTAAAACGGGTTGTAAGATTATTTCATAACCATCTTATTTATCCGTGAAACGGCAAAGGCGATTGACTATTTTTTTGAGGAAGATAGAAAAGAATACTATACTTGGCCTGCGGTCTCATTCGCTTTTCAACCAATTACCAGCTATGAAAAATCTTCTCCTGTCGTTCTGCGTCTTGTGGGCATGCAGTGCTTCGGCCCAAGGGATATTAAAAGAAAGCCTTGAGGTAAAAAGCAAAGTTCTGGACAAGAAGGTAGAATACTCTATGTACCTGCCGGCAGACTATGAACGAACTAACCGCCGGTACCCGGTGCTGTACCTGCTGCATGGCTACTCAGATGACGAGACGGGTTGGGCGCAATTTGGCGAGGCCCACCTGACCGCAGAGCGGTTGATGCAGGCCGGCGAGGTGCCGCCTATGATCATTGTCATGCCAGATGCCGGCGTGAGCTGGTACATCAACAGCGCAGACGGCAAGGTGAAGTATGAAGATTTCTTCATCAACGAATTTATTCCCTACATTGACAAGATATACCGTACCCGTGGCAGCAAAGAGTTTAGAGCCGTAGCCGGTCTTTCTATGGGAGGTTACGGCACCCTGGTAATGGCGCTGAAACACCCAGACCTGTTTGCGGCGGCAGCCCCGCTGAGTGCCGCCGTCTGGACAGATGAGTTGTTTACCACTATGCCAGAGGCCTCCTTTAAACGGTATTTTTCTACTGTGTTCAAAGAGAACCTGCAAGGGCAGGAGCGACTGACTGCCCACTGGTACCAGAATTCAGTGCTGAAGTTGGTAGAAACAGCGCCTCTTGACCCCATGAAGAAAGTGAAATTTTACATTGACTGCGGGGATGATGATTTCCTGATCAAAGGTAACATGGCATTGCACGCGGCCATGCTGGACCGTAAGCTTCTGCATGAGTTCAGGGTGCGTGACGGCGGGCATACCTGGAACTACTGGCGCACGGCCCTGCCAGAGGTGTTGAAGTTTGTGGGGGAAAGCTTTCGGAGGTAGGTGTTCTAGGTACTGCCTGTTCAGGCGATGGGAAAATCCGTTTTGGGGCTGTTTTCTGAAAAACAGCCCCAAAACGGATTTTTTTTAGCGGCCCTTCCGGCCGTTCTGGAGAATAAAGAATATCTTATATACAGTAATTTCAGTATAAGACAATGAATAACGTAAGGAGCCCTTACAGTATTGTGAAGGCTTTCTTGACCATTATTGCTTGACCTATGCTGCAGATAAACGAACTGTCCCTGAACATACCAGACACCACCAAGCCACGTGTTGTCATCATTGGCGGCGGCTTTGGCGGTGCCAACCTTGCCCGCAACCTCTCTGGAAGGGATTTTCAGATTGTGATGTTTGACCGCCAAAACTACCACGGCTTCTGGCCGCTGCTGTACCAGGTGGCCACCGCGGGGCTAGAGCCAGATGCTATTGCAGAGCCGCTGCGTAAAATGTTTGATGAAGACTATGAAGACTTCCACTTTAGGCAGGTGAAGGTGACGGGCATAAACCCGGCTGCCAAAACGGTCTCAACGCTGGTGGGGGACTTGCCTTATGACTTTCTGGTGATTGCCACGGGCACCAAGTCTAACTACTTTGGCAATGAGCAGATCAAGAAGTACTCGTTCCCGCTCAAGCAGATCCCAGATGCCCTGAACCTGCGCAGCCAGCTGCTGCAGTCGTTTGAGCAGGCCAACATGATCAAAGACCCTGAGGTGCGGCAAAGCCTGCTCAACATTGTGATAGTGGGCGGCGGACCAACGGGGGTAGAGTTGGCCGGTGCCCTGGCCGAAATGCGTAAGCACGTGCTTCCCGGTGACTACCCCGGCATGGACTTCAGTAAAATGAACATTTATCTGGTAGAAGGCATGGATCGGGTGCTGCCGCCCATGTCACCGGAGTCCAGTGAAAAGACCAGACGCTATCTGGAGGAAGTAGGCATCATAGTCAAATTGAACACCCTGGTGGAGTCTTATGATGGCCAGACGGTGACCTTCAAGGGCGGCGAACAGATCAAGACGCAAACCCTCATCTGGGCGGCCGGCGTGTCAGGCGCTCAGATTCAGGGGCTTCCGCCAGAGTCCAGTGAGCGGGGCCGTTACCTGGTGAACACGTTCAACCAGGTGCTGGGCTTCAATGATGTCTTCGCCATTGGTGATATTGCCGCCATGAAGACCGAAAAATGGCCCAAAGGGCACCCGGGGGTGGCGCAGCCCGCCATTCAGCAAGGCAAGCACCTGGCCAAGAACCTGAAGCGGCTAGTGCGCCGGGAACCGCTTGAACCGTTTGAATACTATGACAAAGGCTCCCTGGCCATTATAGGGCGTAACCGGGCGGTGGCCGACTTGCCCAAAAACATGCACCTCAGCGGTTTCATTGCCTGGATGGCCTGGCTCTTTGTGCACATTTACTACCTCATTGGCTTTAGGAACAAGGTAGTGGTGCTGGCCAACTGGGTGTACAAGTTCTTTACCTATGAGAACAGCACACGCCTTATCATCAGGCCTTTCCTGCGGAAGGAAGATATAGCAGGGCAGGAGTTTGTGCGCAAGCAGGCAGACCTTGATTAAGTAGGAATCAACGTTTCATAGCAGCTTTCCTGTTTTCGCTGTTTTCCCAAAAACAGGCCGAAAACAGGAAAGTGAAACCCTCCTGGTTAATCCTTTGCCTGCCATGGTTGGTGTTCTCGCTAGCAACACACTGGGCGGTTCAGTTGCAGAGGCACCTACTTAGCCTGAGAACCTGTTAATAGTTTTCCGTTTACTTGTTTACAAGCGTAAGCCAGCGCCCAATATTGGGGGCTTGTCAGTTGAGACGAATCAGCAGCTTGCCCTTCCAAAAAAAGCTAAATGGAAAGCTTGCGCCAGAGAAGGGAATGCCTTTCAAATAGCTTCTAAAACAAAAAGCCCCGCTGTGGCAACAGCGGGGCTTTTTAAAGATAGTCAATATGGTAGATTAACCAATGGCAACACGCTTGAACTCAGTCACGGTCATGCCTTTGTTAGTGTTATCTAACAATTTAGCAATGGTTACAGATGGGTCTTTCACGAACTCCTGGTTCAACAACGTGCTTTCTTTGTAGAACTTGTTCAGTTTGCCTTGGGCAATTTTCTCCAGCATTTCCTCTGGTTTGCCTTCCTGGCGAGCCTGCTCTTTCCCAATCTCAATTTCGCGTTCAATAGTAGCGGCGTCAACTCCGTCTTTGTCAACCGCGATAGGGCGCATAGCAGCAATTTGCATGGCTACGTCTTTGCCTACTTCAGTTACTTCTTTACCGCCGGTGTTGGTTAAACCTACCAACACACCCAGTTTACCGTTTGAGTGGTTGTAAGCAACAACTTTCTCAGCAGAAACAGTCTCGTAAGACACTACATCAATTTTCTCACCAATTTTACCCATCAGGTCAGTGATGTGGTCTTGCAGAGAACGGCCGTCTGTCTGTGGCGTAGCCAACAGTTCTTCTTTAGTGGCAGCGTTGGTAGAAACCGCAGCGCTCAATACCGCTTGCGCCAGGTTTTTGAAATCTTCTACTTTAGATACCGGCTCAGTCTCGCAGGCTAACGCGATTACTTTACCTACAGTACCTTCAGCGTTTACTTGCGTTAAAACAGCTCCTTCAGAAGTAGCGTTGTCAGCGCGCTTGCTGGCAATTTTCTGACCTTGCTTACGCAGAATATCTTTGGCTGCTTCAAAGTCGCCGTTGGCCTCAGTCAGGGCTTTTTTGCAGTCCATCATACCAGCGCCAGTCTCTTGGCGAAGTCTGTTTACATCTTGTGCTGTAATAGCCATTTTTCTTTTATTAAGAAGTACGGATAAAAAGTTTTATGCGGGTGGGGTTGCTTTCTCGCAACGCCTTTTAAGCCTTTAAATCTTTGTCTTTCCTGCTGCCATGGGCTCTGTCAGGAACTGCTTCTGCAGAACCTGGTTGCCTTGGCTTGCAGGAACAATCTTTAAAGAGGCTGTTATCAAAAAGAAACTGAACATTAGTGGCCAGGCTTCCTAATGTTCAGTTTCTTTGACAGTGATCTTATGAGGTTAGGAGCTTATTCAGCCTCTACTTTCTCGGCAATGCCTTCTTCCTCGGCACGTTTTCTGTCTGAATCTTCTTTGTCTACTTTACGCTCAGACAAACCTTCTTCAATGGCTTTGCCAATCAAAGAAGTGATCAGGGCGATAGACTTAGAAGCGTCATCATTGGCCGGGATTGGGAAATCAACCAGCTCTGGGTTAGAGTTGGTGTCTACAATCGCGAATACGGGCAGGTTCAGTTTATGGGCTTCTTTGATAGCAATAGACTCACGCTTCACGTCCACTACAAACAAAGCTGCCGGGAGACGGGACAGGTCAGCAATACCACCCAACACACGCTCCAGTTTCTCGCGCTCACGAGACAGCATCAAACGCTCACGTTTCGCCATGGCGGCATACGCGGTGTTTTCTTTCACCATTTTGTCAATGGTAGACATTTTCTTCAATGACTTACGAACAGTCTGGAAGTTGGTGAGCATACCACCTAACCAACGGTCAGTCACATAAGGCATTTTCAGGCGTTTC
The DNA here is from genome assembly GCF_001647275.1 of Rufibacter ruber. Classification (GTDB taxonomy): domain Bacteria; phylum Bacteroidota; class Bacteroidia; order Cytophagales; family Hymenobacteraceae; genus Nibribacter; species Nibribacter ruber_C. Next base: position 38,058 of record NZ_LRMM01000023.1, on the reverse strand, counting down.
GCCTCTTCTGCCACTATGTCCTGCGCTTGTTTCTTGGTAGCCACAAACATGATCTTGCGGCCAGACTTGGCAATCTGCTTGATAGCAGCAGTAGCCTCATCTAAAGACACAAGGGTTTTGTTCAGGTCAATGATGTGAATGCCGTTTTTCTCCATGAAAATGTAAGGAGCCATTTTAGGATCCCATTTTCTGGTAAGGTGACCAAAGTGTACACCGGCATCCAGTAAATCTTTATATGTGGTATTAGCCATGATATTGATACAGCTGATGAAATATTAACGTTTAGAGAACTGGAACGAACGACGGGCTTTGCGCTTACCGAATTTCTTACGCTCCACCATACGTGGGTCACGCGTTAAGAAACCTTCTTTTTTCAGGGCCGGACGGGTCTCAGCGTTTTCTTCTACCAATGCCTTGGTAATTGCCAGACGAAGGGCCTCTGCCTGACCGGCAACGCCACCGCCTTTGATATTCGCCTTAATGTCGTATTTGCCCACCCCGTCAATCAGCACCAATGGCTGCTGCACAATGGTTTGCAACACTTCACTAGGGAAGTATTCCTTAATATCTCTATCGTTAATAGTGATATTCCCTTGCCCTGACGTCATGTAAATGCGCGCCACCGAGGTTTTTCTTCTACCAGATGTATTGAGAACTTCCATTAAATATGTCTAGATTATTTTGTAAGTTTTACTTGAACAGGCTGTTGTGCCGCATGTGGGTGCTCTGCACCTGGGTACACAAACAGGTTGCGGAATTGCTCACGGCCCAGACGGGACTTGGGCAACATCCCTTTCACCGCACGCTCTACCAGCAGCGTAGAAGATTTGGCTTTCAACTCACGGGGAGTGAAGGTGCGCTGGCCGCCTGGGTAACCGGTGTGGGTTACAAAGGTTTTCTTATCCCACTTCTTGCCAGTCATACGAACTTTATCCGCATTGATCACAACCACGTTATCTCCGCAGTCTGCGTTAGGCGTGAAAGAAGGTTTGTTTTTGCCGCGAAGGATCATCGCGATCTGAGAGGCCACACGGCCAAGGGTTGAGTCTCCGGCGTCTATCACTACCCAGCCTTTATTAGCGGCCGCCTTATTAACTGATAGCGTCTTATAACTTAAGTGGTCCATTATTAAATGGTTAACGGTGAAAAGAATTTACTTTTTCTTGAAAATGGTCACAAAGATACGCGCTTTCTTTTTGGTATGCAACACTCCCTTAATTTATTGCCTTGAAAATCAGGCGAATTTAGAAAGAGTCAGAGTGGTGGCTGTAGAGGAGGCCTCCCGTTGTTATCTGGGGTAGAAGCGCTTGAGAGTTGTTTTGGGATAAACAGGCCAGAAACGGAAATTGGCGCAGAGGCCCGCAGGTCTTCCGGGCGCTAGGGGGCCGGTAGCAGTCCTGAGTCTTGGGTTCTGAGTCAAACATGTGATTTGGTTTCAGTTGGGGAAACAACTTGCCACGCGTAAAACCCACCACTGCCCCTCCCAGGAGGGGAGTAGCAGGAATGCGTGGGGCAAGTGGCGGGTGACCGTACATCTGGCGAATGCGTATCCCTCGGCTGTCCGGAATTTACCATCCCGGGCCTGTTACCTGCGGATTTGCAATCCGCGGCGCCTGCAGATCAAACGTGCCGCCACGGGGATTGCAAATCCCCTCAGTACCAGCTTCCGGATTGCAAATCCGGAAGAGCACTGTGATTGGCAGAACGCAACTATATGCGCCAAAAAGAGGGTGATCAGCAATGCGGGCTCTCCTATGTCAACATCCCCCTTCGCCCCCTTCAAAGGGGGAGTATTGGAGTGAGTTCTGAGTCTTGAGTCCTGAGTTCAGAGTCCTTTCTTTTCATCTTAGGGAATTCAGCCGGAATGAAGCAGCAATGCCTGGTTTCGCCGCCGTGCCGCGAGGGCAGGCAGAGACGGCCCATCAGTAGGAACGGGTCTGGAGGCCCGCGCCAGCGCGGGATGTGGGAAACCATTCGCAACAGGCGAGCAGCAATGAACAATCAACACTTCTGCCCTTGGCTGATGTGCGCAGCACGGGCTCGCCTCAGGCTAGCGGGACAGCAACCATTACCTACTGGAACAGATATAATAAGTGAGGCTGATCAGGAGAGGAACCCAGACCAGTCCTGGGGGTGAGCGCCTCTGTTACTACGGTGCCGCTCCGGCGGCAAGGCCGGAGGCGTAGTTTTAACAGCAGTGCGAACCGCCAGGACGGGCCCCGCGGCCGTGAGCGCTTACCGGAAAGATGAAACGATACAGTGAGTGAGGCATTGCGTCAAACAGCAAAGCCAAGGGAACAGCGAACTACGCATTGCCCTTGCAGCAGCATGACTATAAGGCACCTCATCCAGCAGCCCAGCCAGGATAACTGCAGACTACACATTGCCCAAAAAGAACAACATACTACGCATTCCCGCAATGCAACATGGTAGCCCGTGAGGCACTGCTTCCAACAGCCCCGCCAGGGAAACAACGAACCATGCATACCCGCGGCAAAAAGCAGACACACCTTATTAAACCAAGCAGCGACGGCAATGCTGAATTAAGCAGAGGAGATGAACCCTGCCGCCAAGAGAACAACAAACAACCCCCCGCTACCCATGCTGCCGCAGCAGCTTCACCAGCACCTGAAAATCTTTGGGGTATTCTGCCGTAACCATGACGGTTTCACTATTCAAAAGTGTAAAGCCCAACTGGTATGAGTGCAGGGCGAACCGTTTGATCACCGGTTGCTCCTCTGTGTTCTTGGCCAGATTGAACTTGCGTTTCAGGGTGGAGAGGTACAGCGGCTCCCCGCCGTACAGCTCATCCTGCACAATGGGGGCTTTCAAGAAAGCCAGGTGCAGACGAATCTGGTGCATACGTCCCGTAATAGGCTTACACGCCAGCAGGGTGTGGCGGCCAAACTTCTCCAGCGTGGTGAAATAGGTTTGGGCAGGCTTGCCCTTGTAGGCCAGTTTGGCCACTCCTTTGAGACCGGGTTGAATGGCGCGGTCAACCAGTTCATCTTGGAAGGCATGGCTTCCCCAGGCTACCGCGTGGTACACCTTCTGCACCTGCCGGTTCTCAAACTGCATGGAGAGGTGGCGGTAGGCCTCCGGGTTCTTGGCAATGGCCAGGCAGCCCGAGGTTTCCTTGTCCAGGCGGTGGCAGGCCTGGGCGTCTGGGTGATACTGGCGGGCCAGGGCCAAGAGGTTGGTGGCGTTGAGGGCGCGGTCTTCCAGCGTGGCCAGAAACGGTGGTTTGTTCACCACTATATAATCATCATTCTCAAAAATGATGAGGTCCTGAAAAGCAGGTAACTTCATAGAAACAGCTAAAGGTGGGCCTGGGTGATTTCTGTTTTCGGCCTGTTTTTCTAAAAACAGGTTGGAAACAGCTACGGCCTTTCACGCAACAAAGGTACCGAATATTTTCTGGTAAGGGGAACGGTCGTTTTGGGGCTGTTTTGGGCAATTCAGCCCCAAAACAGAAACTATTCCTTCAGTGTGGGCAGTTTGAACCGGAGCGTGGTGCCTTGCCCCACCTCACTGGAGACCGCTATCACAGACTGGTGCGCCTCTACAATGTGTTTGGAGATGGCCAGCCCAAGGCCAGAACCACCCCCAGACGTATCACGGGTGCGGCTCTTGTCTATGCGGTAGAAGCGCTCAAAAATGCGGTTGAGGTGCTCTTTGGGAATACCCGGGCCGTCATCCCGCACGGTGATGAGCGTTTTCTTTTTGCCGTCCTGGAACGAGAGCCAGATGTTGCCGTTCTCCAGCCCGTACTTGATGGCGTTGTCAATGAGGTTGATGAGTACCTGCTTGATCCGGCCCCGGTCAGCAAGTACGTCAAAGACTTCGTGGGGCGGGGTGAGCAGGTGCAGGGTGATGTGTTTAGAGGCGGCTTTCCCTTCCAACTGCTCAAACACCTCCTGCCCCAGCTCATTCAGGTCAAAGGGGGCCTTCTTCATCTGGATCACCCCTTTCTCCAACTGGGAGATGGTGATCAGGTCCTGCACCAGGGTGTCTAGCCCGTCTAAGCTTTTGGCGGCTTTCATCAGGAACTTGTCCCTGACGCGCTCATCATCCATGGCACCGTCCAGCAGGGTGTGAATAAAGCCCTGGGCGGCGAAGATGGGGGTTTTCAGCTCATGTGATACATCGGCCAGAAATTCGCGGCGCATCACCTGCAGGCGTTTCAGCTCGTCAATCTCTTTCTGGTTGCGCTCAGCAATGAGGTAAATCTCATCTTTGATGCGCTTGAGCGGGTCTGGCCTGAACAGGAATTTGCTGCTCATCTGCTTGAACTCCTTGCGCTTGAACTTCTCCAGCCCGGCGTAGATGTTGTTGATTTCCCTGAACACCAGCGCCTCATAAGAGAAGTACACCAGCAGGAAGCAGGCCGAGAAGGTGAATCCCAGCACCAGCACCATTTGCTTAAAGCTCAGCTGCGGCGCTAAAATGAGGTACGCCGTGATAATGAAAGCCACCAAAAAGGCCACTGCAACAGCAATGGCCCGGGAACCTACTCTAATCCCTTTTTTAGGGGCAGGTTTAGTCTGTGTTGAATTTGTAGCCAACGCCTTTGATGGTCTTGATCTGATCTTCGCCAATTTTCTCCCTCACTTTTCTGATGTGCACGTCAACGGTACGGGCAATCACGTAGACATCGTTCCCCCACACGTTGTTGAGGAGCTCGTCGCGGCTGAAGACCTTGTTCGGCGTAGCCGCCAGAAAGGCCAGCAGTTCAAATTCTTTCTTGGGCAGGGTGATTTTCTGCTCGCCTTTGAGCACCATGAAGCTGGTACGGTCAATACGCAGCTCCCCAATCTCAATCACCTGGGTCTGCTCCGGGCCCTGGCTGCTCTCGCGGCGCTTGTAGGCGGCCAGACGGCTAATGAGGGCGCGCGGCTTGATGGGTTTGACAATGAAGTCATCTGCCCCGGCCTCAAAGGCGGCCACCTCAGAGAACTCCTCACTGCGGGCGGTCAGGAACAGGATGTGCGTGTCTTTGAACTTGGGGTCTTCCCTGAGCTGGCGGCAGGCGGTGATGCCGTCCATCACGGGCATCATCACATCCAGCAGAATAATGTCTGGGGTGATTCTTTTGGCGGTTTTGAGCGCCTCCTGGCCGTTTTCGGCGTGAGACACTTCATAGCCTTCCTTCTCCAGGTTGTACTGCAACAACTCTACAATATCTGGGTCATCATCTACTACCAGAATCTTATATTTAGCCGGCGTTTGCATAAAGTATGCGTTAAATTGAAAAGAGTATCACAAGTGGCTAGTCTCTTCGAAATGTCAGGCTAAAATCGCTAGGGTAAGTGGAGAATCGCGAATCTCTGAATTTCAAGTCAAAGATAGGGAATATGTTGTTAGTTGTTTGTTTTTAGTTGCCCAGGGCGTTTTTTACAGGTGCCAGGCAAACCAAGAACAGAGGTGCAGAAGCGGTGAGGGTGGGGCGGGCGCCTGTAAAGTCACTAGGGTGGCCATTCCTGTTTTAGACCTGTTTTCAGAAAAACAGCCCCAAAACAGACGGCAGCGCAACGCTTACACGGCCGCGGTGGCTGCTATCGTTACGTTTATCTTTCCAAGCCGCAAAGTCCAATGCCAGGCCGCTTTCCCGCTCTTACCGTTTTCATAACGCGCTAGTAAGTTCTTAAAACCGCTCTACAAGAACCTCCCGCGGCGGCTCTACGCTACCAGAACTTACCCCTAAACAGCTTTCCCAGAAAACTCAGTGACGAACCACTCTGGACTCAGAACTCTTGACTCAGGACTCTTTCAGGGCGTGCCCCTGCGGGTCGGGCGCTATACGCTGCAAGCCCACAGGGCCGCGGCGGGGCCTTGGCCCTGTGGGCTTTCCGCTGCTATGCCTCACGCGCGGCCGGGCAAACCGCTGCAAGTGGCAAGCTGTTTCCTGTTTTGGAGCTGTTTTTTCAAAAACTGCCCCAAACCAGTGAGGGCCGCCCAAGTCAACTTGGGCGGCCCTCACTGGTTCTCCTGACTGCTGGCAACAGGAACTGATATTACTTGACCAGGTTTAACCTGCTCTTCAGGCCGCTGTACTTGTAGAGGTTTACTTTAACGGATCCCACAAACATTTCGGCCTCAAACAGAACCGGTGCCTTGTTCTCGTCATTTGAAAAATAGACAGAGATGGCGTCTTCGCCTTTGAACAGTTTGTTTGACGGCATCTTGGGGGTAAGGCGGTGCGCCCTGATCTTGCCGGCCTTGGTGTCAACCGTAGTCACCCCTTTGTAAGTAACGGTCATGTCAAAGACCTCATCCCCCAGAAAGCCAGACATTTTCAAGGTTTGCCCCGGTTTGTAGCTGTCTAAATCAAGGGTGCGCAAGTAGTAGAAGCCGCTCACCATGTCCTGCACGTTGTCTGGCACTTTGTACACCTGGTTCTTTTCTTTGTCACGGCTGTCATTGACCACCACCACGTTGCGGGCATGGTCAAAGTCTGTAGTCTCTTTGCGCTTGTAGCTGCCTTCTTCAATGTTACGGTGGAACCGCAGCGGCTGCATGGTAGAGGTGTCTATGAAAGAGCTCCAGGTGTCCCGTATGCGGTGAAAGAAGTCAAAGGAGCCGGTGGTTTTGCCGCTCACGGTGGTGAGGTAGCACGGGCGGTTGTTGATGCGCTGCAGGTTGGAAGACACGTTGATGGTGGCCTCTCCCGCATTGATGATGCCGTAGTGCACTTTGTATTGCAGAACCTCGCCAGGGGCGAAGCTGTCATTCTTCATGGTGCGCAGGGTGTCCTTCAACGCGAAGCCGCTCAGCACCAGCCCAAGAAGAGGGAGTATCAAAAGTAGTTGATGTTTCAATCGCATAAGCTGTTCAATCAGGTGTACCTGTGCCTATTCAAATGTCGTACCAAATCTGGTTAGGTGCTTGGCTGGTACAAATCTAAAGTTTTCAGGTGAACTTCACCTAAACAAAAACGGCACCCTGAAAGGTGCCGTTTTTGTCTTATTTTTTCTGTTATTCATTGTCTTCCAGGGCGGCCGCACCTTGTCTGGCTCGCCTTTTACCAGAGCTCTGATTTTCGTCTCAATGTCCTGCATGAGCTCTTCGTTGTCCAGCAGCAGCTGTTTTACCGCGTCACGGCCCTGGCCTAAGCGGTCACCGTTGTAGGAGAACCAGGAACCAGATTTCTGGATAATGTTCAACTCCACGCCCAGGTCAAGGATTTCGCCTACTTTGGAGATACCCTCGCCGTACATGATGTCAAACTCCACCACTTTGAACGGAGGCGCCACTTTGTTTTTCACCACCTTCACCTTGGTGCGGTTACCGGTAATGTTATCAGCCCCCTCTTTGATCTGCCCAATGCGGCGGATGTCCAGACGTACGGAGGCGTAGAACTTAAGGGCGTTACCACCGGTAGTGGTTTCCGGGTTCCCGAACATGACGCCAATCTTCTCCCGCAACTGGTTGATGAAGATACACAAGCAGTTGGTTTTGTTGATGGTACCGGTCAGCTTACGCAGGGCCTGTGACATCAAACGGGCCTGAAGCCCCATTTTGCTGTCCCCCATGTCGCCTTCCAGTTCGCCTTTAGGCACCAGAGCGGCCACTGAGTCAATCACAATGATATCAATCGCGCCAGAGCTGATCAGGTGGTCCGCAATCTCCAGGGCTTGCTCGCCGTTGTCTGGCTGGGCTATCAAGAGGTTTTCTGTGTCAATGCCGAGTTTCTCAGCGTAGGTTTTATCAAAAGCATGCTCGGCGTCAATGAAAGCGGCAATACCGCCTTGTTTCTGCGCCTCAGCAATGGCATGCATAGTGAGCGTGGTTTTACCGGAAGACTCCGGGCCGTAGATTTCTACCACCCTGCCACGCGGAAGACCCCCAATTCCCAAGGCGATGTCTAGCCCGAGGGAACCGGTAGAGATGGCCCCTACGTCCACCACTTGGTTGTCGCTCAGCTTCATGACCGTGCCTTTGCCATAGGCTTTGTCCAGCTTGTCAATGGTGAGTTGAAGCGCTTTCAGTTTTTCGGTGTTTACACTCATGTCTGTGTTTTCTTTGCTTAAATTTAGGTCTAAATTACTACTTCCTGAGCCAATCTGCAAACGCTTGCCGCGGCGTCTCAGCTGCTTCTAAGACAGGGTCTGGAGGTGTATAAATGAAACACCCAAAGTACCGGATTTGTGCCAAGATATGCTACTTTTTTTAGTTTTATTTTTAGCTGTTTGCTATTGGTGATAGTAAAATTTTAACGGGCTGAGCAGCACGTGCTTGGTACAGTCTGGCTGTGGGCGGCCGGTTTCCCCTCTTTCTGAAACAAAGCAGGGGAGAGATTAGTTACACCCGGGCTGAGAATTTTCAGGGGTAAGCGCGGCATACCTGCCGGGGCAGGCATTCTGTTTTAGCCCTGTTTTAGAAAAAGTAAGCCAGAAACGGCCTGGCCAGAAGGGGAGGGGAAGTTTGTAAGGGGGCGCCCTCCCTTTTTTCCTTCTTTTAAGTATCTTTCGGTTTGGTGCGGCGGCCTCAGGGAGCAGATGCCGTGCGCTCAACTTGTTTGCAGCTGTTGCGTTACCAGGGGTGACATTAAGAATCATATGCTAAAAAAATGGCTTTTCATGGCCGTAGGAGCCGCTTTTGCCGGGCAGAGCGCCTTGGCGCAGTTAAACAACAAGGCGCTGGAGCAGCGGTTTCCGGTGAAACCAGACCAGACGGGTGAGCTGCAGCTGGGCCTCAACGCCTTGGGGTACCAGAAAAACAATGAGTACTTCAATGACATCGCCGAAGGCTATACGCTGTTTGGCTATCACCTGAACCCGCGCCTCATCTACTTTGCCAGCCCTAACGTGCGCATTGACGTAGGGGTGCAGGTGCAGAAAGACTTCGGGACGAACAAGTATTCAATGGTGCAGCCCACGTTCACCATCCGGTATGAGAAAGACGGCAAAGCGCTGTTGTTTGGTAATCTGGAGGGCAACGTGAACCACGGGTATATTGAGCCGCTGTATGATTTTGAGCGCGTGATCACCAACCGGCTGGAGAACGGCCTCCAGCTCCTGCTGGACAAACCCGGGGTGAAGCTGGACGCCTGGATGGACTGGCAGCGCTACATCAGGCGCATGGACCCGTTTCAGGAGGAAATTGCCGGGGGCGCTTCTGCTGAGCTGCGGCTGTATGAAACGCCCGTTTCGCTTGATTTTCCAGAAAATAAGCCGGAAACAGAAACTTACATCGGGCTTCCGCTCCAGTTCACCGCCCAGCACCGCGGCGGCCAGATTGATGACACAGAACTGCCGCTGGTGACGTTGCTGAACGTGGCGGCCGGATTGGTGCTCAGGAGGACCTATAACAGGAGAGTACTCAAGGCGCTGCATTTTCAGCCGTACGTGGTGGGCTGGAAGGATTTCTCCAATGAGAAGAACCTGCCGTTCACGAAAGGGGGGGGCATTTACCTCAATGCGGGCGTAGACACCAAGTACCAGAACGTGATGCTGAGCTACTGGCGCGGGAGCGGCTATTATGCAGAACTGGGCGGCAAGCTGTTCCAGTCAGTGTCTACCAACTTCAAAAGCCCCGGCTACACAGACAAGACCCGCCAGCTGCTGATTCTGCGGCTCATGCATGACATCAAACTCATGGAAGGGCTCATGCTCACCCTGCGGCTGGAGCCGTACTATGACCTGGACAACCCCGCCCTGGAGTTCTCCAACAGCCTGCACCTCAACTTTAACTCAGACTTCTTCCTGGCGCGGCTCAAAAAGCGCTAAGGGCATGTTTACAGGTTGATTTTACCGGCTAAAAGTACCAGCAAACGGTTCTGCAGAGGCAGTTTTTGAGCCGCGTAGCAGCACTGCGGGAAAAGTGTGCAGGCAGTTTCTTTTTATGAGCGTTTTGCAGCCTGAGAGATCCATTGAAACAGGCTCTGGCGTTTTTGGCCTGTTTTCCAGAAAACAGGTACGCCAGAGCAGCTGCAGGGCAAAATCATTCCGCTGAAAACTGTAGCAGCACAACTCCCGCGGTTCCCCGCCGCTGTCTGTGACGGTGGGGGTGTAGGTTCTGGTGAGGGTGAAGCCGGTGCGCTCGGCCACTTTCTGGCTGCGGGTGTTGGCTTTGGCGCACCGCAGGCTCACGCTTTCCATTCTCAACACCTGAAACGCGTATTTGAGTACGGCTTTCAGGGCCTCGGTGGCATATCCCTGGCCTTCGGCGGCGCCGGAAAGGTAGTAGCCCACTTCTGCGTACAGTTTGCCGCGGGCCAGCCGCCTGAGGGTAACGTCGCCAATGTAATCTTCAGTGTCTTTCCTGAAAATGCCCAGACTGTAGAGGTCGCCCGCCCGGCGCTGGTAGGTCATGGTCCTGATGCGGTGGGCGGCGTCTTCCAGGGTCTGCACCGCCGCGGTGCGGTCTGGGAAATCTGTGAGCAGCCGGCTCCGGTTTTCCTGTAAGAGCCGCCAGAAAGGGAGGGCCATCTCGGGTGAATAGGCCCGTAGCCAGAGTCTATGGGTTGAAAGTTCAAGGGTGGCTGGCGAAGGTACTGCTGTCTGCCGCATAGGTCTCTTTCTTCTTGGTTCCTTCTTTTATCTACGGGCCTTGCCCGCCGGTGTGACAGGAATTTCAACTAATTGTGCGGGCTTCCCGTTATTCTTTCAGAAATGTACATGAAAACAATGGAAGGAAGATTAGCAAACAAAGTGGCCATTGTCACAGGAGGTGGCACGGGCATAGGCGAAGCCATCTGTAAGAAATTTGCCCGGGAGGGCGCCCGCGTAGTGGTGTGCGGGTTCCCGGAAGATCCTGTAGAAGAGGTGGCCAAGGCCATTCGGGAGGAAGGCGGCACGGCCATCTCGTTCACGGGTGACATCTCTCTGGAGCCAAACGCCAAACGCTGTGTAGAGCTGGCGGTGAAACAGTACGGCCAGCTTGATATTCTCATCAACAACGCCGGGGTGTTCCCCGCCACCTCTCTGTTGCAGGACTACCCCACAGAGGCGTTTGAGTACATGCTGAAAAACAATGTTGCCAGCACCTTCATGATGAGCCGGGCCGCCCTGCCGGAGCTGCACAAGACGCACGGCAACATTATTTCTGCGGGCTCAGAGGCCGGTCTGATTGGGATTGCCCAAAACACGCCTTACGGCGGAACCAAGGGTTTTAACCACGCCTTCATGCGGGGCCTGGCGGTAGAGCAGGCCCAGTTTGGGGTACGCTGCAACTGCGTGTGCCCCGGCCCCATAGACACCGCCTGGACCCACAAAGAAACCGGCCCCATGGACAAGGAAATGGAGCAGAGTATGATACAGGCTACGCCGTTGGGCCGGCGCGGCACCCCGGAGGAGGTCGCCAACGTCTACGCCTTTCTGGCCTCAGATGAAGCCTCTTACGTGACCGGGGCCCTGTATTTTGTAGACGGCGGCGTCACCGTAGCCAAAGGCCCGGTGGGCGACAAAGTGAAGGGGAGCCTCAAGAAAGAACCCAACGGCACCCTGAAGACAGAGCACAGCCTTGACGGCCATACCCAGATACGGGAAGAACATCAATAACCGCTAAAACGTAGAATATCACCCGCTTCTGTGCAACAGGGCGGGTGTTTTGCTTTTAAGGGTGCTTACATGTTGAATTGGGCATTGAAAACGGCTGGCGTTGGGGTTTACTGTAGCGGCTTCAAGCCAGAAGCAGTGCTGCCCAGGCAGTAGAAAGTGAAAGGGCGGCAGGGCCTGCCAAGGCGGTTGCAGCACAAAAGGCTACAGGTAAACTTGCCCTGGAACAGTACCACGGCAAGCCGAAAGGAGGAGCAACTATGCGGGTGAAAAGCGTTTACCACTCATTGCAGGAGTACGGCAGGGGGATCATTGGCGGTCTGCTCTTCAGCCTGCCCATGCTCTACACCATGGAGGTCTGGTGGACCAGCTTTGATGTGAGCCCCTGGCAGTTGATGCTGTACGTGGCCCTCACCTTTGTCTTGCTGCTGGCGTACAACGCCTATGCAGGTCTCCGGGCCAGTGCCTCCTGGAAAGAGGTGGCCATTGACTCAGTAGAAGAGCTGGGGCTGGGGCTGGTATTGTCTTTCCTCTTCCTGTGTTTGCTGGGCCGTATTGTTCCCGGTGAAATGTCTCTGCAGCGAATAGTGTACATGGTGGCCGTAGAAGCCATGCCCGTGGCCATTGGCGTCTCAGTGGGGACAGCCCAACTGGGGGCGTCTCCAGAAGACGAAGAAGAGGAGAAGGCAGACCGGGAGCCGGCTTCCAGCCTGCCGGGCCAAAAGCAGGGAGACGCCTCTACGCTGGAGCAGATCCTGCTGGCCACCTGCGCGGGCATGCTATTTGCCGCCAACATTGCCCCTACAGATGAGGTGATGGTAATTGCCACCGGTGCCACACCGGTGCAGCTGCTGCTCATGCTGCTGGTCTCACTTTCCCTCAGTGGGTCCATTTTGTTTTACATTGGGTTCAGGGGGGCGTATGAGACACCCGCCCAAAAAGCGCCCAGCCTGCTGGAGGTGGTGTGGGGGCTCAGCCTGACCTTCGCCTCCTCGGTTTGCGTGTCAGCGGGGGCACTGTGGTTTTTTGGGAGGTTTGAGGGCGTGGGTCTGCAGGTTGGCGTAGAGGCTACGGTGGTACTGACGGTGGTGGCGGCTCTGGGCGCCTCGGCCGGAAGGTTCTTACTGGATCAGGAGTACAGAGATGAAAAGCAGGAGGAATGAAAAAAAATGCATTGGAATGGTGTGTGTTTGGGGCCAGCGTGCTGCTGAGTGTGGCATTGATTGGGTATCTGGGGGTAAAAGCCATTACGTACCAGAGCACTCCCCCAGACCTGCGGGTAGAGATCATGCCTGAAAAGGATACATTGCGCCGCAATATTCAGCGCATAGAACTGATCAACCACGGCGAGCAGACGGCAGAGAATGTGGCGGTTGAGGTGGTGCTACTGGTGCAAGGCAAAGAAACGGAGACCGCAGAGGCCCTTTTCCCGTTGGCCCCCAAAGAAAGCAAACAGGAGGCGTGGGTTACCTTCAGAACGCCGCCGGCAGAAGGGCAGAGGTTCAACGTGCACATTCTGGGGTATAACAAACCCTAAAAGAGAGGATGCCCCCACTTGTTTGTTGGGCTTTCCCCGCTTTTAGGGCTCTATCTGGTCATGCGTGCCCGCAGGGGCAGGTGTCTGTGCGAGGGAACGGGGTCAAAGGCTGTTTTCGGCCTGATTTCTGAAAACTAGCCCCAAAACAGGGAATACCGCAAGCTCTTCTATTTCATGGCGCTACTAAGGCTAATGCTGCCGCTCCCTATTTGTTCAGGAACGGATAGTTGTACTGCAGGGGGCTTCCCAGTTGCTGCAGGCGGGCAATCACTTCCATGGAGTGGGCAATCTCGTTGAAATACTCCAGCCTTCTGATCAGCTGCTCCTTTAACAGGACTGTGCCGTCACCGGTTTTGATGTAGGCGCGCTTGTCTTCCAGAATCTGGTGCATGGCGTCCAGCACGTGTTTGCCTTCGCGCATGTACAGGTCATGAAACTCCACCAGGGCGTCAAACCCGCCTTTGGTCACTTGAAAGTGAAACCCTTTCTGGTTCAGGACATCGCAGAGCAGGTTTATCTCCAGCGGCATGGAAATGTGGTAGGGCGTAGTGCGCACATCTAAGCCTTTTTTGATATAGCCGAAGATAGTTTCTAAGTTATTCTCAAAGCGTTCGTAGAGAGCGGCTGCTTCCATGGGTGTAGGGTTAGGTATAGGCACAAAAGTACACAATGGCTTGCTCTTTTGCATTACCCAATGTACTGGTGCGGCCAAGGTTCTGTGCGTTTTAGCGCTGTTTTCAGAAAAGTAGCCCGAAAACGGAAAGTATTTCCTGGTGGTATGGAGGAAGGGGATGGTGCGTTTCTGGCCTGTTTTTCTGAAAACAGACCCAAAACGGCTACAGCAGCCCTTTGATGATCTGCTCTACGGTAATGCCTTCGGCCTCTGCCTTGAAGTTGCGCACCAGGCGGTGCCGCAGAATAGGAATGGCAACTGCCTGCACGTCTTCAATGTCTGGGGAATATTTTCCGCGGAGCAGGGCGTTGCACTTGGCCCCCATGATCAGGTGCTGTGAAGCCCTTGGCCCGGCGCCCCACTCCAGGTACTGCTGGGTCTGCGGGCCCGCCATTTCTGTGTCTGGGCGGGTGGCGTGTACCAGTTTTACCGCATACTCTACCACGTTGTCTGTGACTGGTACGCGGCGCACCAGCTGCTGAAAGGCCACAATCTCATCTGCATGCAGGACCACCTTGGGCTGGTGCTTCCGGTCACCGGTGGTGTTCTTTACAATCTGAAGTTCGGCCTCGTAACTGGGGTAGGTGAGGGCCACATGGAACATGAAGCGGTCTAACTGCGCCTCTGGCAGCGGGTAGGTGCCTTCCTGTTCAATGGGGTTCTGCGTGGCCAGCACAAAGAAGGGCCGCGGCAGGTTGTAATGGTGCCCGGCCACGGTCACTGAATACTCCTGCATGGCTTCTAACAGGGCGGCCTGGGTCTTGGGGGGCGTGCGGTTGATCTCATCTGCCAGAACAATGTTGGCAAACACAGGGCCCTTCACAAACTGGAACTGGCGGTTCTGGTCAAGGGTCTCAGAGCCCAGAATGTCAGAGGGCATGAGGTCTGGCGTAAACTGCACCCGGTTGAACGAAAGATCCAGGGAGGAGGCAATGGTATGGATCAGGAGCGTTTTGGCCAGCCCCGGCACCCCCACCAAAAGACAATGCCCCTGACAAAAAACAGCGGTAAGCACTAGTTTTACCACCTCTTCCTGCCCAATAATGGTTTGGGAGATTTCAGAGGTCAGGCGCCCGTAGGCTTGGTAAAGCGCGTCAGCGGCTTCTTTGTCAGAGGCGAATGGCATATTCAGAGAAAGTTATTGTTCTAACCTACAGGCTTCAAATTCTGGCGCTACGTCAACAAACACGGTGTCTTTGTTTTTCTCAAACCACTCACTGATGGCTCTGTTGCGTTTGTTGCTCAGGGCGGCCGTGGCAATCTTGGTGTAGTCGTCCTGTAAATTGGCCTGGTGCGGAGGTGTTTTAGACTTCAGGTACAAGATGCGCATGGCGTCTTTCCCGTCTTCTGTACGGTAAGGGAGCGGCCGGCTGATCTCTCCTACCTGCAGGGTGTCTACCACAAAGAAAACAGAAGGGTCCAGTTTGTCTACCGGAATGTAGGTGGTGGCGCTGTTGCCCAGAGACATCATGCCGCCGTTGCCCTTACTGAGCATGTCATCTGAGAATTCTTTGGCTGCTTTGGCAAACGTCATGCTGTCGTTCTGGATCAGGGTCCTGATGCTGTCCAGGAACTGGGCAGTCTGCTGTACGTCTACCTGCGCGGTGGCGGGCTTGATCAGGATGTGACGGGAATTAAACTCCTCGCCGCGTTTCTCAATCAACTGAATCAAGTGGAAGCCAAACATAGACTCTATCACGGGCGACATCTCGCCTGGTTTCAGGCGCAGGGCCGCCGCCTCATACTCCGGTACCAGTTCACGCTTCTTGAAGAACCCTAACGTTCCGCCCTGGCTGGCAGAGCCGGGGTCCTGGGAGAACTGGCCTGCCAGGGTGGCAAAGTCTTCACCGGCCAGGATGCGCTTTCTCAGGGCTTCCAGCTGCTCCCGCGCCGCCTGTTTCTGGGCAGCGCCAATGGTAGAGATTTTCACAATTTGGCCCACTTCTACCTCGGTAGAGAAATAAGGGAGGCTGTCTTTGGGAATGGTGTTGAAGTACTGCTTCACCTCTTTTGGGGTCACCTTGATCTGACCGGCAATCTCCTGCTCCATCTTCTGGAGCGTCATTTGCTCTTTGATGCTTCTCCTGAGGTCAGCCCTGATTTCGCTCATAGGTTTTTTGAAGTACTCCTCCAGTCTTTCCTCGCTGCCTATCTGGGCAATGAACTGCTGCAAACGGCCTTCTAACTGTTCTGTTATTCTGGACTCATCTACCACCACAGAGTCAATCTCAGCGCGGGCGAGCAACAGTTTGTTCTGGATCAGGGAACGCATGATGTCACACTTCAGGTTGGGCGACGTGTACCCCTGGCCTACCGCGTTGGCGTTCTGGAACTCTAATTCTGACCTAAGCACAATGTGACCGCCAACTTTGGCCACAATATTGTCAATAAGGGTAGTCTGTTGTGCCTGGGCAGACAGTGCCAGACCCAGGGCCAGGCAAAAGCAGAACAGGGCTCTGGTGAAAGAAGTAATAGAAATAAGGGTTTTCATGTGGTTATCAACAACTGACACGGGTTAGGTGCCGCATTACTAGCAAATTAAAATTAGTGTAACAGACAAAGCTAGGCAAACCGCTTCATTAAATGAAACTTACTTACTTTCCTTCCTGATAAGTTTCTGGACCTGCTCTTGGTTCACGTTTACCGGGTATTTCTGCCTAAGCTCTTTGATCCATTCTTTCTCCAGGTAATTCTGGTAATCAGAAATGACCAGGCCGCGGGTTTCGTTCAGTTGTTTAGGCATGGGGGGCTCCACCTGGTCAATCTTTAACCAGATGGTTCTGCCGTCCTGCTCAACCGTATAGGTGCCGGGTTGCCAGTTCACCGCATCCAGGGCTTTGTTTTCGCCCCGCTGAAACTTGCGGGCGGTTACCTGCAAGGCAAGCGGGTTGTTTTGGTTCAGCTGGTCTGCCAACGTCTGCAGGTCAGAGGAATACACCGCCACTGAAACTCTGCGGGCGTTGCGGCCACTGGTAGAACGATCTGCGGCGGCAACTATTTCAACCTGGTCTTCTTGAACCCCTTTTTGCTGTAAATAATTCTTTACTGCGGCGGCGCGGCGGGTGGCCAGGGTTCTGTTGGCGCGGTTGGTGGTCTCCCGGGCGTCTGTGTAGCCGGTGAGCTGCACAGAGAGGGAGGTGTCTGCCTGCAGGGCCGTTACCAACTGGTCTAGCTGGGTGGTGGCATTCTTCAACAGGTTGTCATTCCCGAATTCAAAGGTGAGGTCAGGCTGCTTGAACCGCACAGACGGGAACTTGCCCTGCTGCAGCTGTTTCTGGGCTTCGGCCAGGACCGCCGGGCTGGCCGCGCTTAAGATTGTGGCCTTGGCGCGGGTTCCCCAGGTGTATTTGTCGCGGTTCTGTTCAAAGAAGGCTTTTAAGCCCACGGTGTCTTCTACCGCTTTGGCCCATACTTTCTCCTCCATTAACTGGAACAGCAGAATGCCGTCATGGTAGTCTTTCACCAGCATTCTGAAATCCTGATGTTTCTCCTCCAGGTGCTCCCGCTCATAGTTGAGCAGGCTGGTTTCCACAAACCTGTCATACAGCAGGTTCATGGCGTGGGCTGGGGAGACATTCTGCTTTGGCCGTTGGTTCGCTTCTACGTAGTCAGCAAACTGGGTCACGGTGTAAGCCTGCCCGCCAATGGTGAACAGCGTGGCAGAGGCGAAGTTTTTAGGTTCTGCCGGGGCTTGAAACTGCCAGTTGCCTACCACCAGGGTTGAATCTGCCAGCTTGAGGGCGGCTTCTTTGGTGGCGGGAACTTCCTGCAGGTTGTTTTCTTTTCTGATTCTTCTCAGGAACGCCGCTTTGTTCAGCTCTGAGCGGGAGTCTTTGGAGATGCGGTTCCGGAGGGAGGTCTCCATCTCCTCATAGGTGGGCAGCTCTTTGCGCTCCAGCAGTTTGATAATGTGCCAGCCATAGGGGGTCTGCACCGGCGGGGTGATGGCCCCCGGTTGGGCCAGGGCGAAGGCCGCTTCCTCAAAAGAGGGAATCATGCGGCCGGTGCCAAACCAGGGCAGCTCACCGCCGTTGTCAGCTGAGGCGGCGTCTTCAGAGAATTGAGAAGAAAGCTTGTCCCAGTTCTCCTGGCGTTGTACCCGCTTATAGATTTCGTCAATCTTGTTCTTCGCCACCAGGGAGTCTGCCTTGGGCAGGCCTTGCTGGGCCCGCACCATGATGTGGGCAACTTTGATTTCACCCTGGGCCGGGCGCACTTCATTTACTTTGATCAGGTGATAGCCAAAACGGGTTCTCACCGGCTGGGAGATCTGGCCTGGGGAGGTGGTGTAGGCGGCATTCTCAAACGGGTATACCATCTGCAGGGCAGTGAAGTACCCCAGGTTGCCGCTGTTCTCTTTGGCTGAGGGGTCTTCTGAATGCTGGCGGGCCAGGGCTTCAAAGGAAGTGCCACTTACCGCCTGCTGCCTTAAACCCATGATTTTCTCATAGGCGGCCAACGTGTCTTTGGGGTCTGCGTCCTGTTCAACCGTTACCAGAAGGTGGGTGGCGTTGATTTCCTTCTTCATGCGCTCATACGCTTCCCGCACCAGTTGGTCTGTGACACTTTTCTCTGTGAGGTAGGGCTGGGCCAACTGCTCTTTGTAGCCGCCCAGTTCTTTCTTGAACGCCTCAGTGGTGTCCAGGCCTCTGCTTTTGGCCTCGGCCACTTTCAATTTATAGTTGGTGTACAGGTCCAGGTATTCTTTGATGCTGGCACTGGAGTAAGCGCTGTCTGCATTGCCGTTGTTTTTCTCATACACATAGGCAAACTCAGCGGCCGGAACCGTCTCAGAACCAATGGAGAGGACAACCGGCTCAGTGGCTTTCTTGGGAGAGCCACATTGAAAGAGGAGCAGGGCACCCAGGCCCACGTAGAAAGATGATAATCGCATAGTTATTGGCAAAACGCATGCTGACCTGAACACACTCATCAAGCCATTATGCAATTTTACTCATTTTTTCTCACAGAACCGGCTAAGGTTGTAAAACAAAGTGCCAGAAGTGGGCTAGCAGACATGACATTGCCGTTTTTAGCCTCTTTTGCTGAAAACAGGCTAAAAAGGTTTTTATTGTGCGGGAGGCAGAAAAAGTAAGGAATGGGTTACGGGATGTACTTGTGCAGAATGCAAATATTGGTGTTGCCGTTCACGCTGTACTCCACTTTGTCCATGATGCGGTTGACCAGCGCCACCCCCACGCCCCCTTTTTTGCCCATGCGAATGTTGTCCTGGATGTTGGGTTCACGGTAGTTGGCCCGCTCAAACGCCTTGCCGTTGTCAGACAGCTCAAAGACCATCTCCTTGTCATCATACCGGATGGTGAGGTTCAGGAATTTCTGGCTGTCTTCCTGGTTGGCATGAATGATCAGGTTGGCGCAGATCTCATCTACCGCCAGTATGATTTGGTTGAGGGTGATCTCAGATAAATGGACGGGCGCCAACGTATCCGTCACAAAGGTGCGGATCGTTTTCAGGTTTTTCCTGTCACAGCTAACCCGGATCTTGTTAGTCATTGGCAATGGTCACGGCTTCTTCATAAGAACCGACAATGGTCATGAGCAGGTCAAGCCCCAGGATCTCAAACACGTTGCGTACTTTTTCCTGCATGTTAAAGAAGATGAGTTTGATCTGCGCGTCTTCAAACCGCTGTAGGTGGGAGATGAAGACGCCTAAGCCGGCTGAAGAAATATAATTCAGGTTCTTGCAATCCACAAGAATCTTGCTGAACATCATGATGCTAGGGTTTGAAAGCTCTTCATCCAGCATAACAGAGGAGCTGGCATCTAATTCACCGTCTAAGCTGATGGTGATCGTGTTGTCGGAGATTGTGTGTTTTATTTTCATCGCCCTTCTTTACGAATCTCTATGTGTTAGGTTGACGTGGTTTGAATTTGATCACAAGCAAGGTCTGGTCATCATGCAACGTGTCATTGGTAAAATCGGTTACATCATTCATGATGGCGCTTTTAATGTCCTCAGCCTCCAGGTGGTAGGTCTGGGAAAGCATGTATTTCAACCGGTCCTCCCCGTATTCCTCCTGATCCTCGCTCCGGGCTTCAATGATGCCGTCTGTGTAAATCACCATCACATCACCGGGGTTGTAGTCATAGTGCAGGCGGTGAATGCGCTTGGCGTAAGAGGCGTCTCTGATAATGCCCAGGCCCAGTCCTTCGGTCTGGAAGTAGAAGGTGTCTTCCATCATGGCGTTGTAGTACAGGGTGTGGCAGTGGCCGGCGCGGGCAAACGAAACCCCCTGCATTTTGTAGTCAATGATGTACAGTGCTGACGTGATGAACGAGGTGCGCTCCAGGCAGCGGCTGAGGGCGCTGTTGGCCTGCACCATGAACTCGTCTGGCAGTAAGTCCTGCTGCATGAGGCCATGGAAAATCCCTTTCATCTGCGCCATGTGAAACGCCGCTGAAATCCCTTTCCCAGACACGTCCCCAATAATGATGGCAATGCGTGACTCACTCAGCTGCAGAAAGTCATAGAAGTCTCCCCCCACTTCTTTGGCCGCCTGCGAGTAACTGCTGATTTCAAACCAGGTGTCAGTGGGAAATGTTTTTGGGATGAGCCGGTCCTGTACCAGGCTGGCAATCTTGAGTTCCTCTTTGTAGCGCTCGTTCTGCAGAGACTCTTCCAGCAGCCGCAGGTTTTCAATGGTGAGCACCGTCTGGTTGGTGAAAGACTGCACCACGTTGATGGTGTCCTGGTCAAACCCTTGCTCTACTTCCCGCAGCAGGTACAGGTGGCCATACCGCCGCTTGTTTGACGCCAGCGGCATCACGAGCAGCGAGTGAAACGGCAACTGCAGATCTTTGAACGTGGAACTGTGCCTCAGGTCATTGTTGATGAAGATGTGGTTCCAGTCGGCTTGTTTGTCTTTGCCAGATTGAGCCAGAGCCCGTTTAATATCCTGAACCAACGGGTCTGGCGCACTTTCATTGTGCCTTCTGGCGCTGGGCTTGGCATCTTCACCATATTCCAGCCAGGCGGCGTCTGCCCCAGAGGCCTTGATCACACTTTCAAAGAGCAAGGCATATACCTCTTCTTCGTTCTGCCCCTGCTGAATAGACTGGGTTAACCGCTGAAAGCTCAGCAGGTCTGCGTTCTTCTGCTCAAACACCCGGCTGGTGGGTAGGCTGAACAAGGCCACCAGCAAAGAGGAGAGGGTGTAGCAGAATACAAAAGCCAGCGTGATCAGAATGAAGGGGTTGTCTGTGTAGTCTACCACCAGCTCCGGGGAGTCTGAGTATTGGAACAGGAAGTGCGAGAACAGGACTATGCTCAGAAGAATGGCGGCCAGCAGAAAGATGCTCAGCCACTTCTTGTCAAGGCTCAGGAACGCCACCCAGCGCAGGTTCACGCTCAGGTACAGCCCGTAAGCCAGCAGCAGGCCCAGATCCAGGATCAGGAAGATGTGCTTCATGTACTCCACGTTCAGGAGCGGGACCAGGAGCGAAAGGGCCACCAGAATCTCAAACCACTTCCACTGGGTCATCAGGTCCTTGGTCTTCTGGTACAGGATGAACTGGCGCCAGGTGTAAAACGCCTTGGCCAGAAAGTACACCAGAAAGCCAAACAGCACCTGGTAGAACGCATCTAAGAGGAACACGTTGTTGGTGCCCATCTCCTGTATGCTGGGGTACCCGAAGAACAGCAGGGCGGTTAGGTAAGCGCCAGCCCCGCCTTTCAGGAGTACTGCCTGCAGGGGGGCGGTAAACTCAGCGGTGCGCTGCGCGTGTACGCGGTACCGCTGGTACAGAAACACAGACAGGATGAAAATGACAGACAGCAGGTTGTTCAGGTATGGCTCTGCCAGGTTGGCTTCGCCCTCATGACGCTGGCGCGCCAGGAACAGAACATTCACCAACAGCAGAACCCAGCTCACGCATCCGGTAAAAAAACTCAGTCGCTTGATTCGTTTGTCTTTGGGCATTGGAAAAAGTGCCTGCTGTGAACGTTTTGGTTTAACGAGGGTGAATACGAGAATTCTCTAAAAATAACTGAAAAAAGTTATTTTATTACGTTTTGCTCCGTGGTAGAATTTCTGTCTGCTGGGCAAAGGTATCGTATTCTTTGGTCAATAGACAGCAAACCGCAAAAGTAACAGCGCAATACTATACTTAGAAACGCTAATAAAGCAGGAGGGTTGTTGTAATCTTGGTTTGCCCTGAGGCGGCAGGAGGGGGAAATACGTTTTGGCCTGGCGGTTTGAAGGGGTATTTCAGACAGCAACCCCTCTTGGTGACAGGATTTCTGTTTTGGGGCTGTTTTCTGAAAAAGAGGCCAGAAACAGGGCCGCTAAAAAAATAGCCTTGCCCAGAGGTGCTGGGCAAGGCTAAAGAATAGGCTTCATCTGTACGGTTGGCGCTCATGGGCTTTCCCGCACAGGAAAGCAAGACTCAAATAAACCGGAAAGGCTGACTTCTCTGAAAAATAAGCGCTCCTGGTTAGCGGCTGTAGTTGGGCGCCTCCCGGGTGATCTGTACGTCATGCGGATGGCTTTCTCTTAAACCGGCCCCGGTGATCTTTACCATCTTCGCTTTCTGCAGCGCGTCAACGTCTGGGGCGCCGCAGTAGCCCATGCCCGCTTTCAATCCGCCTACCAGTTGGTAGAGTACTTCACCGGCCAGCCCTTTGTAGGGCACGCGGCCTACAATGCCCTCTGGTACCAGTTTCTTCACGTCATCCTCGGCATCCTGGAAGTAGCGGTCTTTGGAGCCTTCGCCCATGGCTTCAATGGAGCCCATGCCGCGGTAGGTCTTGAACTTGCGGCCTTCATAGATCTGCATGTCGCCGGGAGCTTCCTCTGTACCGGCCAGCAAGGAGCCAATCATGATGGTGCTGGCGCCGCCCGCAATGGCTTTCACAATGTCACCTGAGAATTTTACGCCACCGTCGGCAATGACGGGTACGCCCGTGCCCTCCAGGCCTTTGGCGGCTTCCATCACGGCAGACAGCTGCGGCACGCCAATGCCGGCAATGATACGGGTGGTACAGATAGAACCCGGGCCAACGCCCACTTTCACGGCATCAGCTCCGGCGTCGGCCAGGGCCTTGGCGCCTTCGGCGGTAGCCACGTTGCCGGCTATGAGGTCCAGGTCTGGGTACGCGTCTTTGATGCGGCGCACGGCGTCTATCACGCCTTTGGAGTGGCCGTGGGCGGTGTCAACGCTGATCACGTCTACACCGGCTTCTACCAGGGCGGCAATTCTATCTAGAACGTCTGGGGTTACGCCCACGGCCGCGCCCACGCGCAGACGGCCAAACTCGTCTTTGCAGGCGTACGGGCGGTGTTTTCTCTTGAGAATGTCTTTGTAGGTGATGAGGCCGGCCAGCAGACCGTTCTCGTCTACCACGGGGAGTTTCTCAATCTTGTATTCCTGCAGAATATCTTCGGCTTTGTCCAGTTCAATGCCTTTAGGGGCGGTGATGAGGCGGTCTTTGGTCATGATCTCAGAGACCTTCACGCTGTAGTTCTTCTCAAAGCGCAGGTCGCGGTTGGTGATGATGCCCACCAGCTTCCGGTCATCATTGGTCACCGGAATGCCGCCAATCTTGTGTTCCTTCATGATCTGCATGGCTTCGCCCAGGGTGGCGTTCTCATTCAGGGTCACGGGGTCTAGGATCATGCCGCTCTCAGAGCGTTTCACCTTGCGCACCTGCTCAGCCTGCTGCTTGATGCTCATGTTTTTGTGGATGATGCCAATGCCGCCTTCCTGGGCCATGGCAATGGCCATGTCTGCCTCGGTCACCGTGTCCATGGCCGCTGAGAGGAGCGGAATGTTCAAACGGATGTTTCTGGTCAGTTGGGCAGAGGTGTTGGTATCGCGCGGCAGTACTTCTGAGTAGGCCGGTAAAAGGAGAACGTCGTCGTAGGTGAGAGCCTCGAACAACACGTTAGGAGCGTGGGACTGCATGGCAAATAGCGTTTATGGTATTTGCCACGTAAAATTAAGGGAAAAGTTGAATAAACGACAAAATGACCTAAAATAAACTTATGCCGGCCTGCTTGACCTTCCCCTTGAAAATAGGAGGAGCACACTCATAAGCACTTCCATTCTATTCCTTTTCCAGTGATAGGCCCACTTTATACAGGCTTCCCAAAATGCGTTCCCCTCAGCTGAGGGGAATCGCCATTTTGGGAAGCCTGGTTAGGTAAACAGCACCAGCATATGCTTACTCTGTAAAGGCAGGTGATCTGCAAATACTTTTAAGCTGTTTAAGACGAATGCTTATGCAAGGGATTGTTCCTGCTCTATCCTATAGACCTGTTCAATAAAGCGGTGCACACTGGTTGGTTTTCTTCCCAGCAAAATTTCTAACGTGGTATCTTCCAGATCCATCATTCCGGCTGCTATGCCGGTTCCCCACATAGTAAACATACCGATGTACAAATCAGGCACACCTGCTTTTGCAAGAATGGCCTTGAAATCTTCCACCGCGGGAGAAACATAGGTCACCTTTTTACCTAAAACCTCCGAGATATAAGCAGCTATTTGCTCAAAACCTACCGAGGTAGTATTGGTTAAAGGATATGTCTTGTTTTCATGTCCATTCGTGATCAATATATTTGCTGCTGCCTCGGCAAGTTCTTCACGAAGCACCCAACTCGCTTTCCCATCCTGGGCAGGAAATAAAATAGTATCTGTTTTGGCAACACCTTCACCTATAAAGGCCAGGATCATTTCCTGGTAAATACCGTTTTGAAGAATAGTATAGGTAATGCCACTCTCCTTCAGGAAATTTTCTGATTCTACATGAGAATTCTGAAAGCCGGATATGGCAGAATTTTCATGGCCTGGCTTTCTCACAAATGACGTGTAGGCGATGTGTTTTACGTTTGCTGCCTTGGCTGCCGTAATCGCATTGATATGGTGCTTTGTCCGGTTTTCCACCGCCCCGCGGTCATTGCTTGAAATCAGCAGCATTTTATCAACGCCAGCAAAGGCCTTTACCAAGGAATCTATCTCTGCATAATCACCTATTCTTATATGAATGCCTTGCTCCTTAAGGGTACTGGCGTCCTCTTCTTCTCTAACCAATGCGGCAATGTCTTTTGCCGCGGTTCCCTTATTCAATAGATGTGCTATTACTTTTGAACCCAGATTTCCTGTGGCACCTGTAACTAAAATCATACTTTTACTTTTTTATAGTGGATGAATAGAGGACACTTGTCTTTGATGCTTTGCATAGGACACATAGGACGCAATCAAAATGGCAAGAAAAGCCAATCCCGCCACTACTTTATCTGCAGGATCTCCCATCATGAAGTGGGCGTATGCCGCCGAAGCAAACATGATGGCGAAACCAATGTACCCCGCTTCTTTTAGCAAGCGAACAGGCAGCCAAAGGAAAACCACCCCAATCAGTTTCGTGATCCCTAGTTCAATCCTGAAATAATCTGGGAACCCTAAATTAGCCATGGATACTTTAACCTCAGGTTTAGTAAGGGTCTCGTAAGCAATGAAGAGCATCATTACCGTGATAATACCGGTAGTGGCGTAATAGGTGATCTTGGTTTTGTTCATGTCATTGTTTTTTAGAAGTTGATGTTGCAAGATTATGTATATTTACTATACTAAATAGAGTACTTACCCATAGGTGAGTAGTTACCTTTGAGTTAGTTTATTCAAAAAAAGACAATGGCCTTAAGCAAATTAGAGTATACACCAGTACAGTGCAGTAATAGGTTATCAGCAACTGAAGACGCTATTTATGTGCTTGGAGGGAAATGGACGATAAGGGTAATGATTGGAATTCTGGGCGGGAATACCAGGTTCAACGAATTGCAACGCGCCTTGAAAAGTATCTCTGCTAAATCGATGTCAATAGAATTGAAGAAATTAGAAGAAAATCATCTGGTGGAAAGGAAAGTATATCCTGACCAGACTCCTGTGATGGTAGAATATATTCCTACGGAATACAGCCATTCCTTAAAAGATGTCATTACCGCTTTGACCCAATGGGGAGCAGGGCACAAAAGGAAGATCATGGATTTGACACCGCAAGAGCAGGAAAATGAACTTGGCTAAACCCAAAGAAGTAAGGAGGGAGCGAGCATATTCAGCAAAGCCTGTTTTGGGCCTAATTTCCGGAAAACAGCCAAACAGCTTCTGAATACCAATGAAATAAGCAGTACTCCTGAAAGAAGTACAGGCAGGATTGCTCAAAAGGCCTTAAAAAAAGACTCTAAACAGCTTTACGGGGTTTTTATCTGAGGCAACCCCAGCGTTAATTGAATGTCTGCCTAAATTCCAGCGGCGACATGTTTGTTTTCTTTTTGAAAAGTGTGCTGAAAGACTGTGCATGCTCAAAACCAAAAGAATAAGCAATTTCACTGACTGACAGATTGGTAGTGGCTAGCCTTTCTTTCGCTTTTTCTATCAGTTTCTCGTGTATATGCTGCTGGGTGTTTTGGCCGGTGTGCACCCGGAGCATATCACTCAGGTAATTAGGGGACAGGTTCATCCGTTCTGCCACATACTGCACGGTTAACAGCCCTGCCTCCTCAGGAAGGTTGGTTTCAAAATAATGACTAAGTAACTGCTCAAATTTAGTGAGCAGATGGTGGTTGTTGTTTTTACGGGTAATAAACTGGCGCTCATAAAACCGGTTAGCGTATTGAAGCAGCAAGTCTATCTGAGACAATATGATTTCCTGGGTATGGCGGTCAATGTGCGCGCATTCTGCGTCTATTTTAGCCAGGATCGTTAACAAATTGTCTTCTTCTTCGGCTGATAGGTGCAATGCCTCGTTGACGGCGTAATCAAAAAAGCCATACGTATGGATGGAGCTAGCCAGGTGATGTTTCAACAGGAAGTCTGGGTGGAAGATAAGCAGGTACCCAGAGCCGCATTCCATGTTCTGCAAATCCAGCGATTGCACCTGGTTGGGGGCCGTAAAACTGAGGACGCCCTTGTCATAGTCATAGTGCTGTTGCCCGTATTTTATTTTGCCCTTCGCTTCTCTTTTCAAAGCAACGCAGTAGAATCGGTTCACAAAACCTTTCCAAATGTCATCTTCCAGAAAAATACTTTCCTGCAGGTTAATAACGCTTACCAGCGGGTGCCGGGGAGCAGGCAAAGACAATAAGCGGTGAAAAGCTGAAACAGAGGTAATGGCATTCATAGAGGTAAATCAAACGTGGAAATAACCAGCGGCCGCACGCTAAGCAGATTTTTGGGCGGCCGCCGGTTAAAATTAATCAATCAGCCCCATGCTGAATTCATCATAAGGCTTACCGGTATCTGTTCCCAAAGGCACAATGTTCTCTATGGTAAGCAGGTCGTCTTCGGTTAGCGCAACACGGGTAGCGGCTTTGTTTTCCTCTACATACTTCCGGCGTTTGGTGCCGGGTATAGGTAGAATGCCTTTGCTCATAATCCAGGCCAGGGCTAACTGTGAAGGGGTAACGTTTTTGGCTGCGGCCATGGCTTCAATGGCTTTTACTAACTCAATGTTCTTATAGAAATGTTCCGCCTGAAAGCGGGGAATGGCCCTCCGGAAATCATTTTCGGGCAGGTCGTCTATGCTGCGGAGATTTCCGGATAAAAAACCGCGCCCCAGCGGAGAGTAAGCGACAAACCCAATGCCAAGCTGCTGCAGGGTTTGCAAAACGCCTCGTTCCTCCACGGTGCGTTCAAATAAGGAATACTCACTTTGTACTGCCGTAATAGGGTGCACCGCATGGGCTCTTTTCACCGTTTCAGAAGACACTTCTGACAAACCAATATAGCCCACCTTGCCTTCTTTCACCAAATCTCCCATAGCCTGAACGGTTTCTTCTATTGGGGTGCTTTTGTCGAGGCGGTGCAGGTAATACAGATCAATATAGTCAGTGTTCAGGTTTTTAAGTGACCGCTCCACTGCTTTTTTTACATACTCCTTTTTACCGTTAATGGCCCAGGTGACTTTGTCGTGATCATCTATCTCCCAGCCAAATTTAGTGGCAATGATATATTTGTCTCTATTGCCTTCAATCGCTTTTGAGATCAACTGTTCGTTTTTTAGCGGACCATACAAGTCTGCCGTGTCCAGAAAGTTACCTCCTAACTCCAACGACCTATGAATGGTGGCAATGGCTTCCTGTTCATCTGCTGGGCCATACATGTGGCCATCTTCAAAACCAGTCATGCCCATGCACCCCAGCCCTATCATAGGCACAGACAGACCTTCACTTCCAAGTTTCATTTTCTTTATTTCCATAACGTTTAGTTTATATACCAAAAGTAGTGGAGCAGTGAAAGGCAGATGTTGGCAAACCCCTGTTACATGTGTGCAAATCAGGGAATGATTAGTTCTTGGAGAAATGATCAATTTTTAAACTAACCATTTTGTCTGAAAAGAGCAGGTGTGGTTGCTGCATCAGCTGCCAGTGATTTGCTGGTAACTTAATCGTAATTTGCTTGTTGATATAAGTATTGCCCTCAACAAGAATGTTATTTACAAACGGCGAAATTTCTGTGTGATTTTTAAATCGAAAAAGCAGGTATTCAAATCTATTGCCTTACGGACGTTTATACTTGCAGCCATCATTGCTCCAAGCTAAAAACTTGCAGAAGGCAGAAGGTAAAATGGAGCTTCTCCAATAAAGGCGGTAGAATATGGCTGCAGGAGAAACAGTTGTAAGGGAACTGGAGCTGCGGCAAGAAGTTTTGTTCTAAAAAACAATTATTAAATACCCATCAATATACCGGGAACTCCGGGTCTACCTCCTGCGCCCATGCATGTACGCCGCCTTTGAGGTTGAGCAGGTTGGTGAAGCCGTGGCGCTGCTGCAGAAACATCAGTGCCTGCGCGCTCCTGAAGCCGTGGTGGCAGATCAGGACCGTGGGCGTGTCTTTGGCTATCTGGTCAATAGCCTTGGTCAATTCACCCAACGGGATCAACTGCCCGCCCAGGTGGCAGATGGCCCACTCCTCAGGTTCCCGCACGTCAATCAGTTGCAGGTTCTCCTGGCGGTCCAGGCGCTCTTTCAGTTGCCGGGGTGTAATTTCTGGGATCATGCGGTAAAATTACAGCATTTTTCGGCGCAGCCGAAAGGAAACTGCCGCAACCTGTTGAATTGCTTCTATTTTTGTGCGCCTGCCTTTTTAAGGGAAAGCCGTTTTTGGCCTCCTTTCCTGAAAACAGGCCAAAAACGGCTTTTTGATCTATGGACTTCTTCTCCCCTGACTACTGGACCCTGGACACCCTCACTGAAGTGGTGGGCGTGATCACCGGCATTCTGTGCGTGTGGCTGGCGGCCAGGCAGAACATCTGGACGTTTCCCGTGGCGCTGGTGAGCGTGCTGCTGTACATTGTGATCTTCTACAAAGCCCGCCTGTATGCTGATATGGGGCTGCAGGTCATGTTTGCCCTGCTTAATTTCTACGGCTGGTACATGTGGCTGCATAAGGGCAGTCAGCGGGTGGAGCGGCCGGTAACGGCCATGACCAAAGCGCAATGGGGCTGGCTGCTGCTGTTTGTGCCCGTCTTTACCGTGGGGCTGGGCTATTACCTGCACCAGCACACAGATGCTGACCTGGCTTACTGGGATGCCGGCACCACGGCCGTGAGCCTGGGCGCCCAATGGCTCATGAGCCGGAAGAAACTGGAAAACTGGCTCATCTGGCTGGTGGTAGACGCCGTGTACGTGCCTATTTACCTCTACAAAGAGCTTTACCCCACCGCCGGGCTGTATGCCATCTACCTGGTTCTGGCCTGGATTGGCTACCGCGACTGGAAGAAGAGCATGCAGCCGCAAACCCTTTCACCTGGCCAGGCAGCAGGGTAGGTTGAACCTGAAAAACAGGGCTTAGCAGCATTCCATGCAAGAAAACGGGGCAGATGGCGCAATTAACCCCCTCTGGGGCGAGTGGCGCTTGGTACTTTCAGAGGCAGTAGCTTCTGTTTTGGGGCTGTTTTACGAAAAGTAGCTCAAAAACAGAGGCACCAGCCGCCGCTTGCCCCGGGCAAACTCCTCCCAATAAACCTATAGAGCGCTCTTACCAGGCTCCGTCAATCAATTCTGCGGCGGCGGAAATGGGGGATTTCTCCGGAAGGTATTTTTTTTCCGGGATCGCTTGAAAAATTTATAGGCTTATGGGGGAATAAGGGCAGATTTTTCTCATAATCACTCTAAAAATGGAGGGTTGGTTTGCCTGGCATAAAGTTTAGGGCTTGTTTTGCAGCTGTACTCACCAGATGCCGTTTCTGCGGCAAGACTTGCTATGAAGAAGATTTTCCTGCTAGCCCTGCTGATTTTAGGAGTGGCGGTTGCCCAGGTTCAGGCCCAGAACAACCGCCGCCATGACACCAACTTCAACGGCTGGTACATGTATTTCGGGAATCACAGACTTACTGACAAAGTGGGGCTGCACACAGAATTCCAGCTGCGGCAATACAAGGTTATCACCCGGCAGCAGCAGCTCATGCCGCGGGTGGCACTCACGTATAACCTCTCAGACAATGCGTTTGTGGCCTTTGGCTACGCATACGTGCACACCTACCCCTACGGCGACAACCCGGCCGCCCATGATTTTCCGGAGCACCGCACGTACCAGCAGCTTCAGTTTAGAGACCAGCAGGGTATTTTTGGGCTGACCCACCGGTTCAGGCTGGAGCAGCGCTGGATCAAATTCGCCAATGCCCAAGACTACACGTACCTGAACCGGGTGCGCTACCAGTTTAGAGCCAATATCCCGCTGCAGGGGCCTTCTATTGAAGACAAGGAGTTTTACCTGGGCGTGTATGACGAGGTGTTCATCAACTTCGGGCCTAATGTGACCACCAACTTTCTGGACCAGAACCGCGCCTACGCCGCCTTGGGCTACCGGTTCCACAAAGACGCCTCGGTAGAGGTTGGGTACCTGCACCAGCACGTGGCCCAGCGCAACGGCGTCTGGTTTGAAAACAACCACACCCTGCAGGTAGGGCTCACCTATAACCTGGACTTCCGGAGGAAAACCGAAAC
Organism: Rufibacter ruber; assembly: GCF_001647275.1. Taxonomy (GTDB): domain Bacteria; phylum Bacteroidota; class Bacteroidia; order Cytophagales; family Hymenobacteraceae; genus Nibribacter; species Nibribacter ruber_C. The sequence continues at coordinate 7,389 of NZ_LRMM01000023.1, read as the reverse complement.
GGCGAAATAGCGAAGCCTCTTTTTTGAGAAGGGCCTGCCCGCGGTTTCTTTGGCAGGACCAGATTCTTTTGGCTATTTTCACCGCTGAGAATTTTCTGTTTCTGGGCTGTTTTCTGAAAAACAGGCCGATAACAGATTTACCCTTTATCCCGCTTTCGTGCTGAAAATAGCCATTACCGGTCCGGAGAGTACGGGCAAATCTACCTTGGCCCAGCAGCTGGCGCAGCATTACGGTGTGCCGTGGGTGCCAGAGTATGCCCGCGAATACATTGCCCACCTGGGCAGGCCGTATGAGGCGCATGACCTGGAGAAGATTGCCCGCGGCCAGCTGCAGCGGTGGCAGGAGGTGCTGGGCGCGCAGCCGCCGCTGGTGTTGTATGACACGGAGCTGCTGGTCCTGAAAATCTGGTCTGAGCATGCCTACGGCGTGTGCGCCCCCTGGATTCTGCAGGAGCTCAAGCGGCAGGACGTAGACCTGTATCTGCTCCTGAACATAGACCTGCCCTGGGAGCCGGACCCGCAGCGCGAGCATCCGCACCTGCGGCAGTACTTCTATGACTGGTACAAACGCGAACTGGAGGGGCTGGGCGTGCCCTATGTGGCGATCTCGGGCTCTTCTGAGGAACGGCTGTTGAACGCCATTCAGGCGGTGGAGCAGGTGCGGCAGCTGAGATCTTTTCAGTAGGCGCCGCATACCTTAAACCCATGTGTTGATCAAACCCGTAAACAAATAGAAACGCCTGTTCTTACGGCCTTCTACCCCTCATCAAACCATAACTTGACCTTGGAAACCACTTTTCTTGAAAACGATCTGGTACGCGTAGGCGTGAAAAGCCACGGGGCCGAACTCTGCTCCCTGGTAAAAAAAGACAGCCACCGGGAATATCTCTGGCAGGCAGACCCGGAGTTCTGGAACCGCCATTCGCCCATCCTGTTCCCCATTGTGGGACGGTTGCCGCAGAACCAGTTCCTGCACCAGGGCCAAACGTACAGCCTGCCGCAACACGGTTTTGGGCGGGATAATGTATTTGCGCTGGTGGGGCAGACAGAGAACCAGCTGGTGTATGAGCTCAAAGCTTCTGAGGAAACCTTGAAAGTATATCCGTTCCGGTTTACGCTAAGGGTGGTGTACATGCTGCAAGACCAAACGCTGGAGGTGAAGTGGCAGGTACGGCATGCCGGCGAAGGGGAGATGCTTTTCTCCATTGGCGCGCACCCTGCGTTCCACGTGCCTATCACAGAAAACGGCGCTTTTGAAGACTACTACCTGGAGTTCTCCCAACCCGAAACCCTTTCCCGGTACCTGCTGGAAGAAGGCACCGGCTTGTTGAGCGGCGCCACTGAACCGGTGCTGGACAACATGGCCCTTCTGCCGCTGAACTATGACCATTTTGAGAAAGACGCCCTGGTGTTCAAGAACTTCAAGTCTGAGCGCGTGACCCTCAAATGTGACCAGCACCCGCATTTTGTGCAGATGGACTTTGCCGGCTTCCCCTTTCTGGGTATCTGGACCAAACGCCGCGGCGCGCCTTTCCTGTGCCTGGAGCCGTGGTACGGCGTGGCTGGCAGCGCCGGTGGCCCCGTAGAGCTGAGTGAGAAGGAAGGCATGCAGTCTGTTGGTTCCGGTGAAACCTTTGAAGCCGCCTATACCATTACCATAGGTTGATCTGTTTTGGGGCTGTTTTCAGAAAAACAGCCCCAAAACAGCCTTTAGATTTTCTTTATGGAAAGCATTTCCTTCTTCGCCAAAGATACCGCCTTTGGGCGTTCTCTAAACTTAGCTGATTTTGGCATTGAGTTAGACGGGAAATAGTGGCCCTTAAAGAGCATTATTTCCAAACCCTGAAGTTTGGAGATGCAGCGTATCAGGAAAAGATCAGAATCGCTGCCTTTCCCAGAATGGCAAGGGAGTTGGGGAAGACCAGACAAATTCACATTAGAACTGACTGGGAGGAGGTACGGAAGGAGGGTATGCTTTCCGCGGTGCGGAAGAAATTACAAACCCATACCGTGTTAATGGAGCTTCTGCTCTCTGCGCCTTTGGCCGAGGCGTCACCGTATGACTTCTTCTGGGGGATTGGGGCTGATGGCACGGGGCAGAACAGGCTAGGCCATCTCCTGATGCAGGTACGCGAGGAGCTTCATGTGTGAGAAGTTCTTCTATCTAACTCAAGTTGCGATTTATTAAAGCAGTTGACCCGTTACCTACCCCTTTAAGGAGGGGGCTTTCTACTGAGACTTTTGCAGATGATTCCCCTCTTGGGAGGGGTAGGGGTGGGTTGTCACAGAAGGGCAGTAACCATTGCAACTTGAGTTATTTAATTGCGTAGCTGATGCCCAGCAACAGATTGGTGGAGGTGGTTTTTAAGGTGCCTCCGGTCAGGATAGGTTCTTTGTTGGTGTCCAGCAATCCCCAATTATGCCGCGCTTCCACTGACCATCTCCACGTGTTGGAAAGACTTCTTGAAAAACCAATTCCGGCGCTGAGCCCGCCATCTATTCTGCCGGTGTAGGGGGTGAGGTTCAGATCTTCGTCAAAGGCGCTTACCTGCTGTTTGAAAAGGTAGGCTAAGTAGACTCCCGCGTTGCCGTAAAAGCCGGTTTGGCCAACGTTCTTCCCAATGAACAGGGGCATGACCAGGTAATGGTAATGGGTGCGTACGGTATACAGCTGCTCTCCCTGCAGATGGCCTTGTTCATCATAAACTAGGTTATTGCTTTCTTCTTTGTTCCCTTTGTTCTCATACAGGAGCCCCGTTTGCAGAAAATACCGGTTCAACTGGTACCGCAACGCCAGGCCCGCCACCGGCCTGATATCCCCTGACGCTTGATCTGTAAGTTCACGTCCGCGCAAGAAGGTATGGCTGGGACCAGCCTGTAATAGAATCTCTAAGGTTTGGCTTGTCTGCTGGGCAAACCCAAGGACAGGGAAATCAATCAGGAGGAAGAGGAGCAGGTAAATGCGGCGGAGAATCTTGTAACGTACAGTACGCATGTACAGAGGCAGTTGGTTTCTGGTATGTACGTGCGAGGGTGGGTTTTGGCTTCTGGTGAGATAACTGCTTCTGGTAAGCGGAACAATGACCTGTATTGACGCTTTCCTACTTATAAAAAGCTTTATTTTTCTGTCCCTTTATTGGCTTCTCAAAGCTGCCACCTTCTAAAATATCTTCCTGCTAGCGTTAACCCTAATCATAACCTGCGAGGGGATTAGGTTTCAAACACCTGTTACGCCTAATGAGTTGGCGGCCTCTTCAACGGCTTCTTTTCTCCTGCCCGTAATAGCTACTTCCGCTCCTTGTTTAGTCAATGCTTTTGCCAATGCCGCTGTTGCCGTCCGTAATGACGGCAACTTTCTCTTTTAAACTTGTCATTTTAGTACGTGCTATTTAAGTATTAAATATTGGATGCTACACCTGTCATTTTTTCGCTCCAATGGCACAGTTGCTTTGCCGTGGCCTCATCCAGTGAGTGTGCTTTTACACCCGCAGAAATAGCGGTGTCAGAAGCCAATTCGGGAATGTCTCCATCTCCACAGTACACACCTGCAGGCTGTTGAGCAAGGGGCTGGTGGCAGCCCAGACAGTGGTGGCGGCCCCTTGCGGAATGGTTTTGAGCGAGGCCAGAACTTCGGGCAGCATATTGCCTTCTGCATCACAGAACCCCATTTGCTGAAACAGTTCCAATGGCGCTTCTCTGCCTAACTCTTTGCCCCCAAAAGAACCAGGGTGTACTGAATAAGCTCTTGCCTTGTATGTTTTGGCTCTATTGTCTAATTCCAGGGCGAATAAATTACTGGCAGTTTTAGATTGCCCGTAGGCTTGTAATGTCCGAAGCTGTTTAGAGTTTTTGAAACCGGCAGGCAAAGGCTGCCGGGTAAGGTTTTTCACCAGCCTGTAGTTTCTGTTTTCGGCTTATTTTTCAAAAAACAGGCCGAAAACAGAAACTAGAATCTTGACCAAATGCCTTTCTATCAAAACTCTAAACAGCTTCGTCTCATAGTCCCTATGAAGGAATTGGGGTCTTTAAAACAGAAGGGTGCAAATTGGTGCCCTTGAGAGGAGACATTGACTACCCTTGCCCATTGGCTTTTTAAGGGCAGGCCAAAGGTTTGCCGTCAGTTGAAACTGTGCTACATAGTTAGTTCCTAACGGAGATTCTATGCCCCGGTTATCTTTGCGTAGCGGTACCCACATAATGCCTGCGTTGTTGATGAGCAGATGAAGCGGTCTGCCTGATGCTAAGAAGTTTTCAGCAAACGCATCAATTGAATTGGGATCCATCAGGTCCATTGCCGCCAACTCTACATGGGCAATGCCCTCCAGATTTCTTTTTGCTTTCTCAATGTCTCTTGCAGGAACAACCACGGTTGCCCCTGCGGCTGCAAGTGTTTTGGTTGTTTACAGACCTATGCCTGTGTTACCCCCTGTAGCAATGGCAAATTTTCCTGTGAGGTCAATGCCTTTAATTACCTCACTTGTGGAAGATGCGGCGTTAAACCCTGAACCTACTGGTTTCTGTAACGCTCCCTGATAATTGTTCTTTCCCATTTCTTTAACATTTAATTGTTTTGTTGGGACAAAGGGAGATAGCATGCTGAGCGGTAGCTTTGTTCAAACGTCTGAAGTTGCTTTGTTCAAACCGCCAGTTTGTTTTCTTTGAATCTCAGGTATAATGGGGTAGGTGTTTTTATTGTTTTTGCGTCTCCTTTACCACGGAATCTCGCCTGTTGCCGGGTTTGTTTCTTCGCTGAAGAACTTTCCGGTGGGGCCGTTTTGGTCTATCAGGGCGTATTTCACAATGCGTTTGCCAGCTTCTGCCACCTCACCTCCATTGTGGTTAGTGAAATCGGTTTTGGTATAACCAGGACAAACGGCGTTTACTTTGAAAGCTGTGTCACGTAATTCATAAGCCAAATGCACGGTATACATATTCAAAGCGGCTTTTGAAGAACCATATACTGCATATTTTGCATAGTCATAGGCTGGCCAGCTCGGGTTACTTTGTAGTGAAAGAGACCCCACGCTGGTGCTTACATTGACAATTCTTGGCTCAGCTGATTGATAGAGTAAGTCAATAATAGCCTGTGTCACTCTTGCTACGCCTACTACATTGGTATTGAAGGCAGCCATGAATTGGTCTGCCCCCGCCTCAAGTGCGGTATAGGGCGGCCTCCCTCCATTGATACCCGCATTATTGATAAGAACATCTAGTACCTCTGTCTTCTTGCCAATTTCCTCACGCACAGCTTTTACAGAGTTGTCATCTGTTACATCTAGTTGGATGGCTTCAGTGTTGGTTAGCCCTTCTGCATGTAACCTTCTTACAGCTTCCCGCCCATTTTCCAGTTCACGGCTTCCCAGATAAACATAAAACCCTTTTTGCAACAGTTGTCTGGCAGTTTCAAACCCTATGCCTTTGTTCGCTCCAGTAATCAATGCTGATTTCATTTTTATAAGTATTTTAATAATGAAGCAAAGTAGGCTCTTCTAAAATGGAATCATTTACCATTTGGTAAAAACCAGGTTTACCTAATGTTTTTTCTTATTCTGCTTAAAGACTGCTGCGTGATTCTTAGCTAGGACGCGATATACGCTAATGGAATTCGGTTGACAAGGGACGGGTAGTTTTCTATAAATTCTAGATAACGTGTTGTCGCATGCCAGCTTGAGCAAAGGCGGGGGATTTTTAGCACAAGTGTTCAACCAAAAATTTGCAGAAGCCCCATTGTAGCCGCTCACCCCCGCTTTTGACAATACATGGTTACCAGCCATTTTCTGTCAGTAGTTTAGATAATGGGCAATGCACCACCGTCAACTGAATAATTTGTGCCTGTGATATATTTTGCTTCAGAAGAAACAAGGAATGCTACAAGGTTAGCAATTTCTTCGGGTTCAGCCATTCTTCCCATTGGAACACCTACTTTGTCTATTAGTGCTTTGAACGCCTCGTCAGGTGTGATGCTTGAAGATTTGGCTATATTTTCAACAAACTCCAACATTAACGGTGTTTTTACCACACCCGGTGAAACTACGTTTACCCGTATTCCTTTTGAGCCCACTTCGTTTGCCAATGCTTTACTGTAAACATTCAACGCTGCTTTGGCAGAAGAATAAGACATGGTCATTTCCCAAAGCGGTTGTTTTGCAGCACCGGTAGAGATGTTGATAATAACACCACTTTTCTGCTCAATCATAGTAGGCAATAACGCTTTGTTAATGCGAACGGCTGACATAAAATTGAGCTGCCAATCATTATTCCAATGCTCGTCTGAAAGAGCACTGAAGCCGCCGCCCGGACTTAAATTAGCCCCTGCGTTATTAATGATGATGTCTATCCGGCCATATTTTCCCAGAATTTCTTTTGCAACTCTTTCTGCACCTTCGGGGGTGGCTAGGTCTGCGGAAATAAAATACTGTCCGTTGGTGTTTTCTTTTGGCGCAGTGCGTGCCGTTACCACCACTTGCATACCTGCCTTACTTAAATTGTCGGCAATGGCTTTTCCAATGCCTTTTGTTCCGCCTGTTACTAAGGCAACTTGTCTTTCTACTAGATTGTCCATATTGCTTTTAAAGTGAGTTGCAAAGCAATAGACAATACTTTACTTTTGAAAGTAGTTACATGAATGTATAGTAATAACACAAAGTAAAGCGTTAAACAGAATCAAGTAGTTATGAACAAAAAAAAAGGTAGCAGCTCTGAAGAAAAATGTACACTTCAGGAAATTTTAGGTGTAATAGGCGGAAAATGGTCTATGTCGATCATCTATGCCTTGTTTACCGGTAAAAAGCGTTTTAGCGAGTTAGAAAGGCTTGTGCCAAACATAAATACCCGAATGCTGGTCAAAGAATTGAAGAATATGGAAGCAAATGGAATCGTTGTCAGGGAAGTTTTTGCGACCGTTCCACCAACAGTTGAATACACCTTAACAACAAAAGGAAGAAAATTAGAGCCCATTATCAATGAGCTGTATAAATGGGGCGTTGAATATGTTGGCTTACCGTGACGGTGGTGTTAGGTAATTGCCCGTTCGTGATATTTTTTTTAATCAGCGAAGAACTGTCCAGTCCAAATGTAGAAGTTAGATGTTCGTCTGTTGAATTTCAGTTGTGTAGGCCGAATAGTGAACTGTCAGTGAACGGTTCTCCGCAAGCTTTAGAACTGTCGGGTTTTGTAGTCGTCTAAATTGACCGCCAACGGTCTTGGCTAAAAAGCGTGCAAGGCCGTCGGCCGTAGCATGGCTTATGCACAATGTGCTTGTTGCACAACTGGTTGAAGATAAACGTAAAGGGATATTCCACCAAATCATTTTACGATGCAGGGCAGGAAGCACTTTGCCGATGAGAAGGAGCTGCGCTTCTCGCTCTCGGCGCACGTTCCGGAACATAA
>NZ_LRMM01000022.1 GCF_001647275.1 Rufibacter ruber | reverse complement strand
TTGGCCTGTTTTTCAGAAAACAGGCCAAAAACGGCTTTTGGTTGGTGAGGTATATTACCGCTGGCTGTATTCTTTCACTGTCTGGATAAAACACTTCACTTTCTCCGGATCTGTGTCTGGGTAAACCCCATGGCCCAGGTTGGCAATGTGGCGGTGCGGCCCAAAGGCATCCAGCATTTTTCTGGTCTCCTGCTTCACACCTTCAAAAGAATTGTAAAGGGCGCACGGGTCCAGGTTGCCTTGCAGGGTTTTGTTTTCGCCAATGGCCTGGCGCGCTTCCTGAATGTTCATGTTCCAGTCAAGGCCAATGACCTGGCAGTCCAGTTGGGCAAAATCTGCCATGGCAAAGAAAGCGCCTTTGGCGAAGACGGTTACCGGAACCTCTGTCAGGGCTTTGCAGATCTGGTCAATGTACCGGTAAGAGAACTCCTGGTAATGCGCCGGGGGCAGGATGCCCGCCCAGGAATCAAAGATCTGGATCAAATCGGCGCCCGCCGCCACTTGCGCTTTGAGGTAGGCAATGGTGGTGTCGGTGATTTTCTGCAGCAGCCTGTGAGACAGCTCCGGGTCAGTGTACAGCATTTTCCTGGCCTTTGAGAAGGTTTTGGAGCCGCTTCCTTCCACCATATAAGCAAAGATGGTCCAGGGGGCACCGGCAAACCCAATGAGGGGCACGCGGCCGTTCAGTTCCCGCTTGGTGACTTTGATGGCCTCCAGCACGTAGTTCAGGTGCTCATGCGGGTCTGCCACGCGCACATTCTCCACGTCTGCGGCTGTTTTGATGGTGTTGGGGAACAATGGACCCCGCTTCTCAATCATTTCATAGGTGCAGCCCATGGCCTCTGGCACCACCAGAATATCAGAAAAGATAATGGCGGCATCTACGTCCAGCAGGTCTACCGGCTGAATGGTGACCTCGGCGGCCAGTTCAGGGGTTTCTACCAACTCCTTGAAACCTGAGAGGCGTTCGCGCACGGCACGGTACTCAGGTAAGATTCGGCCGGCCTGGCGCATGAGCCACACGGGCGTTCTTTCAGTGGGCTGCCCTAAGGCGGCACGCAAGAATAGATCGTTCTTCAATTGCATAGCGCAAAGATAAGGAATGAGGTTGGAGTCTGGTAAATCTTACCGGAAAAGGAGGGGGAGGTGTTGCGTTTTAGGGCTGTTTTCTGAAAAACAGCGCTAAAACAGAAATAGGTAGGTTTGGCTGCTACCTGAACAGGGCCAACAGAGCCGTCACGATAAAGCTCACCCCCAGGGACAGCACAATAAAGCCCATGATCCTAGACAGTGCGGCTAACCCGGCTTTGCCCATGAACATCATGAGGCGCGGCGAGAAGAACAGGATCACGTAGGTGATGAAGCCTAACAGCACAATGGCCAGCACGGTAAGCCCCATGTCTACGATGGTAAGAGACTTGGTGAAAAGGCTGATCACCACCGCAATAGAACCGGGGCCGGACAGCAGCGGCATGGCCAGCGGTGTGAAGGAAATGTCTTCCTTCTCCACCCCTTCGGCCACCACGTCTTTGGAGATTTTCTTGCCTTCCTCGGCCTTGGGGTTAAGCAGGTCAAACCCTGCCCGCATGATCATGATGCCGCCCGCAATACGGAGGTCGTGAATGCGCAGCCCGAAGAAATCCAGCACCGCCTGCCCGGCAATGAAAAAGACCGTCAGGATCAGGATCATGTACATACAGGCCCGCAATGCCTGCTGGTTGCGGCGGGCGGTATTGTCATCCTGGGTAAGCGTTAAGAACACGGGCATGGCCCCAAACGGGTTTACCACCGAGAAAAGGGCCGAAAAGGTTGCCAATAGAATTTCCATCGCGTCTAAAATAGAGAATTCTGCAGGAATAACAATTGGGCCGGGGCCTAAAAGAGAAAGGGAAGGCACACGGCCTTCCCTTTCTCTTTTAAATCTATTTCTGTTGCTTACATAAAGAAGCTGAACAAGGCTGTGCGCAATTGCCCAAAGAAACCCGGGGCAGAAGATCTTGCCGGCACCTGTTTAGGGTTGTTGCGGGGCTGCTGACGGTTCTGTAACCGCTGCAAAGCCAACACCAGCCATGACTTGGCAGAATCATTGCGCTCTATAATGCCAGAGACGCCTGGGTGCCAGAGGTGCAACACGTTTCTCCCTTCTAAAGAAGGGGTCATCACATAAAGGTGTGTTCTGTCCTGCTGGGCTAGAAGCAGTTTCACCAACGCCACATCTGGTTCAAAATTCAGGGCTTCACGCCCGCCAAACACAATGATTTCACGGCTTGAATTTCTGGCTTCGTCAAACTGCCGCTCATACTCCTCATAAGAAAAAGAGCGTATCTCAATTGGTTTGAGATAATTGTTTTGCTTATTTAACGCTTCGCACAAAGACCCGGCAAACGCTTTGTCATCTTCTAAGAGTAAGAGTCGATATGTATGTGACATATAAGAAAATAGCTTTTGGAGATTTGCTTCAAAAGTAGCAGGTTAACAAGGCGCATTTACGGGAAATAAGCCAAATGGGTTTTAATTATTGCTAAATCCGTATTTTTACGCGATAAACATTTTCTTGTCGATATATAGCAAGAGTGTATTATTTTGATCGGATATGAAAAATTTAAGATTGGGGATTCTGGGGGGCGGTCAGCTGGGACGTATGCTTATTCAGGCGGGGTTAGACTTCAATCTACACGTGCGGGTGCTAGACCCTGATGAGAATGCCCCCTGCCGTTACCTCTGTGAGGAGTTTGTGCACGGTGACTTCAAAGACTATGACACGGTGTATGCCTTCGGGAAGGGCTGTGAGGTGCTGACCATTGAGATTGAGCACGTGAACGTGGAGGCGCTGTTCCAACTGGAGAAGGAAGGCGTACAGGTGTATCCTACGCCTGCCTCGCTGAAAACCATTCAGGACAAGGGCCTGCAGAAAGAATTCTTTCAGCAGAACTTCATTCCCACCGCAGAGTACAGGCTGCTGAAAGACACCGCAGCACTGGAGGCGAACTTAGATTTCCTGCCGGCTTTTCAGAAACTCCGCCGCGGCGGGTATGATGGCAATGGCGTAGTGCGGCTTTCTTCTGCCAGCGACATGCCTAAAGCTTTCCAGGGCCCCACAGTACTGGAGAAACTGGTGCCCTTTGAAAGGGAGATCTCTGTGATCTGCGCCAGGAATACCAAGGGCGAAGTGAAGGCCTTTCCGGTGGTGGAGCAGGTCATGCACCCAGAGCATAATCTGGTAGACTTTCTGCTGGCTCCCGCCCAGATTGCCTATAAACTGCAACGCCTGGCCATTGAGATTGCCACGCACGTGACTACGTCTCTTGACATAGTTGGTCTGCTGGCGGTAGAGATGTTTGTGACCCAGGACGGGCAGATTCTGGTGAATGAGGTGGCCCCAAGACCCCATAACAGCGGGCACCATACCATGAAAGCCAATGCCACCTCCCAGTTTGAACAGCACCTGCGGGCTATTTTAGGATTGCCTTTGGGTGACACCGAACCCCACTGCCCCGCAGTTTTGCTTAATCTTCTGGGTGAAGCGGGCTATTCTGGCCAAGCCGTGTATGAAGGGCTGGGGGAAACACTGCAGGAGCCGGGCGTGCACCTTCACCTCTACGGGAAAAAGTTTACCCGCCCGCACCGCAAAATGGGCCATTTAACCGTGCTGGCCCCCACCATTGATGAAGTAAAACAGAAAGCAGAACGCGTAAAGAATATACTAAAAATTATTGCATGAGCCAAGCAGAGAAAAGTGCGCCGCAGGTAGGCATCATTATGGGCAGTCAGTCTGACCTGAAAGTAATGTCAGGCGCCGCCGATATCCTGGAGCAGTTAGGGATCCCGTTTGAGTTGACCATTGTGTCTGCCCACCGTACGCCCCACCGCATGGTGGAGTATGCTGAAAGTGCCCGTAAAAAAGGCTTGAAAGCAATTATTGCCGGAGCCGGTGGCGCCGCCCACCTGCCGGGCATGGTGGCCGCCCTGACCACTTTACCGGTCATTGGTGTACCTGTTAAGTCCAGCAACTCCATTGACGGCTGGGATTCCATCCTGTCTATCCTGCAGATGCCCAATGGTGTGCCGGTGGCTACCGTGGCGTTGAACTTCGGCTGTTTTCTGAAAAACAGGCCGAAAACAGGCGGCATTTTTTTAAGTACGGTTAGAAATTCCCTCTCACGGTGAGCACCAGATTTCTGCCCGGGGCACTGACGCCAGAGGCATACACCCGGTAAAACCTATCCAGGATATTTTCCAGCGCGGCCTGTAGCTGCACGCGCGGGTGCAGCTGGTAAGCGGTTCTCAGGTTGAGCGTGAACCAGGCCGGTACGCCTTCTGGGGTGGCGTACTGCAGATTGTCTTCCCCCACGGGGTTGTAGTCTTTCAGCCGCTTCCAGCCGTTGTACTGCACAAAGAACTCAGACCTAAACTTGGGCAGGGTCAGGAAAAAACTGGTCTTGCCAAATACCGGCGGAATGTGGTCCAGCGGCATCTCGCCGGGCTCCGCCTGCAGACGGCCGTAGGTGTAGGTGAGGGTGGAGGTAATCCGGAAGGCCTGGGTGACATCTGCAGACAGCGAGCCGCTGAACCCGTAAATGTAGGCTCTGTTGGCGTTCACATTGGCCGTGACTACACTGGTTTGTCCGTTGTATTCTATGGTAGGTTGGCCCTGAAACAGAAACGGCTGGGTGGTGATGGCGTCACGGTACCAGGTGTAAAAGCCCACCCCCTCCACGCGCACGCTTTGGGCCACGGTTTTGCCAATAGAAAGTTCTGCGTTGTAGGTGAACTCAGGCTTCAGGTCTGGGTTAGGCACAATCAGCTGGCCGGGCACTGACTCGAACACCTTGCCCAGGTCATCTACGTTGGGTGCCCTGAACCCGGAGGAGGCCACCGCGGCCAGCCGCCATTCCCGCCCCGGCTGAAAGACGAGCCCCAGGTTTCCGTTCACGGCGGTGTTCTTCTGTTGCACTTCCTGGAAAGGGAAGGGGAAAAAGGCCTTGTCACGGGAGAAATCTGCGTTCAGCGCTACACGGCTCAGCCTGATCCCGTCAGAAAGAATCCAGCGGGGGCCGATTTCCCAGGTGTGGGTAAAATAGGCGGCGGCGGTGCGCATGTCTGACCCGCCGCTGGGGTAGCGGGTATCTAACGGTTGCTGTTCTCCTGTATCTATATGGATGCCGTGGGCATTGGAGGAAACCTCATGATTGCTTCCCTCCAGTCCATAGCGTAGCTCATGCTCCCCCAAAAGACGGCTGGCGTCTGCGTTGAGGGTGAAAATATCTACGTGCTCAAAACGGTTCTGACGCAAACTCTTGCCAAAGCCGCGGTTATGCCTGCTTTCCTCTACGCTTTGATATGCAGCTGTAACTCGCAGGTTCTCTAGCCAGCCTTTGCCTTGGGTAGCGAAGGTGTACGCTGCGAGCCAGCGTTCCTGTGGGCCATAGTACCATTCTGCCTGCTTGAGATTCCCTTTCCCGTCTACTTCTGTTAAACGGTCATACCGGGGTATGTCTGAAGACGTGGAGAACTGTACGTTCAGTAAATGGGACGTGGTGGGCGATGCCTGGAACAGAATCTTCTGCAGCACATCATACTGCCGGTACCCGCTCTGCTGCTGCACGTTGATGTTATTATTGGGCACCCTCACATCCTGCCCGTTTTGCCGCTCTGCGTAGAATGGGCGCAGACCCCAGGTGCCGTAAAAAGGATCACGGTTAGCACCCTGCCTCAGATCATCAAAATCAGAAAAGGTAAGACTGGTGAAACTCCCCCATCGGCGGCCGCGATGGAAATGTCTGCGTGCGCCGTTTTCTCCTGGTTGGCGGTGGCGTACCTTAGAAAAGCCCCGCCGTTCACCCGCGGGCCAGCGCTATCTGCCAGTGTTGGGTTTTTGGTGTAGAAATGCATGACCCCGCCCAGCGCATCTGACCCGTACACCACTGACCCCGGCCCGAACATAACTTCTACCTTCTCCAGGGCGGCATTGTCTACGGTGAGCACATTCTGGAGGTGGCCGCCGCGGTAGATGGCATTGTTCAGGCGCACGCCGTCAATGACCATGAGCACCTTGTTCGCTTCAAAGCCCCGCAGAATAGGGCTTCCGCCGCCGGCCTGGCTTTTCTGCACCAGTACCTGCCCGCTTTGCTGCAACACATCTGCGGTGGTGGGGTTGCTCTGGAATTCCAGCTCCCGCGCTTTGAGCACTTCTATCTGCTGGGCCACGTCTATGCGTTTCTCCTCAAACTTGCTGGCAGAGATGACCACTTCGTCAAGTGAATAGCTTTTCTCAGTGAGCAGCACGCGGTATGCCTGGGCCTGAAGCTGACGTACCGCATGCGTGCGGGGCTGGTAGTCTGACCGCTCCAGCCGCAGACTGTCTGTTGCCCGGAACAGATCAAGGTTGAACTGGCCCTTGCCATTGGTCATTAAGACGGCCCCGCCTTGTGTGGGAGTGACCCGCACCCCCGCCAGAGGCTGCAGGCTGCCTTTGTCTAGCACGGTCACTGTCTGGGCGGCTGCCCCAAAAGTAAGGGCCAGCGAGAGTAGAAGTAAAATTGGTTTCATAAGCCGGTGTAAGAGCATGCTTAAATTTGTCTTTTGCGCTGCAAACGGGTATCAAAAGAGCCTGGCTTCGCCTTTTTCCCGCACCATAGCGAGGCGTATGCTGCTCAAAAAACGCTACGCCAAAACCTTTCGCTCCCCGTTTCCGCTTGCAAAATCAAAATTTAAACAAGCTCTAAGGGGGAGGGAATAGTGGTTAAAGGGCCAGTACCATTTTGATATCAGCGCGCTTGTATTCTCTGAGCTCATCAGGCACCTCCTGAAAACCCAGGTTGCGGTACAGGTGCAAGGCCGTCTCCAGCTTGCGGTTTGAGAGCAGGAATAGGGTTCTGGCACCCAGGCCGCAGGCTGTCCGAATGGCGGCTTCCCCCAGCCTACGGCCAATTTTAAGGCCCTGAACCTTGTCAGTGACCGCCATTTTGGCGAGCTCGTAGGTGGTGTGGTCAACTTTGAGCAAAGCACAGGTGCCTACCAACTCACCCTGGTAATCGGCCATGAAAATGTGTCCGCCCCTGGCAATGATGTAGCCGTCTGGGTCGCCTAAAGATTCGTGGTCTAGCTCCTCCATTTCAAAGTACCGCTCAATCCAGGCCTGGTTGAGGGCTTTGAAGGCGGGGGCATGGGCAGGTACGTAGTCTATGATAGTGACAGGGGCACCGGGGGTAGGGGTAGGCATAAAGTTGAGACGCAAGAAACTGGCCAAAGATACAGATCCTTCTTCCTGTTTTTGCCCTGTTTTCTGAAAAACAGGCCGAAAACAGGGCCTGGTTGACAGGTATCATCGCTTAATCTGGCAAACCTGAACGAGTTGCCCGTTTTTCCTGTTCAGGTTGTAGCTCAAAAAGCCTATATTTCGGCTTCAGACTTGACAGACATGATAAAGAATTCTCTCCCCCTCCTTTTGTTCGCGGGGTTTCTGGCCGCCTGCTCCAGCAGCAAGCCAGCCCCTGAAGTGGCAGCCGTGCAAAGGGTGTCGGCTACGGCGCCCTCGGCCTTTACCCCGCACCTTGAAGCCGTTAGGCAGCAGTTTGCCCCAGATAAGCGGGTGGCGCTGTTTAAGGTGAGTGCCAATGGCTCGGCACTGGTAGGGGAAACCAACATGCCCGCGGCCAAAACGGCTCTGCTGGATAGGCTCAAGGCGGCGGGAATCTCTTACCAGGACAGTATTCAGGTGCTGCCAGAGGCGGCGTTGGAGGGCAAGACCCAGGCGGTGGTGACGTTGTCTGTGGCCAACCTACGGTCTGAGCCGGGGCACCCGGCAGAGCTGGCCACGCAGGCCACCCTGGGAACCCCCTTGAAAGTCTGGAAGTACCAGCGGGGCTGGTACCTGGTGCAAACCCCAGACCACTACCTTGCCTGGGTTGACGGCAGCGGGATCAAAACCATGGACGCCCCCACCTTTGCCCAGTGGCAGCAGGGCGAAAAGCTTCTGTACACCAACCCCTACGGCTTTGCCTATGCGCAGCCAGACCAGAAGGGAGCCACGGTGTCTGACCTGGTGTATGGTGATGTGATGGTGCTGAAGAAACAGGGCAAAGGCTTTTACGAAGTAGAGTTCCCAGACGGCCGCACTGCGTTTGTGGCATGGGGGGAGGCCGAAAAATATGCCCAATGGGCCGCTACCCGCCAACCCACCGAGCAAAACCTGGTGGAGACGTCTAAAAAGCTGCTGGGTCTGCCCTATCTGTGGGGTGGTACTTCCTTTAAAGGCGTAGACTGCAGCGGGTTCACCAAGACGGTGTATTTTATGAATGGACTGGTGCTGCCCCGTGATGCAAGCCAGCAGGTGCACGTGGGGGAACCGGTAGATACCAAAGACGGCTTCCAGAACATGAAGCCCGGCGATTTACTCTTTTTTGGCACCCCGGCCAAAGACGGGAAGCCGGAGCGGGTGGTGCACGTGGGCATGTGGATAGGCAACAACGAATTCATTCACTCTGCCGGGCGTGTGCGCATCAGTAGCATGGACCCGGCCGCCCCTAACTTTGATGAGCCTGAGCGTAAACGGTTTCTGCGGGCTAAACGGGTACCGCCGCAGGCAACTTTGCTGGATTTGAGAACAGCGGCCCTCTATCAATAGGTTTATTAATTTTTTTTAATTACTTTAACACTGCGGCAGAGCCAGGTAAACAATCCTGGTCTGCCGCAGTGTTTTTTGTTTCCCCCTTTTTATTCTTCTGCCCATGAAAAAAATCTACTTTCTGTTTCTTTACACAAGCCTTTGTAGTCTGGCCTTTTCTGCTCAAGCCCAGTCTACGCATGAAGAGGAGCTTAACCGGTATCGGCACCTCAACTTTGCCACAGATGCTGAGTATGACCAGGCTCTTGGCCGTGACCCTGAGGTGTTGCGCAAAGCAAAGAAAACGCAAAACCAGCGCCGAACAGGCGACCCCCTGAGCAAAAAAGTATTTGGCTGGCACCCTTACTGGCAAGGGGAGATGTGGAATACCTATGATTTCAGTAATTTGCATACCATTGCCTGGTTTTCTTATGAGGTGAATCCTAGTACGGGGGAGTACAGCACCATAAGAAGCTGGAACACAACAGGCTTAATCCAGGCCGCCCATTCTGCCGGCGTGAAGGTAGTGCTAACGGTGACCAACTTCGGCGAAGCCAATAATGCCGCTCTCCTCAACAAAGCCACCAGCAGGGAAACCCTCATCAGCACCCTTATTTCTTTGGTTAAGTCCCGTGGTGGCGACGGGGTAAATATTGATTTTGAATTTGTGGCTGCCGCAGAGCGGAATGCCCTCACCAGTTTCATGAATACTTTGGCAGACAGATTTCATGCGGAGATACCGGGATCAAGGGTTTCCATTGCCCTGCCAGCGTCGTTCAGCAGCACCAATGCCTTTGATGTGGCGGCCATGACGCAGGTAGATGATTTCCTGATCATGGGCTATGACTACTGGTATGCAGGTTCCCCTACGGCGGGCCCTGTTGCGCCTTTAGGGCCCAGCGGTTGGGATTACTGGGGACCGTCCCAAAACTTGACAAGGTCTGTAGATAATTATTTAACCCAACTCCCGGCTGCCAAGGTATTGCTGGCGTTGCCTTTTTACGGCAGAAGGTGGGCCACTGAGAGTGATGTGGTAGGGGCTGCCTCTAAAACCCAGAACAGCAAAGTGGCGTCAGAATCTGTTACCTATGCTACTGCCAAACAAGAATTAGCAACAAAAGGATATGTTAGGAAATGGAATTCACAGGGTTCAGTGCCTTATTATATTTATCAGGAGAACAATCAATGGTTTCAGACCTATTATGATGATGTAGAAAGTCTGGGTTTAAAATTAGATTTAATCAATTCCAAAGGCTTGGCCGGCATGGGAATCTGGGCGTTGGGCTATGATAAGCCAAGTGTTAACCCTGAAGTAAATGCCCTCCTCAGAGCCAAGTTTCCGCCTGCCGCCCTGGCTGCCGGTGATGAGCTGGAGACAGACAGCCAGCCAGTTGCCTACCCTAACCCCGTGGCCCGTGGCCAGAAAATGTTCTTAGGGAAAACTGTGGCCGGTACTCAGTTGTTTCTCAGTGATGCCGTGGGAAGAACTTATCCTGCCCCTGTGGTAGGTGGTGACGGCTCTTTGACCACCCAGCAGCTTGCTGGCGGACTTTACTTTTTAACAATAAGTTCTCCCCGGGGCACCACCACGCACCGGGTGGTAGTGGTAGAATAGGTGACATACGCGTCATAAAAAAAGCCTCGCTTACCTGTACGGGTGGCGAGGCTTTTTAGTACTGTTCCTGTTTTTGCTGTTTTCCAGAAAACAGCCCAAAAACAGGAATGCTCAAAAGACCAGGGCTAGTATTTCTCGTGCACTTCGGTCATGATACGCACCATTTCGTTTCTGATGTCTCCGGAGGAAACCCTGAAGTTGTTGTTCATGAAACTGTACAGGAGCATTTTGCCGCTTTTGGTAATAATGTAGCCGCTTTGGTTGTGCACGTGCGCCAGCGTTCCTGACTTGCCAAAGACAAAGGGCGGCTCTGCTTTGTAGATGTTCCTGAAAGTACCGGGCCTGCCTCCGGTGGCCATTAAAGGCAGCAGGCGGTCTGTGGGGCGTTCCTGCTGGAGTTTCTGTAAAAGCGCAATGATGCTGCGGGGGGTAAACATGTTCATGCTGGACAGCCCTGAGCCGTCTACCCAAACCGGGGCGTCTGGCAGATCAGCCAGATATGTTTTCACCACATGGCGTATCGCTCTTTCAATAGAGATGGTGTCAGACAGGGTACCGGAGCAAAGGGCCATGAGCTGCTCGGCAAAAAGGTTGTCACTCACCTGCAGCATGCGCTTGTACACAGAATCAGACGGCAGGCCATAGAAGGTTTGTGCACCAGTTGGCAAGCGTCTGTTCTTAAGGTATGTCACCTTTTTTTTGAGGGTATCGGTTAAAAGCCGGACAGTTACCTCTGGCGAGGGAATGAAGGGAACCTCCACGGAGAAATCTGCCGGTGCATGTTTGGGAAAATAAACAAACTCATTGGTGCGCCATGCCCGTACAAATGCATCTCCATGCGGGTAGCGGGCGGTATCTGTCTTCAGCAGGGGCTTGAACAGTGAAGGGGTGGTAGAATAGGGAACGGCGGCTCCCCCTTTCCGGGTAAACTTGACCACGTTGCCGTGAATAGGAAAAGGGCTGCGCTCCGGCTGGTAGTAGTAGTTGTAATCGTCCCAGCCCCAGTTGTTGGCAAAGGGAGTACTGGTCATGGGGGCCTCAATGTAATATAGCTTCTCTTTCCGGTTTTTCAGGAAGTCATAGGCAACATTGTTTTTAAGGTCCATATGGGTGAAGGTGGGGTCACCGGTGCCCCAGAAGAGAAGCGAATCACCGCGCACCACGTATTTGAGTGCCGGAATGGAGTCCCCCAGCATTTTAAGGCAGGCATAGAAGGTGAAGAGCTTGGTGTTAGAAGCGGGCACAAAATATTTATCGGCATTGTGCTCCACTACCATTTTACCCAATGCCGGGTCATACAAGGCAAAGCCTACAAACCGGTTTTTACCCATCTCAGACTCCAGCACCTGCTGCTTTATCACCTCAGGGCCATAGGGCGGTGGGGAAGGAGGAGTGGGGGCTGTAGCGACTGGAGGTTGTTTGGCCGCGCTGCAGGCCACCAGGAACAGGAGAACAAGGCAGGGGAGTAGCCGCCAGAGACGGCGCAGGAACAAGGTTTGCATAGTGAGTGAGCTGGATGGAAATGACTAGGTAAAGGTTAAGTGATCATTGGGAGCACCGTCAAAAATAGAAGAAATCAGCAAGTTTTTAATTTTAATAAGGAAAAGAAGCGGTTATTGCTAAAAAGTATAAAAAATCACCGCATGACCCAGGCAAACCTATTATTTTAACAGCCAAATTCGCCCTGGCATTTACACATCAAACCATGACCCTCCTTTCACGCCGCCGCCTGCTCGCCACTTTGTCCCTGGCCACTGCCGGGTTTCCGTTGCTTGGCTTCTCTGCAGTGCCTGTGCCAGAAAAAGGGCACAAAGCGCTTCTCCCCCCTAAATTGAAAGCCGGGGATACCGTGGGCTTAATCTGTCCGGCCGGGGCTGCTTTCAGTAAAGAAACGGTGCAGGTGACCAAAGAGTCGCTGGAGGCGCTGGGGTTGAATGTGAAACTGGGCAACCACGTGTTTGACCGCCACGGGTACCTCGCGGGCACTGACCAGGCGCGCGCCGAAGATGTGAACGCTATGTTCGCCGATAAAAGCGTACAGGGCATTCTGGCCATTCACGGGGGCTGGGGCTGCGCCCGATTGCTCCCCCTGCTGGATTACAAGATGATCCAGAAGAATCCCAAGGTGCTGATAGGGTATTCAGACATTACGGCGTTGTTAGTGGCTATTTATGCCAAGACGGGGCTGGTGACTTTTCATGGTCCGGTGGGGGCGGCCACATGGAACCAATTCACAGTAGATTCTTTTAAACAAGTACTCTTTGAAGGCGGGGCCACTACTTTTCAGAACCCTGTTGAAAGGGGAGACAACCTCACCGTTACCAAAGACCGCATCACCACCCTTACCCCCGGTACCGCCAGAGGCAGGCTGGTGGGGGGCAACCTAACGGTCCTGACCGCTATCATAGGGTCTGCCTATTTGCCAGACTGGAAAGACAAGATCCTCTTTCTGGAAGATACCAACGAGAACGTGTACCGCGTTGACCGCATGCTCACGCAGTTAAAGCTGGCAGGGGTGCTGGACCAGGTGAAAGGGGTGGTGTTTGGCAAATGCTCTGACTGTGGCCCCGGCAACGGCGGCTATGGTTCCCTCACGTTAGAGGAGGTGCTGGAGCAGCATTTACAGCCGTTACACGTGCCTGCCTTCTCAGGGGCCATGATTGGGCACATCACCCACAAATTTACCGTGCCGGTGGGGGCCGAGGCTGAAATAGACGCCACTGCCGGTACCATAAGGCTGCTGCAGGGGGCGGTGGTGTAGCCTGTTCCTGCCTTGGCCTGTTTTTTGCAAAAAAAAGTAAGACTTTAGCTCATTCTCACATACTTCCTAACTCTTGATTACTTTGAAAAAATACCGTTTACCCTCCCTCCTCCTGTTACTCGTATTCCTGGTAGGTGCACTGAGCCTGCAGGGGCAGACCAGAGCCAAGAAAGCAGCTAAACCCGCGGCCAAGAAAACGGCGGTTGCCGCTTTTAACCCCAAGACAGACCCCCCGTTCCTGAACGCCAAACAGAAATGGGTAGACTCAGTCTTCAAATCCCTCACCCCGGAAGAGCGCATTGCCCAGCTCATCATGATACCGGTGTACTCCAACAAGAACCAGGCGCACATAGACTCCATCAGCAAGCTGATCACTACCTACAAAGTAGGTGGGTTGATCTTCTTTCAGGGAGGGCCGGTGCGGCAGGCTAACATGACCAACCGCTACCAGCGCGAAAGCAAAGTGCCCCTTATGATCTCAATTGACGGCGAGTGGGGGCTGGCCATGCGGCTGGACAGCACGGTGCGGTTCCCGTACCAGATGGCGCTGGGGGGCATTCAGGATGAGAAGCTGATCTATGACATGGGCGCAGAGATTGCCCGCCACTGCCGCCGCATGGGCATACATGTGAACTTTGCCCCGGTGGTAGACGTGAACAACAACGCCAATAACCCTGTTATTGGGTTCCGCTCCTTCGGCGAAGACAAATACAATGTAACCAGTAAGTCTATCGCCTACATGAAAGGCATGCAAGACAACAAGGTGCTGGCCAATGCCAAGCACTTTCCCGGGCACGGTGACACCAATGTAGATTCACATTACGGCCTGCCGGTGATCCATTTCTCCAAACTTCGGCTTGACTCAGTAGAGCTACACCCGTTCCGGGAGCTCATGAAAAACGGCTTAGGCAGCTTAATGGTGGCGCACATGAACATACCCGTACTGGACAACACCAAAGACCTGGCTTCTACGCTGTCAAAGCCCATTGTCATGGACCTGCTCAAGAAGGAGATGGGCTTTAAAGGATTGGTGTTTACAGACGCCCTGAACATGCAGGGAGTAGCCAAATTCTACGCTCCCGGTATTGTAGATGTGAAGGCCCTGCTGGCGGGGAATGACATGCTCTTGAATACCATGGACGTGAAGACCACCATTGAAGAAGTTAAAAAGGCCATTAAGAACAAAGAAATCACGCAGGAAGAGGTAGATGCCCGTTGCCGGAAAGTGTTGGCCGCCAAACAATGGATGGGGCTGGACAACTGGAAACCCATTGAGACCAAAAGCCTGATTGAAGACCTGAACAACCCGTACGCCACGTACCTGAACCGCCAGTTAACAGAAGCATCTTTAACCCTGCTGCGCAACAAGGGGAACATCCTTCCGCTGAAGGCCCTGGATACGTTAAAAGTGGCGGCTCTGGCCATGGGCACACACCTGGAGACTGATTTCCAGCGCAGTCTGGCCAAATACACCAAGGTAGACAATTTCTTCCTTTCTCCTACCAGCTCCATTGCCGAACTACAACTCCTGAAAGAGCAGCTGAAAGAATACAATGTGGTGATAGTGGGCGTGCACAAACTGCAGTTGAAAGCGTCTGGCAGCGGTACGTTTGGGATTACCGCCGAAATGAACTTGTTCATGAAAGACCTGATCCGGTCTAAACCCACCCTGGTGAGTGTCTTTGGCAACGTGTACAGCCTGAACCGGTTTGAAGACATTGAAAAAGCCCATGGCGTGTTGGCCACCTATCAGGAAAACGAACTGACACAGGATGTGGCGGCGCAGATTATTTTTGGAGGGGTAGGGGCCAAAGGCAAGCTGCCGGTGAACGTATCCAGCTTCTTCCGGATCAATGACGGCCTCACGACCGAAGGCGGACTGCGCTTTGCCTATACCCAGCCAGAGGCGGTGGGGCTTACCTCCCAGGATTTTGCCCAGATAGACACGTTGGTGCAACAGGCCATTAGGGCCAGAGCCACCCCCGGTGCGCAGGTGCTGGTGGCCAAGAACGGCAAGATCATTTACAGCAAGGCATTTGGCTACCATACCTATGAGAACCAGGTGCCGGTGAAAAACACAGATTTGTATGACCTGGCCTCGGTGACCAAAATCACCACTTCGTTGGCCGCCCTGATGAAGTTGAGCGGCGAAGGCCGATTTGATGTGGACCGTACCCTAGGCGAATACCTGCCCATGATGAAAGGCTCCAACAAAGAGAACCTGCGCTACCGCGATATTCTGACCCACCAGGCCCGCCTCAAGTCCTGGATTCCGTTCTGGAAAGAGGAAGTGAAGAAAAATGGCGAGTTGAAAGGCAGTGTGTTCAGCGCTGACTCGTCGGCGAAGTTCCCTACCAAGGTGGCGCAGAACCTGTACATCAGAAAAGACTTCTCTGAGGAAATTTACAAGCAGATCAAGGAGTCACCGTTGAACGAGAAGCCGGGCTATGTGTACAGTGACCTGTCTTTTATTCTGGCTCCTAAAGTGGTGGAGAACATCACCGGGCAGGAGTTTGAAACCTATTTGAAGGAGAATATCTACAAGCCGCTTGGGGCCACAACGTTAACATTTAACCCCTACAAGCAGTACCCGCTGAGCCGCATTGTGCCCACTGAGATTGATACCCTGTTCAGAAAGCAACTGCTGCACGGCACGGTGCATGATGAGGGAGCGGCCATGCTGGGCGGAGTGAGCGGCCACGCCGGGTTGTTCGGCAACGCCAATGATCTGGCCAAAGTGATGCAAATGTACCTGCAAGACGGCCAGTACGCCGGCAGACGCTACATTGCTGACAAGACCGTGAGCACGTTCAGCAAATGCCAGTTCTGCCCTAACAACTACCGCGCCCTTGGGTTTGACCGTCCGTCAAAACCTGGTTCTGAGAACGGGAACGCCGCCAAAGGCGCCCCAGCAGAGAGTTTCGGGCATACGGGTTTCACCGGTATCTACAGCTGGGTGGATCCGGTGAACCAGATTGTGTACATCTTCCTGTCTAACCGCGTGCACCCCACCCGCGAGAGCTCAGTGCTGAGCAAACTCAATACCCGCACCAACGTGATGCAGGTGGTATATGATGCCATGGAGAAAGCCAAAGGCAGACCGGTGGCCAGCCCGCTGGAAAGCAAACTGTAGGTTAGATTCACGCAAAACAGAAAAGGCCGCTCTAAGTAAGAGCGGCCTTTTCTGTTTTCGGCCTGTTTTCAGGCAATACTTCGGACAATTCTAAAAGGCAAAAAGAGGCTTTAGAGGCTATAAATGGGGTTTAAGTAATTAAATGGCTGTTAGGTATTTCCCAAAAGGGAGAAAAACCATTGGATGCTAAACCTGTATATGCCCTCAAACGCTACAAACGCACTTTTTCTACTCATCTAAACTGTCCGAAGTATTGCAAGAAAACAGGCCGAAAATAGACCGAAAACAAGTTTAATCACTCAACGTGAGTTGGAACATAGTACCTTTTACTGATTTATTATTTAGCCATTTGTTACTCCACTTACCCTGGCGGTACACCCAAGTGACATTTTCATTCCCGTTTAACCGCCTGGCATTGATGGAAGGTTCAAAGGAAGTAGCTGTAGTCTTTTTATGAGTTCCTTGCGAAACTACTATGTGTTCATTCTTATTCTCATCAATGAGAAGCCATTCAAAGGCGATGAAAAGCCCAGATTCAGGAACTAGCAAGTTGTACTGGCTTACATCTAATTGTACAGATTTATACCTGCCTTTTGGGCATAGCCAATCAAAGGAGTGGTCAGAAGGTCTTTCCCTGGTTCACCATTTCCTTCTACCTTAAAGATTCTAATCTGATATTTGGCATTGTTGATATCACTTGAAACGGTAAAAGCAATTTCCTCAAGAAATGGAGTCGCCTCAAAAATTGGGTTGTAGGCTAAGTGGTTTGCCACAATCCAGGGGCCTCCAATAGTGCCATAGCTGTGGGAAACTTTACTTCTCTTGAAACTATTTACCACCAGCTTATTGCGCCGCTTACTCTTCTTTACCACCACCTCTTGCAAGGCAATGGCTGAAGGTTGCAACTGTACCTTCATCCGCAAAGCGGAAATGGGAAAACGGCCCCTCTCATACCCAAGGCTTGACACTACCAGGGTTTTGCCAACGGCAGAGGAGTCAGCAAAGGAAAAGGTGCCTTCCTCTGTGGAGGTGGCGCCCTGGTTCTCATTCTCTACCCAGATATTGGCGTAGGTGACCGGTTTTCCAGTGGTTTTATCCGTAACAGCTCCTTTAATTTGAGCAGTTACCCAATGCCCCAGCAGGAGCAGACACAGCAGGAGGGGGAGAAGCCTTCTCATGGACGCGTTTTTGGCTTGTTTTCAGAAAAAGAGGTCAAAAACAGAAATTAATCGCTCAGCGTGAGCTGGAAGTGCGGTTTAGCCAGGGAGATGGCCTCGGCCTCGCTCACGTTAGTGCTCAGCCACTGGCCTTTGTCATAGATCCAGCCGTTGTGCGCCTTGTCTGACGGTTTGTAGCTGCGCACGCTAGGCTCATAGGAGACAGAGCTGGAAGCAAACGGAAGGCCTGTTTCCGGATCAGTGTTCTGGTACCTGTTCCTGGGGATGATGAGCCACTCAAACGCTACAAAGACGCCTTTGGGCGGCAACTGCAGGTTGTACTGGCTCAGATCCAGTTTCACGGTTTTAATGCCCTTGGGCGCCACGGCCAGCAGCGGCACCGGAAGCAGGTCCTGTCCCGGCTTTCCATCTTCGGTGACCTGCAGGAGGCGCATTTTAAAGCTGGCGTTCTTGATGTTGCTGGAGGTTACCAGGGCTATCTCATCCAGAAAAGGCGTGGCGGTATAGGTAGGCTGATTCGGGAAATACTGCGCCACCATCCAGGGCACGCCGTTGCTGCCAAAGGTAAACTCAGTGTTGGCATCCAGTCTGTTCAGGATTCGCTTCTGCCGCCTGGTGTTTTTCCGGACCGTTACCTCCTGCAAAGAAATGGCGGCGGGCGTGAGTTCCACCCTCAGGTAATTGCCCACCACGCTGACCCGGCGGCGCTCATAGCCCAGACAGGAGATGATCAGCGTTTTATCCTTAGGGAGAACAGACGGGAAAAGAAATTCCCCTTTCTCATTGCCGGTGGTACCCAGATTCTCATTCTCCACCCAGATGTTGGCATAGGGCACCGGCTTCTTGGTGGCCTTGTCTACCACCAGGCCTTTGGTCTGCGCAAAGCCGGTTCCGGCCACAGCCAGAAGGAGACAAAGCAGGAGAAATGCTTTTTTGTTCATGCCGCGGAAAATTGGGTTAAAAGCGTTTCGGGGCTGTTTTTTCAAAAACAGCCCCGAAACAGGTAAGCGTGAAGAGGGAAATCTCTATGGTAACGCTGCCTGGGAAAAGATATTGAGACTGTATTCCTAAATTTCTTACGGTAGCCTATTCAATTAATAATTACAGGTTGCGATTTGCAACGTGAACTTACCCAGCGTAAAGAAGTACCCACTCCTGCCCCTCCAAGAAGGGGAATTTTCCCTCACTGCAGTGCTCCCTCCTGAGAGGGGTGGGGGTAAGTTCAAGGGCTTTGGTAAGTTGCAACCTGGGGTAAAAAAATGGCAGACAGAAGTATCTCTAAGAGGAGCTTTCACCTGTCTTACCCAACCCTGTACACGTCTGCCACCACCACATCATCTTCTGGTTTTCTTATGGCCGATGGGCTGTCATAGACAATGATAATGTGTTGGTCATCATAAACCCCCAGCCCTTCGGCTTTGTCTTGGCCGCTGGTCACACCGCTGCCGTACGGTACGTCAAAGAGGCGCTCCAGGTCCTTGCGGTGCACCAGCTGTTCTTCCCCCTGTGTCTGGGCCATGGCATTCCGCCACCTGAAAACAGAAATCACCCCGTCCAGATCCATAGTAGGCCCGGCCAGTAGGTAGAGGTCGTTCCCGTTGATGCGAAGTTCCCGCACCCCCATGCCGTTCATGTGCAGGAAATGCTTTTTGTAGAGCAGTCCGTCTTGGGTGAGGGGGGCCAATTGCAGCGCGGTGCCGTCTTCCGTTTCTTGCAGCCTAATCTCCAGCACCATGGCCCAGCCCCGCAATACCGGACCGCGTAGCCCTAGGAAAATCCGGTCCTCATGCAGGGCAAGCCCCTCAATGTCAAAGCCGTTGTCTTTGCCCGGAATAGGTAAAAAGTGGGCTAAGTGCAGATCATGGGCAATCGCATCCATCAACTGGTTGCTTTTGTCTGAGCCAAGCAGCTGGGCGGCGCGCAACGTTTTGGAGGGGTCCTGCGGGTCAGGGCACTCTCGGCAGAGGCTGTACTCGCCCGTTTCAGGGTGGTGCACCAGCGGGATGCGGGCAATCAGGTAGCGGTTGGGGTCTGAGGTGACCTTGGCCAGCCGCTTGATCTGCTTGGCCACAGGGTCTTCCTTGCGGGGCTTCTTGCGCTTAAGGCTATGCGAGCCCACGAGCCAAAGATAGCCTTCTGCCATACCTAACCCTTCAATATCAATCTCTGAGTTGTTCCCGTCTGGCAGGTCCAGGTACTGGGTCAGGTCAAAACTCACGTGTTCGGCAAAGGTGTGCTCACCCGTTTTCTTCAGGCGCTCCAGCGTGGTGCGCTCATCACAGCTTACCCAGAGATAATCGCCGGTGTGAAGTACCGTGGAGAGGCCGTCCCGTACGTGTTTGCCGTCTGCGTTGGTGCTTAGTTCTGGGTTGAACCTCAGTTCAAGGAGGGCAGATAAATTCTTCATAGTCTGGTTTGGTTAGGCGCACGCGCCGAAGGAAGATACGCGTTTTTGGCTTGTTTTGCCGAAAACAGGCCAAAAACAGGAAAGGCAGCCAACGGCTGCCTTTCCTGTTTGATATAAACGGCGTAATCTGCCATCAAGGAACCCAAGTAGGATTTGCCAGTGCTTTTGAACCCACCCCTACCTTTCCAAGGAGGGGAAATTTTCCTCTAATGTAGAATTCCCCTCTTGGAGGGGTGGGTAATACTTTGCGCACGATATATCTCACTTTATAACTGCCACTTGAGTATAGTAAGTAGACAAAGTAAACAATACATTTTGTCATCTTGAAAGGATCTCGGGGGCAAGGTAAGATAGCAATTAGAAGGAGCTACTACCGTTCGCCCCCGAGATCCTTTCAGGAGGACAGAGGGGGGAATCAAAGTCGGGCTGTCTAAGTACTTTATTTACTTACGACTGCTTGTCAGGCGCTGCGGCTTCTACCACTTTCACTTTGTCTTCGGCCTTGAGGCCGTCAACCACCTGAATGTTGATACCGTCTGACAAGCCGGTTTTCACCATGCGTTTCTGGAACTGCTGCGGGCCAACTTCCACCTCCACATACACGCTGTCTTTGCTCTTCTTCCCGAACTGCAGTAACCCTTCCTTGATGGCCAGCACGTTCTCTTTCTGGTCCAGCACAATATCGGCGTTGGCGCTGTAGCCCGCCCGCAGGAAGTCTCCCGGTTGCAGGAGCACCTGCGCCTTCACCTGAAACTTCACGGCACCTTCCTCCAGCACGCCCTTCGGGGCGATGTACTCCAGCTTGGCCTTGAAGACTTTGTTCTCAATGGCGCCAATGGTGAGGTTCAGGTCCATGCCTTCACGCAGTTTGCCCACCTCAGACTCATCAATCTTGCCTTCAAAGATCAGGCTCTTCATGTCGGCCACGGCCGCGATGGTGGTGCCCTCATTGAAGTTGTTGCGTTCAATCACCGAGGCGCCCACTTTCACAGGCACGTCCAGAATCATACCGTCTACGGTAGAGAAAATTACGTTAGAACCGCCGGTGCGCTTAGAGGTGCCTGACTTCACCAGCTGGCGGTTGTTCTCAGCAGAGGTCAGGTCTTCTTTGCGCAGGTTATAGTCCAGCACGAAGCGGTTGTATTCCTGCTCTGCGATCACTTTCTGCTCAAACAGTTGCCGCTGGCGCTCCATTTCACGCTTGGCCTGCTCAAAAGCGATCTTGGCCGTCTGAACGGCGGTCTCAGCCTGGTTCACGCTCACCATGTTGGGTACAATCCTGATTTTGGCAATCTTCTGCCCCGCCTTCACGGTCTGGCCCGCCTCCACATACAGTTCCTCCACAATACCCGACACCTGCGGCTTGATCTGAATCTCCTTGCGCGGCACAATAGAACCCGTGGCCACGGTTTTCTTCACAATATTGGTGACGAATGGTTTTTCAGTCTGGTATACCACCGGGTCAGTGGTAGATTTCTTGTAGAAGTAGTTTCCAATCCAGACGCTGCCGGCCAGGAACAGGACAATGAACAAACCAAGAATTACTTTTTTCATGACAGAATGGGTGTGATATTGACTTTGCTTTTTATGTTTTGCGTTTTTTCGGCCTGTTTTCCTGAAAATAGGCCGAAAACAGCTTTTCTATTTGTTTGAACCTTTTCTGCCGCAAGTTTAGCGCTAGCGTAACTTGTGGCTTAACATGAGGCCAGTTTGTAACTGGCGTGGTACCTCTGCTAACCTTAGCAAGGTGAATACTTGCTTTCTAAATGCTCCAAGTTACCGCTGCACTCAAACTTGAAGCAGAGTCAGTTCCTTACAGGAGGCCAGCGCCTGAGGCTAAATTCTATTCGTCCTTCAGGGCCACCACCGGGTTCACGCGGGCAGCTTTGGTGGCAGGAATTAATCCGGCAATTGCGCCCATCACCACCAGCAGGGCCACGGCCATAAAACCTACTTTGGGGTCTACTTCGGGGTTGGAGAACATGGCACCTTCGGCGTTAAACTTCACCATGAGGTAATCAATCAAGGCAATGAGTCCCGTGCCGGCCAGCAGACCCAGATACCCGGCCAGTGCGGTGATCACCACAGACTCCTGCAGAATCAGGCTGATCACCGACCAAGGCGTGGCGCCCAACGCTTTTCTGATGCCAATCTCTTTGGTGCGCTCTTTCACCACAATGAGCATGATGTTGCCCACGCCAATGACCCCGGCTATGATGGTGCCAATGCTCACGAGCCAGCTGAAACCTGCAATGCCCGCAAAGAGCCCCTGTACCTCTTCAAACTCCTTCTCCACGTTGGCAGACCCGAAGGCTTTCAGATCATTGGGCGCCACCTGGTGCCGCTGCGCCAGCAGCGCTTTCACTTTGTCTTCCACCACCACAGAGGCCACACCCGGCGCCGGAATCAATTTGTAGTGCCCTACGCGGTTCTGCTGGTTGAACGTCTGCTGCAGCGTGGAGTGCGGAATGTAAATGGTCTGCGCGCTCTGCACAATGTCTTCGCCTTTGCCTACCGGCTGAAAAATGCCCACCACCTGAAAATGGCTGCCTTTGATGTTGATGTACTTGCCCAGCGGGTCTTCGTCTTTCTTGAATAGCACCTCCTGCGCCCTAGGGCCGATGATGCAGATCTTGCGTTTTTCCTCAATATCCAGCTTGTTCAGAAACCTGCCTTTGGCAATGGTGAGCGGCTCTACGTAGGGCAGTTCGGGGTATTCGCCGTTCACCGTGAAAGACGAGTTTTTGTCTAGTCGGCTCACCGTGAAGGTGCCCCACAGTTGGCTGCTGGGGGAGATGATGCCCACCTCGGGGATCTGGTTCCGGATGGCCTCTGTGTCTTCATTGGTGAGGTAAATGTAGCGCCCAGGCTGCATGCCCATGTACGGCACGCTGGTACGCTGCGTCCAGACGAAGATGGCGTTCTTGGCCACGTTGAAATCTTTCATCACGCCGTTTTCCAGCCCTTTGCCCGCGCCCAGCAGGAGCACCAGCATGAAGATGCCCCAGAACACACCAAACGCCGTGAGGCCCGTGCGCAGCTTGTGCTTCTTCACGGTAGCGTAAATCTCTGACCATTTGTCAATGTCAATCATGTATTGTTAGTCTTGAGTTCTGAGTCCAGAGTCCTGAGTCACTTATTTCTTTTTTTCGGCTATGGCCGATATTCTGTTTTTGCCTTGTTTTTAGAAAAACAGGCCAAAAACAGAAGCTGTTTTTCCAGGCTTTAGCCAGGGTTGTTCTCCCTTTCTTACCCAATTCATAATTCCTAATTCCCCATTCCTAATTAACATCAGTCTGCCCTGAGGGCTTCAATGGGTTTGATGCGGGCGGCTTTCATGGCGGGGAACAACCCGGCAATGGCCCCCGCCAATACCAATAGAACAGTGGCCGAAACCGCCACCCCCAAATGCACCTCGGGATTGGAAAAAAACGGAAGCTCTGCGCCAGAAGCCTCCAACCCATACCGCATGAGGTCCAGCAGCCCAACCCCGGCCAGCAGACCTAAATAGCCTGAAAGAGCAGTAATTAAAATGGATTCCTGTAAGATGAGGCTGATGATGGAGAAGGGGGTGGCGCCCAGTGCTTTTCTGACCCCGATTTCGCGGGTGCGCTCCTTTACAATGATGAGCATGATGTTGCTGACACCCACAATACCGGCAATCAAGGTGCCAATGCCCACCACCCACACAAACAGGCTGATGCCGTTGAACAGCCCCATTAACTGATCATATTCCTTCTCATTGTTGTTGATATCCAGTGCCTGGGCGTCTTCTGGCGAGAACTTGTGGCGCTGCGCCAGAATAGTCTTTACTTTCTCCTCAATGACTTCGGCTTTAACGCCAGGCTTGGCCACCATGCCCATGAGCTGGACCTGGTTGGGCTGGTTGTAGGCTACCTGCAACGTATTGAAAGGAATGTATGCTCTTTCTTCGCGGCGGCCGCTGTTGTTGCCTTTCACGGTGAACACCCCCACCACTTTGAAGTGAATGCCTCTGATATTGACATATTCGCCAATGCCGGGGGCGTCTTTGAACAGTACCTTGCGCACAGCCTCGCCAATGATGACCACCTTGCGTTTGTCAGTGATGTCTTTCTCGTTCAGGAGCCGACCAGTTTTCACGTTCTCGCCGTTCATCTCCAGAAAGTCTGGCGTAGTCCCGAAGACCTGGTAAGAGCCGTTCTCTGTCTTGTAGTTGATGGTGTATTCGCCCCACAGGCGGTTACGCGGGGAGATGATCTGCACCTGCGGCACCTCGCGGGCAATGGTGGCCAGGTCTTCATTGGTCAACTGAATCTGTCGGCCGGGGCCGAGGCCTTGGTGAGCGACCGCTGTTTTAGCGCCAGAGAAGAAAATGCTGTTCTTGGCGCCGTCTCCAAACCGGTTGAACACCCCGTTTTGCAGCCCTTGCCCGGCCCCCAGCAGCAGCACCAGCATGAATATACCCCAGAACACCCCAAAGGCGGTCAGGAAGGTGCGGAGCTTGTTCTTCCGGATGGTGCCCAGGATCTCCTGCCATTTGTCTACATCAAACATAGCGGCGCGGGTTAAATTTGAGAATAGGCTACAGGTGTGAGAAAATCATCTACTTTGTTGCCTTGGCCGTCATCTACCACCACGCCGTCTTTGAGCCTGATCAGGCGCTGGGTCTGCTCGGCAATGTCGTTTTCATGTGTCACAATCACCACAGTCATGCCTTCGCGGTTCACTTCCTTGAAGATCTCCATGACCTCTGCCGTAGTTTTGGTATCCAGGGCGCCGGTGGGTTCATCGGCTAGGATCAGTTTGGGTTTGCTGATCAAGGCGCGGGCAATGGCCACCCGCTGCCGCTGCCCCCCTGACATTTCATTGGGCGAATGCTCGGCCTATTCCTTCAGCCCCACGCGGTCCAGGTATTCCATGGCCAGTTTGTTGCGTTCTTTGCGGCCCACTTTCTGGTAGTACAAGGGCAAGGCCACGTTTTCCATGGCGTTCTTGAAGGTGAGCAGGTTAAAGCTCTGGAACACGAAGCCCAGAAACTTGTTGCGGTAGTAGGCGGCCTTGGCCTGAGATAAGTTGTGGATGGGCGTTCCGGCCAAGGTATAAAGGCCCTTGTCATAGTCGTCCAGAATACCCAGAATGTTGAGCAGCGTAGACTTGCCGGAGCCCGAGGAACCCATGATGGACACCAGTTCACCCTCCTGAATTTGCAGGTTAATGCCCTTGAGCACGTGGAGCTTGTTGTGCGCCACCGCGTAGTATTTGTGGATGTCCTGGAGCTGTATCATATGTGTATAAACGATCATGGGGCAGCGCCTACTGCTTCGGTTCCCCTTGAAAGATGCGTCTTCCTTGCCTTTGGTTGCTTGGCCATGACGGCAAGTATAAGTTTTTTATAAATGCGAATTCGTTGTATGTCAGGGGAATATATAACCTCTGCCTCACATGGCGTGCTTCTCTGTTAAAATTTGTCGATGCTTTTCTGTTTTTCTTACAACTAAAAGCGGCAGTAAGCGTAAAGGCTGTCCTTTCTGGGTTAGGAGGAAGTTTTGATAGGAGGAGGAAGGGGGCGTTGGGTGCTTTGGGATAATAAGGTTGGTGCTACAGCGTAATTTTTGTTTTGTTCACTGTTGCCTTGGCTGCTGCAGGAAGCGGGGTCTGCTGCTGCAGTGGAAAAGTGTAGTTTGCTGTTCCCTTGGCTGCGGCGGGAAGGTGTAGTCTGTTGCTCCCCTGGCTCTCCCGCTTGCTCCAGTGCGAAATCCCATTGCTGTTGCATTGCCTCCGGTAAGCGCTCACGGCCGCGGGGCCCCGTCCTGGGGGTGAGCACTGCTGTTAAAACTAGGCCCTCCGGCCTTGCCGCTGAAGCGGCACCGTATTAACAGAGGCGCTCACCCCCAGGACTGGTTTAGGTTCCATTGCTGCTATTGCTTTTCTTGATGTAGATTGTTTGCAGGTTAGTGCTGTAGTTCCGCTAGCCTGTGGCGAGCCCGTGCTGCGCACATCAGCCGGTGGAATGGTTGATTGGCTGTTGCTTGCTGATTCGAATGGTTTCCCCTATCCCGCGCTGGCGTGAGTCTCCGGACTCGTGCCTACTGATGACGGGCGGTCTCCGGCTGCCCTCGCGGCGCGGCAGCGAGACCAGGCATAGCTGCTTCATTCGTGCTGAAGTACCTGAGATGAAAGAAAGGATTCAGAACTCAAGACTCAGAACTCAAGACTCACTTCGATACTCCCCCTTTGAAGGGGGCGAAGGGGGATGTTGACACAGGAGGACACGCATTCCTGATGTGCGTTCCCTTGGTGCCACATATAGTTGAGCCCTGCCTAGCATCGCGCTCTTCCAGATTTGCAATCCGGAAGCTGGTACACGGGGATTTGCAATCCCGC
Source organism: Rufibacter ruber (assembly GCF_001647275.1). Classification (GTDB taxonomy): domain Bacteria; phylum Bacteroidota; class Bacteroidia; order Cytophagales; family Hymenobacteraceae; genus Nibribacter; species Nibribacter ruber_C. The sequence continues at coordinate 52,051 of NZ_LRMM01000022.1, read as the reverse complement.
GGCGGCACGTATGATCTGCAGGCGCCGCGGATTGCACATCCCGGACAGCTGAGGGACTCGCATGGCAGAGGTACGGTCACCCGCCACTTGCCCCGCGCATGCCAGATACTCCCCTCCCGGGAGGGGGAGGGGTGGGTTCCACAGATGGCAGATCTCCTTGCAGCTCCCGGCGAGTCTGGAGACTCGCCCCATCCCGTGGCACGAGACAGGAGTCTCGCGCCAGTACGTTGTTTCAACCATCAGCAATTAACAATTGGCCATTAACCATCTGCAGTTCTTAAAAGACCTCGTAACGTCCAGAGGACCTGCGAGCGTCTGGTTCAAAAGCTGTTTTCGGGCTGTTTTTCCAAAAACAGGTCCAAAACAGCTTAGATTCGCTGGGGAAAGGTAAAGCAGAAGGTGGTGCCCTTGTCTAATTCTGACTGTACCGTTAAAGCTACCCCATGGAAACGGGCAATGGTCTGCACAATGGGAAGGCCCAAGCCGTGGCTTTCCCCGTCTGGGGCATGGAAACGTTTGAACCGGCTGAAGATGTGGGGGAGTTGGTCCTGGGCAATGCCAACACCGGTATCTGAAATGCAGAGCTGGTAACCTTTGGCAACGGCATTTCCGGCAACAGTAATGGTGCCAGAGGGTTTGTTGTATTTGATGGCGTTGTTGACCACGTTGAACAGCATGGTGAACAGAAGGGAGTGGTTGGCGGGGATGAACACAAAGTCGCCGGTGAGTTGTACCGAAAGGGAAATATCCTTCGCCTCCGCGCGCTCCTGAATTTCCTCTGCCACCTCATTTACCAGCTGCGGCACGTCTACCCGTTCGTTTTTCAGGTACTGCTCGTTCTCAATGCGGGAGATCAAAAGCAAAGCCTGTATGATGCTTTTTAGCCGGTGCAGGGTGCGCAGGTTGTCTACCAGTTTCACCAGCAAGGGCTCAGGCGTGTCCGGGTCAGCCAGCAGGTTTTCTAAACGGGTCTGTAGAATGGAAACCGGGGTAAGCAGCTCATGGCTCACATTGCCAATAAATTCCTTCTCCTTCTGGAACGCCTCCTGAATCTGCCCCATCATGTCATTGATGGTGTTGTTCAGGTACAGGAAGTCGTCTGTAGAAGTCTTCAGTTTCTTAGGTGTGAAGGTGGTGGGGTGTTCAATGCGCTGCAGCCGCTTGATGATGGTGGTGAGGGGCTGCAGCAGGATTTTGGAGAAGGCCAGGTCTACAAACACTGTGAGCAGGACCACGGCGAGCAAAAAATAGAGCGCGTAGTGCTGCAGGGCCTGGCTGTTGTCGCCAATGGTGGCCAGGGACCGGCCAATTTCCAGCAGGTACCGTTTTCCGCCCAGGTCAAAGGTGGAGGAAAGCACGCGGTACTCCACAATGTCATTCTCTACCTTTCGCAGGCTGTTCTCAATGGTGTTGTGCACCCTGCCTGAAGAGATCTCCTCCAAAGAAATAAACTCTTCCTTCAGGAGGTTGTAGGAGCCGTAGGCATCACCGGTTTCTTCAGTGATAAAAGAGTCAATGCCTTGTTCCTCTATAATCTGGTACATGCGGGCCTCTTTGTCCTGCAGGCGTACATCTGCGTTGTGCAGCGCCACCTGGTTGACCAAGGTGGGCAGCACCAGAATGAGCACCAGCAGGATAATGATTTTGGAGACCGCGCTGAAAACAGTCAGTTTGGCTTGTAACCGCATGGATCAATTAGAATAGGCGAGCAGGGAGCCGTGAAAGATATAGAATCTAAATTGAAAATCTGTTTTCGGGCTGTTTTTCAGAAAACAGCCCGAAAACAGAAATGGGGAGAAATGCGCCCTCTCTCTTCCAACGCACCTTTCCGGCAGATCTCCCCACTTCAGGCTTTTGTGACGTGGTTAGGTGGTGAGCCGGTAGCCTACCCCGCGCACGGTTTCCAGAAAATCAGTGGGCTCATAAACAGACAGCTTCTTTCGCAGGTTCTTCATGTGCACATCAATGTAGTTGGAGTCATAGTCATCTTCCAGGATATTGCCCCAGATGTGCTCTGTCAACTGTAGCCGGGTCAGGATGCGGTTCTTGTGCAGGAGGAGGTAGTGCAGCAGGTCAAATTCTTTTTTCGTGAGCAGTAGCTCGCTGCCGTGGTGGTGCACCCGTCTGGTGCTGCTGTCCAGCTCAAACCCGTGAAACTGCACAGTAGACGACTTCATCTTAAATTTACGGCGCACTACCGCCTGCATGCGGGCCTGCAGTTCCAGCAGGGAGAAGGGCTTGGGCAGGTAATCGTCGGCGCCTAAGCCCAGCCCCCTGATCCGGTCTTCCAGAGAACCGCGGGCGGTCAGCACAATCACCGCCGGGTCATGCTCCAGGCCTTTGGTTTCGGCCAGAAGGTCAAGGCCGTCATAGTCTGGTAAACCCAGGTCCAGCAGAATGAAATCATACAGGTTGACGGCAATTTTTTCTGAGGCTTCACGGCCGTTGGAGGCCCAGTCGCACTTGTAATGCTCCTTTGAGAGAAAGTGCACCAGCTCAGTGGCAAGGCCGGTCTCGTCTTCTACAATCAATACATGCATAGGGGGCGTGTTAAGTGAGGTAGGTTAAAAGGTGTAGCTCACATTCAGGGAGTAGAACGACTGCGGTTGAGACTCATCGCCCTCCAGTTTGTTCACGGGGTAGGAGTACCGGTACGTAGGCTCGAAATCAAAATTACCCAGGCTGAACACCACGGGTACGCTCACGGTATAGTTGAGTACCGTGAATCTGCGTTTGTTCTCAGTGGTGGTGGTGGTAGAGCCGTTGCCGGAGCCCGAGCCATTTTTCCCGTTTCCATTCCCTTTCCCGTTTCCGTTGGGCAAATTCCCCAAAATACCGTCTAAGGCGTCTTTCTTGTTTTGGGTGACCACGGTATAGGTTTCTGAGAATTGCTGGGTGCCGGCAATTACGCTGATTTTTGGGTCAAGCCCTACGGCCTTCTTCCCCTTCCAGAGCGGTTCCAGCGGAATGTAGCGGGAATTGTCCAGTACGGTGAAGAGGTCACTGCTGCCCCCAAACGTATAACTCACGGTAAGGCCAGAATACAGGTAGACCCAGTCATACTGGCCGGTGGCCGAAACCGCATTCTCAGTGACAGCCTGGATCAGGGGCGTGTTGGGCCCGAAGAAAAAACGGGTGTAGCTCAGGGTGCCGTCAAACCGCTCGCCTATCTTAAAGCTGTACCCGGCAGAGACATCTGTCTCATCAAACACATCTTCTGTTTTGAACAGCTGGTAAGACATGGCAGAGAGCCACAGCCCTGATGTATGGGTATACGTGAGGGACTGCGCCACATAAGGATAGTGGGTAGCGGTGTTTCGGCCATAAAAAGAAGCGTTGTTGGCCGTTTCCAGGCCTATGGTCCACCAGCCTTTCCTGGCGGGATCATCAGCTTTGGGGGCAGGCAACGTATTGTTTTGGGCTACGCTAACAGACACCCAAAAACAGCTTAGGAAAAAACAGAATCCAAGTACTTTCTTCATCTGCTGCGCGAATTACGTGGTACAATATGATGAATCCAGCCGTTTCACGGGGAGAAACGGCTGGAGGCTATGCTTCCTTTTAAGACTAATTTTTGCCAGCTTTCACGCCTACGCCTACTTTTAGCGGCTTAGCGGCTTTGACCGCTTTCACGGCGCCGCCGGTGGTTTTGGTAACCGTAGTGTTGGCTCCCTGCACGGCCCCGCGGGCAGCACCCCGCCCGGGGCGGGCAGCCGATCTGGGCACTTTTGCGGCGGCCTCAACGGGTACCTCGCCAGAGGCATCTACTTTCTCAGGTTTGCGCTGGCGCCTGGCACTGGCCACTTCTTTTACTTCCTGCCCTTTGTCTGCGCCTGTTTCTGCTACCTCTCTGGATACCGTGTTCACTGCTTTGCCATGGTTGTCCCCTTTCTCTTTAGAGGGTTCTTGTTCCGTGCGTGAAGATTTATCTTTCTTGCTTTTTCTGGGCCTTTCCTGATCCTGCGGCAGAACGTTCTCGGGTGTCTCAGTCAGGGCTGTGGCAGAAGCCTCCATCTCCGTCAGCGCCTCTTTCTGTTCTTTTCTTACCTGTTTCCCGTGCTCTTTCTTCTCTTTGGCCTCTTCTCTGAAGGCTTCACGTTCTGCTTTCCGTTCCTTTTGCCGGGCAAGGGCAATCTCCTGCGCATAAATGTGTTGCTTCTCTGGCTCAGCGGCGGCAGATGATGGGGTATGGGAGCGCCCTTGCGTGCCCGGCTGGTGGGCCAGGGTGGCTGGAGAGGCAAACGTAAGTAGGCCACTTGACGTCTGGGCGAAGGTGGCGGCGGCGGCTAAAAGGGCGGCGGCTAGTAAAGGTACCTTTTTCATAAGGCTAAACAATAAATGGGCGTGCTGGGAGTAAAGGTATGGAGGCAAGATGAAGACAAGATGAAGAAGCACTTCATTTGGCCTTTTTTTCTGACTTTTTTGGATTGTCTTCTTCTACCGGTGACAAGTGGTCATAGGCTGGCAGAAATTCTGTTTTCCCAATCCATACGCAGGATACGATACAGCGCAGAGGGTGTTCAGAAACAGACAGAGTAGCAGGTAGAATTTCATTGTTGGTAGGGGGAAAGTAAGGCATAAGATCAGCCGGTGCCCGCTGGGGGGGCCAGCTGATCTTAAGCCTGCTTAGTTTTTGCCTACTTTGAGGCCGGCTCCGGTACGCACTCCGGCTTTGGCTTTCACGGGTGCTGACCCCACATTGGTTTTTCTGGCAGTGGTTGGGGTCTGGCGTCTGGCCGACGATTTCACTTTCACGGTGGCGCCTGTCGCGGTTTCTGCTCTGGCCCCTCTTGCCGGTTTGTTTTCAGTAGCGACTTGTTTCACTGCCAGGCCTTTTTCCTTTCCGGTTGCAGTAGTGGTTTGGGCAGTGGTGCTCACCTGCTGGCCATGGGTATCTTTCTGTTCCCGTACCTGCTCTAGGCCGTCTTCCACGTTGGTTTTAGTCTCAGCCCGTTGTCTGGCAGCGGCTTCCTTGGCCTCTCTTTTCTCCGCTTTGTTTTTTTCCTGTTGTTCCTTGGCCGCCGCTCTTTTTGCCTGAGCGCGTTTTTAATTTCCTGTCCTTTTACTGAGCCGTCTTCAGAAGCCTGGCCAGCGACATTGGTTTTGGCGGTAGCGCTAACTGTCTGGCCGTGGGTGGCTTTGGCACTGGTTTCCTGTGAAACAGCAGTAGAGGTGGTTTGGGCGAAGGAGGTAGCGGCGGCAAAAAGGGCGGCAGCTAAAAAGGTCATCTTTTTCATATGTGTGAGGTGTTAATGATTGATTACTGAGCCAAAACTATGATGTCAAGATGAAGGGAAGATGAAGAACTGCTTTTGTTTAACTTTTTTTTAATTTTTCTCCGGAAGGCTGGAATACGGGCTTTTTGTTGCTGCCCCAGTTGATAGGTAGCCGGTTGGGAAAGCTAAATTCAGATGCTTGCTTTTCTGTTTTGGGGCTGGTTTCTGAAAAACAGCCCCAAAACAGAAAAGCCGCTCCTCAACTAGAGCGGCTTTTCTGCAGCAAGAAAACCGGAATGCCTTTAAAGCACCTTCACCTTTAAATAACTTGGCTGCTGCGGGGTGAAGTACACGCGGTGCGTGGCCTTCTGAAAATCTTCGGCCTTGGCCTGGTAAATATTGGGAACAAACTTCTGCGGGTTGCGGTCAACCAGCGGGAACCACGTGCTCTGCACCTGCACCATAATGCGGTGGCCTTTCTTAAAAGTGTGCAGCACATCTTGCAGCGGCACGTTCACGGCGGTTACCTGGTTAGGCGTGAACGCTTCTGGTTTTTCATAGCTGTTCCTGAAACGGCCGCGCAATACCTCACTGCGCACCATTTGCTGGAAACCGCCCATTTTCACCGAGGCAGGGTTGTGTGGGTTCTGCGCCGCGGTGTCTGGATACACGTCTATCAGTTTCACCACCCAGTCGGCGTCTGAGCCAGTGGTAGAGACGTTCAGGGCAGATAAGATTTCGCCCGCCAGGGTCACGTCTTCCCTGAGAACGTCTGTCTGGTACACCAGCACATCTGGGCGGCGGCTGGCAAACCGCTGGTCATCGGTCATGTATTCGCGGGTCATGCCCACCGTGGTCTCCTCTGAGAACGGTACCGGTTTGTTGGGGTCACTGATGAACTCGTCATAAGAAGGTCCGCCCGCGGCGGATGGTTTCTCAAAGCTCAGCTTCCCATTCGGCCCAAAATACAGCAGGCGCTCCTGGGTGTTTTTAGGTGGCCAGGCGGCAAATTCTCGCCACTGGTTTGCGCCGGTATTGAACATGTACGCCTCTGGCAGGGCTAATTGCCCTTTACCGTCTCCTTTCAGGAAATGGCGGAAAAATCTTGCCTCAATCTGCGGCTGGTAAAACTCTGAGGTTTTCTGCGAGAAGGAAACTTTGCCCAGGGTCTGGCCATTGGAGCGCGCCCAGCCGCCGTGGTACCACGGACCCATCACCAGAGTGTTGTAGGCCTTGGGGTTGTTCTTCTCTATAGTCTTGTAGGTCTCCAGCGCCCCAAACAGGTTTTCAGCGTCAAACCAGCCGCCTACCACCATTACCGCGGGTTTGATGTTGGTCAGGTGCGGCCGTATGTTCATGGCCTGCCAGAAGGCATCATAGTTGGGGTGCTCCATCATCTGGTTCCAGAACGCCACGTTGTTGTGCAGGTATTGGGCATTGGCGTTGGTCAACGGCCCCATTCTCAGAAAGAAATCATAGCCGTCTGGGGTGCCGTGGTTAAAACGTGGGGCACCGGTAGGCGATGGCTGCGGTCTTGGCTGCCCAAAACTGGTTAAGAAATTGAACGCGTGCGGCAGAAAGAAGGCGCCGTGGTGGTGAAAGTCATCCCAGAACCAGTCGGTTACGGGCGCCTGCGGCGAGGCGGCTTTCAACGCCGGGTGGTTGCTCAATAAGCCCACGGTGGTATAGTAGCCGGGGTAGGAGATGCCCCACTGGCCCACGCGGCCGTTGTTGTTGGGCACGTTCTTCACCAGCCACGCAATGGCGTCATAGCTGTCAGTACTTTCGTCTACGTCTTTCTTGCCTTTCTTCGCTTTGATGGGTTTCATGTTGATGAACTCCCCTTCGCTCATGTACTTGCCGCGCACGTCCTGGTAGGCAAATATGTAGCCTTCGCGCAGCATCTCAGAAGAAGGGCCCAGGCTGGTTTTATACTTGGCTTCGCCGTACGGTGCCACTGAATACGGCGTACGGTTGAGCATGATGGGGTATTTCTGAGTCTTGTCTTTTGGGGCGTAGACAACCGTAAACAGCTTCACCCCGTCGCGCATGGGGATCTGGTGCTCGGTTTTAGTGTAGTGCTGTCTGATATAAGCTGAGTCTGAGAGGGCTTGCCCTGACACCTGTGTGGCGGTAAAAAAAAGCAGCAACAGCAGGCTGGGCCAACGTAAGTTTTTCATACGGTTTTGTTAAGAATGGTGGGTGAGCCGGTTTACAGTTTGTCTTTTGGGCGGCAAAGGGGCGTGGTCAGCACCCGCCTTCACCCCTTGATAGGGCTGGTGAAAGGCTTCAAGGCCGCCCTGGCAAAACGCTACGCTGCCCTGGTCGCTTGCAACTTCAAAAGGTAAACATGCTCTGAGGGGCGGAAATTAAACAATTCAGAGGCAGGGGGCAAATTCTGTTTTTGACCTGTTTTTCAGAAAACAGCCCGAAAACGCAGGTTGGGGTTCTGCGTATTTTTTCCCACTTTGTAGCTTGGTTTAAACATTTGCACCCATACCCTGTCATGATGAACTTCTGTAACAAGCGCTGGTACTGCCTGGCCTTGTTTTTCTGCTGGTCTTTCACGGCCTCCGCCCAAAGCACGCTGCAAACCCCTGCCCAGTTCTTGGGCTACCAGCTGGGGGACCAGTTCACGTATCACAGCCGTCTGGTAGAGTACGTGAAGTACCTTGCGGCCCAGAACCCGCAGAAGATGCAGTTGCAGACTTACGGCCATACGTATGAGAACCGTCCGTTGCTGCTGGCTACGCTTTCAAGCCCGGCCAACCTGCAGCGGCTGGACGAGATCAAAAGCAACAACCTGAAGAACACCGGCCTTTTGGGCGGCCAGACCACGGGCGGCAAGCAGCCGGCCATTGTCTGGCTCAGCTACAACATTCACGGCAATGAGGCGGTAAGCTCAGAGGCGGTGCTGCAGGTGCTGTATGATCTGCTGGACCCCTCTAACGCGCAGGCCCAGAAATGGCTGGAGAACACGGTGGTGCTGGTAGACCCGTGCGTGAACCCAGACGGCCGGGAGCGTTACACCCAGTGGTACAACCGAGTTAGAAACCAGCAGCCTAATGCCTCGCCCTGGGCGTGGGAGCACCAGGAGCCGTGGCCCGGCGGCAGGCCCAACCACTATTACTTTGACCTGAACCGCGACTGGGCGTGGCAGACGCAGGTGGAGTCAAAGCAGCGGGCGGTGGTCTACAACCAATGGATGCCCCAGCTGCATGCAGACTTCCATGAGCAGGCGGTAGACAACCCGTATTACTTTGCGCCTTCGGCGAAGCCGTACCATGATGCCATCACGCCCTGGCAGCGCGAGGCCCAGAACTTTATAGGTGAATACAACCGAAAATACTTTGACAGGAACAACTGGCTGTACTTCACCCGCGAGAATTTTGACCTTTTCTACCCCAGCTACGGCGACACCTGGCCCACTTACCAGGGCGCCATTGCCATGACCTATGAGCAGGGCGGCAGCGGCAGAGCGGGGGTGGTGATCCAGAAATCTGACGGCGATAGCCTTACCCTGGCGCAACGCATTGCCCACCACCACGCCGCCAGTTTGGCTACCGTTGAAGCCATGTCAGACAAGGCAGACCAGGTGGTGAAGGAGTTTAAGAAATTCTATGCAGACGCCCAGAGCAGACCCTTTGGCACCTACCGCAGCTATGTGTTTGCCATGAAAGGGCAGGAAGGCCGCCTCAGGGAGCTCACTGAATACCTGGACCGGCAACAGATCAGGTACGGGTACGCCGGCAGCGCAGGCACCGCGAAGGGGTTTCTCTACCAGACCGGCAAAAATGAAACCGTGAAGTATGCCGCCGGAGATTTGGTGATCAGTGCGTACCAGCCCAAGTCAACGCTGCTGAACGTGTTGTTTGAGCCCAATGCTCGCCTGGAAGACTCTGTGACCTATGACATTACCGCGTGGTCTCTGCCCTATGCGTACGGTCTCAAAGGGGCGGCGCTCACCTCTAAGGTGGCCATGAAAGAGCCCAAACCCGCGGCGGGTGTTGCCAATGCGGCGGTGCCGGAAGCCTATGCCTACCTGGTCAAGTGGACCGGGGTGCAGGACATCAAATTTCTGGCAACCTTACTCAAAGCCAAGGTGCGGGTGCGGTATTCTGAAGTTCCGTTTGAGCAGAACAAGGAAACGTTTGCCGCGGGCTCGCTGGTCATTACCCGGGCCGGAAATGAGAGCTTAGGCACCCGCTTTGACCAGTTGGTGACCCGGGCGGCAGATTCTCTGGGTATTCAGTTGGCCACAGCCACAACAGGGTTTGTCACCTCCGGCTCAGACTTCGGGTCCAGGAATATCAGGCACATCAAGGCGCCGCGGGTGGCGCTGCTGACCGGTGAAGGGGTCTCAGCGTACGGTTTTGGGGAGGTGTGGCATTACTTTGAGCAGCAGATAGGCTACCCCGTGACGGTGCTGGGCGCTGACTATTTTGCCAGTGTTCCGCTGAGCGAGTTTGATGTGCTCATTCTGCCCACCGGCTCTTACAGCAGAATACTGGATGAGAAAACGCTGGGCAAGGTGAAAGACTGGGTACGGGCCGGCGGCCGATTGATTGCGATGGAGAGTGCGGTGAGCTTCTTAGCTGACAAGCCTGATTTTGCGGTGAAAAAAAAGGCGGCTGAACCGGCTTCCTCCGGCAAGAAAGAAGCAACAGAAGAAGACCTGAAGCGCTATGCAGACCGGGAGCGGGAGTCTATCTCAGAAGAAGTGCAGGGAAGCGTTTTCAGGGTGACGTTAGACAACACGCACCCGCTGGCCTTTGGCTACGGCAACTCGTACGCGGCCCTGATCAGAACCGCCAGCCTGCCGCAGTATTTGAAAGACGGCTGGAACGTGGGCGTGGTGAAGCAGGAAGGCCCCGCCACCGGTTTTGTAGGCTCCAAAGTGGGGGCGAAGCTGGAAAACGGACTGGTGCTGGGGGTGCAGGGGCTTGGCCGCGGGCAAGTGGTGTACCTGGTAGACAACCCGCTGTTCAGGGCGTTCTGGCAGGGCGGGAAACTGCTCTTCGGAAATGCGGTTTTCATGGTGGGGCAGTAAATAGCCAGCGGCCACTTACGCCTGATTTGATGTAGGGCGTCTGTTTTTGGCATATTTTTCAGATAGTAGGCCAAAAACAGACGCTAACAGTTTGGGTTACCTTTACCTTCTTTCATAAGAATGATGAAAAGAACCTCTTTCAAGATTACTTTATTTTTAGGCATTTGCTGTAGTCTGATACAATTCAGGTCTATAAAGCCTAATCTTTGGCTGGAAGAGGTACTCTTTACTATTCCGTTTTTAATTCTCTGCATTCTGGCGGTTGCCTATCTTATAAATGACACCCGCAGATATGATGACGGCGATGGCGTTGTTTCTTATCTTCCCTCCTGCACAGCTATCTTGTTTATCAGTGTCATTTTTATCCATATCTATCACCGGTCAAGTAAAGGATTTGGAAAAACGTCTTTTATTGCTACCAATGAACAATTTAGCCATGGTCTTGAGATAGATTTCAAGGCCAACCAAAATTTGAAAATTACCCAGTACCACAAGTTTGGAGAAACTGAGTATTTTGGAGGATATTCCATATCTGGCGATACGGTTTTCTTAGATATAAATACTGATTTTCAGTTGGGAGATAAGGCGATACTAACTGATGATACTTTATACTTTAAAAAACAAAAGCTGGCATTTAGCATAAGGAAGCCTGCAAAATAGTATTGATTTCAGTACAGAGAATGTCTGTAGACGGGCCAAAACCTTTTTCTCCGGTTGCTCATCAACAAAGCTTTTCAATTCACAGATGCACTTTTATGGTTTCCTACGCTAGAATTTTTGCTTTCATACAAGTTGTGTTGTTCACTTTCACCAGTTGCACCCGGTCTACCTCTACAGCGGGCAATGACGCTGCTGCCCCACAGGAACAAGCACTTTCTGAGGCAGATTTAGACAAAGCGCGTACCAACTACGTGAACTACTGCGGCGGCTGCCACGGCAGAGAACTGCAGACGTTTGTGAACCGAAAATGGCTGCACGGGGCTTCTGCTAAAGATCTGTTCAAGTCTATCAAGTTTGGCCACCCCCAGGAGGGAATGCCCGCCTATGATACCACGTTCACCGACCAGGAAATCAACCTGCTGGTGGCCTACCTCAGAAACGGGATCAATTCTCAGAAAAGCCTGGGCAACACGCCAGACCTCAGCAAAGGTGCCGTTTACCAATCTGAGGAATTCAGATTTAGGCTGGACACGGTGGTCACCGGGCTGGAGGTTCCCTGGGCCATGGCTTTTCTGCCCAACGGTGACATGCTGATCACTGAGCGCAGCGGCACTCTGTACCGCTTCACCCAGGCAAAGCAGTTGCAGAAGGTGGCGGGAACGCCTGAAGTGCTGGCGCAGGGGCAGGGCGGCCTGCTGGATATCCAACTCCACCCTGACTTCAGCAAGAACCAGACGCTTTTCCTGTCTTACTCTGCGGTGAAACGGGAGGGCGGGCAAACCCTTTCTACCACGGCGGTGATGCGGGCCCGGCTGCAAGGGAACACACTTCAGGATCAGAAGGTAATCTTTGAAGCCCAGCCCTATGACCGTACCCGCCACCACTACGGCAGCCGGCTTGCTTTTGGCCGCGATGGTTTTCTCTACCTCACCATGGGGGACCGGGGCGGCACCAAGACCAATCCGCAGAATTTGAGCGTGCACGCGGGCAAGACCCACCGCATCAAAGAAGACGGCTCCATACCCGCAGACAACCCGTTTGTGGACCAGAAAGATGCCATGCCCTCTATTTTCACCTATGGCAACCGGAACGCCCAGGGCATGGCCAGAAATCCGGAGACGGGTGAGATCTGGCTGCACGAGCACGGCCCCAAAGGCGGGGATGAGGTCAACATCATCCGGAAAGGCGCCAACTACGGCTGGGCAGAGGTCACGTATGGCATCAACTACAACGGGTTCAAAATCTCAGACCTTCAGCAGAAGGCGGGCGTGACAGACCCCATCAAAGTGTGGGTGCCCTCCATTGCCCCGTCAGGCATGGCCTTTGTTACCGGTAACCGATATAAAGGCTGGAAGGGCGATCTGCTGGTGGGGTCACTGAGCTTCAGGTTTCTGAGCCGGTTAAAAGTGAACGGAAACAACATTGAAGGGGAGGAGCGGCTGCTGCAGGATATTGGCCGGGTGCGGGATGTGCGCATGGCCCCAGACGGCTATGTGTACGTGGCGGTAGAAAGCCCCGGCAGAATCTTCCGGCTGGTGCCCGTACAGGAGTAATCTTTCTGCCCGCGGCGGAGCTGTAGAAGCTGGCTTTCTGTTTTGGGGCTGTTTCCGGAAAACTGCCCCAAAACAGAAAACTAGTCCAGTCCCACATATAGCCCGTCTTCCCGGCTTTCCAGCGGGTAGCGCTTCAGGGGCGTGGTGCGGCCCCGGCATTATTCGCCAGAGGCCAGGTTGAACCGGTAGCTGTGCCACGGGCAGATAATCTCATTGAGGTAATTGGTGGTGCCGCGGCTGAGGCTGTCGCCCAGGTGCGGACACGCGTTGTTCACCGCGAAGAGCCCGGCGCGGGTATGGGCCAGGCAGAGCTCTTGCCCCGCCACCACCACGGTGACGGCCTTGGTCAAAGGGATTTCGGCTTTCGCCGATGCCTCACTCTCATAAAGTTTTATCCACTGCATAAAGGGAAGATACGCAGGAAGTTTCTGTTTTGGGGCTACTTTTTGAAAAACAGCCCCAAAACAGGTTCGGGGCAGCCTACCCGCCTGAAAATGAAAAAGCCCGGATTGATCCGGGCCCCTTACACCAAACTAACAAACAAAACTTTAAACTAAACCTAAATAATGAAGACCAGGCAAAGCGGTGGGGAAGAAGCCAGCTGAGAAAGACCCAGGGGCTTTTGCCTTGCTTGGTGATACAAAGATGCAGGGTTCCTGCCCGCGCGGCAACGCAATTAAGAAGAAGCGGCCCTTTTCCTGTCTGAAACCAGAAAAACCCGGAGCGAAACGGACAACCGTTAGGTGAAACGGGTAAGCAGGCTGCCCAAGCAGAAGCAAACGAGGAATCTTTCTTCCTTTGAAGGCAAAGGCGCTTCTGGCGCGCCCGCTGGTTGTCATGGGGGGCTTATATTGGGGAGGCAGAAGTCTGAACGGTAATCAATACCAGTTTTCCTTGCCCCCTGGAAATGAAAAAGCCCAGAATCTTCCGGGCCCCTTACACCAAACTAACAAACAAAACTTTTAAACTTCTAAATCTATAGGAACCTGAACGCGGTCAGGAGATTCTCTTAGTGAAACAGCTGCTCTGGAGGTCTCCAGGTGCCGTTGTCCTTTATTGTGATACAAAGATGCAGTGTTTTGCAGGCGCTACCAATCTAAAAGGGAGGAAGCAGGTCTTTTTGTGACTGAAGTGCGACTTTCACGGAGTGAAGTGGCCTGGGGGGAGATGAAACCAACCAGACTGGTGACAGGAATAGGCGCTCCCGTAAAAAAGGGAAGGGCATAAAAAAAGCTTAAAAGCAGTCAATCCCCAGAGCGCAAGCGGATAGTTGAGACTACTTTTAAGCTGAAATAGAGTGTGAATGTAATAGCTTTTACGCCACTAAACACTTAAGGTTTAAGAGTATAGAAAAAATTGTTTAAAAAAATCTTCTCATTCTTCTCAGACTGCTCCAGAAGCACAATTTTTAAGGTTTGGGAGCCGGTGTTCCAATTGTGAAACCGGGTCAGGTCCAGGAACAGACGGTCACCGGCTTTTACCTGGATTTCTTTTTCGGTGCCATCTGGGGTCATCATGCGCAGGGTGCCTTCTGAGGCGGCATAGGCGGCCTGGTCTGGCGTGGCGTGGTAATCTAAGAATTCACCGGGGGCCAGCTCTAAAGAAAGAATACGCAGGTTGTCTGTCTTCAGCACCTGCTGGAAGACTTTGGTGGTGCGGGACGCAGGGCCGTTGCTGTTGCCACCCGCAAACGCTGGGGCCAGGCCAAGGGCGAAACAAACGGTAAGGAGGGCGGAGGTGAAACGTGTTTTCATAATTTTTAAGGTGAGGTTACAGTTATCTTATTTTTGGAGGGGGCCAACTTTGGTGGTGCCCCTTTTGATTTTATAGATGCAAATTTGAGAAAAACGTTGCTTATCAAGGTGTTAATGATTTGTTAAAGGCCCGTATTTCTAGATGAAGCCGAACAATCTGTAGATGAGGCGGTTTTTTTTGCTGATGAAACGGAAGCCCGCTTTCAGGCAATTTTCTAGGAATCAGACCAGTAGGGAAATGCCGACTATCCGGCTGGTCCAGACGCTCGCAGTAACTGCGCATACCATCTGGTTGTGGGAGCGTGAGGTGATGCGGTGCCTCTCAGAAGTGTGCGTTTCTGGCCTGTTTTCAGAAAAACAGGTCAGAAACACAAAAAGCAGATTCTTCTAGGTTCATGGAGAAGGTGAAGCTGAGCAAGGGCTGTTCTGTTGGCAGTGCAGAGTTCTCTGCCACAGACGCTCGCAGGTCCTCCGGACGCTACGAGGTCTTTTGAGCAGGCGGTACAGCGGGGGCAGGCGTATGGAACCCACCTCTGCCCCTCCCGGGAGGGGAGTATCAGAAATGCCTGGTGCAAGTGATGGGTGGCCGTACGTCTGGCATGTGTGGACCGGCAGGTGTCAACATCCCCCTTCGCCCCCTTCAAAGGGGGAGTATCGGAGTGAGTTCTGAGACTTGAGTTCTAAGTCCTTTCTTTTCATCTTAGGGAATTCAGCATGGATGAAGCAGCAATGCCTGGTTTCGCTACCGTGCCGCGGGGGCAGCCAGAGACCGCCCGTCATCTGTAGGCACGAGTCTGGGGACCCGTGCCAGCGCGGGAGTATCTGGTGGCGTTAGAAGGCACGGAAGTAACTTCCGCGCCATAGAGGAGCTATAGAGGGCAGAGGTAATGTGAGGCTTTGCCTCCTGGCCGCTGCAGACTGCCGCCACCATAGGTCCAAGTTGGAAACTTGAACCAGAGAAAGCGGCAAAAAAGCAGCAATAAGTAAGCAAACAAACAACAATCAACACTTCTGCTAGTGGTACTCCTTTTTAGCACTTCTGCTCTGACTGATGTGCGCAGCACGGGATCGCCTCAGGCTAGCGGAACAGCTGTGATTACCTACTGGAACAGATATAATCAGTGAGGCTGATCAGGAGAGGAACCTAAACCAGTCCTAGGGGTGAGCGCCTCTGTTAATACGGTGCCGAAGGCAAGGCCGGAGGGCCTAGTTTTAACAGCAGTGCTCACCCCCAGGACGGGGCCCCGCGGCCGTGAGCGCTTACCGGTAAAGATGAAACAATACCGCCAGTAAGCACTGCAGCAAACAGCCCAGCCAAGGGAGCAGCAAACTAGGCATTGCCGTGGCAGTGGCAACTGGCAGTCACCAAACTCAGCATCAAAAAACTCAGCCTATGCAACAGCACACCATGCTCCCCAACAACAAAGGCGGCCTCAATTGGCCCCGTCAAGGGAACCACCACCCCGTATTCCAGCTAGAAGCAGCCGCAGCAACTGAAAAGCCAGCACGTGCGGCACTGCCGTTGCAGCAGTAAGATGAAGACAATGCCGTACTTTCCTGAATTCCATACTACTGCCTACAGCCGCAGCAACAGGAACTACCTAAGGGTCTGTTACTGAAAAAGAAAAACCTGTTTTGGTGTTTTCCAGAAAACAGCCCCAAAACAGGTTCTAAAAGCGCAGAAGAATTCCTCTGGTTACGCTGCTATCTCCAAACTCTCCAATTCACAGTAGGCCCCCTTCAAGGTTTTCAGGTGGTTCCCAAACATCTTCCGGATGTACCACTTCAGGAACAGATACCCTACCACGGCCCCAATCACAAAGCCCACCATCAGGCGAAGGTACATCTGCTCCCACGGCAGATGGGAAATATTGATGCCGTAGGCGAGCTTCAGAATCACCAACTGCCCTGCCACCAGCCCCAGGGGCGCTAAGAGCATGTTGGTCCAGAAATACAGTTTGATGAGCCCGGTGAGCATCTCTGTCAAGTTGCGCAGGGTGGCGCGCAGGTTGGCAGTGGTCACGTTCAACTGCCGAAGATGCTGCAGGCGCGCCCAGAAATACCCTAAAAACGGCAGACAGATCACCATGATCATCACGCACAGGGCTTTCATCACCTCATCTCCCTGCACCACCACCGCCCCAATGCCAAAGAGCACAACCGTGAGCAGTTGCACGCCCAGTTCAAAATAAATGTTCTTCTTGAGTTTGGTCACCGCATTTTCTGTACGGGCTTTCATCAAGCCTGAGATCTGATCCTCAGTAACCTGGTGTACGGCGGCGGCTTGGGCGGCGTACTGCTTCCATGCGTCTTTGAGGTTATCTAATTTCATCATACACCGGGGTTAGGATTTTCTCTAGCTTCGCTTTGATGCGGTTCAACTTCACGCCTACGTTTGATTTGGTAATACCAATGATCTCGGCCATCTCATCATATGATTTGTCCTCCAAGTACAGCATTACAATAGCCTTCTCCACCTGGCTCAGCTGGTCAATGGCAGCGTAGAGGTACTTGATTTTCAACTCGTATTCGGCAGAGGTGTCTGGTGCAGCCGGAATCTGCAGGTCTGTATCTGAGAGGGAACCGTAATGCGGACGGCGGCTTTCCTTTCTAAAACTAGATACGGCGGTATTCAGGGCCACCCGGTACATCCAGGTGCTCACCTTAGACTCGTGCTTAAACGTAGGATAGGACCGCCAGAGTTGCAGTACAATCTCCTGAAACAGGTCCTTCCGCTCCTCCGGGTCCCGGCAGTACATGCTGCACACCTTATGGATCAGCGCCTGGTCCTGGGCAATGAGCTTGACAAATTCTGCACGTAAGGCCGGATTTTCCACCGTATTGGGTAAAGGTTTCAGTATTAGTAGCCACCGCCTCCGGTAAATTACACTTTCTCCCAATGAAATCTCACCTCTCCTTTCTGTTTTCGGGCTGTTTTGGGAAAAGTAGCCCAAAACAGAAGTTGGCGCAGACGCCCGCAGGAGCTGCGCGCATTATCAGGTCTTTGGAGCAGGTGGCACTGTGGGGGCAGACCGCCCTGGAACCCACCCCACCCCTCCCGGGAGGGGAATGATCTGGTATGCGTGAGGGCATATGCGATAGGCCCTGCCTCTGAAATCTCGGCTGTCCGGGATTTGCCATCCCGGGCCTATTTACTTGCGAATTTGCAATCCGCGGCCCCTGCAGATCAAACGTGCCGCCGCGGGGATTGCAAATCCCCGTGTACCAGCTTCCGGATTGCAAATCCGGAAGAGCGTGATACTGGGCAGGAGTCAACTATATGTGGTAACAAGGGAATTGATCAGGAATGCGTGTCTTCCTGTGTAAACATCCCCCTTCGCCCCCTTCAAAGGGGGAGTATCGAGGTGAGTTCTGAGTCCTGAGTCCTGAGTCTTGAGTCCTGAGTCCTTTCTTTTCATCTTAGGGAATTCAGCCGGAATGAAGCCGCAATGCCTGGTCTCGCAGCCGCGCCGCGAGGGCAGCCAGAGACCGGCCGTCATCAGTAGGCACGATTCTGGGGACTCGCGCCAGCGCGGGAGTATCAGCTGGAGTTAGAAGGCACGGAAGTAACTTCCGCGCCATATAGGGCCATAGAGAAGCTATAGAGGCAGAGGTAATGTGAGGCGGCAGCCTCCTGGCCGCTGCAGACTGCCGCCATGGCAGATACAGGTTCCTAAGATTGGATTAGGGGAACGGAGGTGTAAGAAAACCGCCTTTGCGTTTCTGGCCTGTTTCGAATCAAGCCTGAAAACGCCACTCCTCTAACTGAAGGTGCACCTGCCCTGGCTGATGTGCGTAGCACGGGCTCGACTCAGGCTAGCGGAACAGCAGTAGTTACCTACTGAAACAGACAGAGCAAGTAAGAAAGTAGCAGGAGAGGAACCCAAACCAGTCCTGGGGGTGAGCGCCTCTGTTACTACGGTGCCGCACCAGCGGCAAGGCCGGAGGGCCTAGTTTTAACAGCAGTGCGAACCGACAGGACGGGGCCCCGCGGCCGTGAGCGCTTACCGGGAAAGATGAAACAATACAGCTCGTGAGGCACTGTCAACAGCAGACCAGCCAAGGGAACAGCAGACTACACCTTTCTGCAGCAGCAAGTGCCACCGCCAAGGGGAACAACAGACTACCGCACAGCAGCCCAGCCAAGGGAACAGCAGATTACGCATTGCTACAGGCTGCAGCGGCAAAAATGAAACATTCGCCCCAGTGAGGCCCTGCATCCAACAGCACTGACCAGGAAACTACGCATTCCACCAGCAAAGGCAGCCTCAGCCAACCCAGCCTCAAGGGGAAACCAAGACCACGTATGCCAACAGCAGCAAAGAGAAGCTTCAATCAGTGAGGCACTGCATTCAGCCGTCCAGCCAGAAGAACAGCAGATTACGCACTACCACTGCAGCGGCAGCCAAGGCAACCCCTGACCACACATTCCCACCGCAGCTGCCAAAGTAAATTCTGTGACTAGTGGCTATCTCTAACCTGCCCTATTCAAACTTAGCATTCTGCGCGAAAAGGCGTTCCCTCTGTTTTTGGCCTGTCTTCGAAGAAAGCGCAAAAACAGAACAGATCTTTCTAGCCTTTAATGCAGGAGAAAGCCGCTAGTTCCCCTCCTACCCCCAGGACAGCCTGAGTAGGTGCTGTGACCTCAAAAAAGAATACCCGTTTTGGGCCTGTTTTCTGAAAAACAGGCAAAAACGGGTTCTAAGCAAATGCTGAACAAAGTGACCAGATCACGGAAAAATACCCAACGACTGGTAACTCACGCCAATCTTCTCAATGGCACTGTAGAAACCGGCGGTACGCAGGTCCTTGATGTTAGGGACTTGCTTCATCACCTCGCGTATCTGGTGATAGGCGGTGATCATGGTGTCTTCCAGGCCGGAGTACACCAGGTCGCGCTCATCAGCGCCGTGAATGATCAGCAGTTTCTCCTCAGCAGAGAGGGTTTTGCCAGTGGTTTTCTCAATAGTGTTCACCAACCGCTTCAGGCTGGCCTCTTCGGCACGTTTGCCCATACGCCCAAAACGGACGTTAGACAGGTTCTTCAGCCACTCAAAATATGAAACGGTCACCCCGCCTGCGTTCAGGTACAAGTCTGGGATAATGATAATGCCGCGCTCCAGCAGAATACGCTCCGCCTCCTGCGTCACAGGTCCGTTGGCCCCTTCGGCAATGATCTTGGCTTTGATGCGGGCGGCATTTTCGCCGTGAATCTGGTTCTCCAGGGCGGCGGGCAGCAGTACATCACACTCATGCTCCAGCAGTTCAGCAGAGCTTTCCAGGAACACGCAGCCTTCATAGCCTTTCAGGGTGCCGTTCTGCTGCCGGAACTTGAACACCGCCTCCACATCCATACCGTCTGGGTTGAAAAGACCGCCTTCGCGCTCGGCAATACCGGTAATGATGGCCCCGGCGGCCTGGCAGTAGTGGGCGGCGTGGTAGCCCACGTTACCCAGCCCCTGCACAATGAAGCGTTTGCCTTCAATACCAGAGGAAAGGCCCAGCGGCTTGATCAACTCTGTATCTTCCAAGGTCTCCCTGATGCCGTAGAACACCCCCAGACCGGTAGCCTCGGTCCGGCCTCTGATCCCGCCTTGGCCCACCGGTTTACCGGTTACGCAGCCCAGCGCGTTGGTTTCGCCATATTTAAAAGTATGGTAGGTATCTGCAATCCAGGCCATTTCACGGGAGCCGGTTCCGTAGTCGGGCGCGGGCACGTCCATGGCGGGGCCAATCAGGTTCTTCTTGATCAGCTCACTTGCGAAGCGGCGGGTCACTTTCTCCAGCATCTCGTCTGAAGAGGTGCGGGGGTTGATCTTCACCCCGCCTTTGGCACCGCCGAAGGGCACATCTACCACGGCGCATTTAAAGGTCATGAGCGTAGCCAGGGCCACTACCTCGTCTTCGTCTACGTGCATACTGTAGCGTATACCGCCCTTGGTGGGCAGCTTGTGGTGGCTGTGCTGCGCCCTGATCCCTTCAAACACATGGATCTGGCCGTCCACTTCCACCGGGAAATTCACTTTGTACACGCTGTTGCAAATCTTGATCTGCGCCAGAATGCCCGGGTGGAGCTGAGAATGTTGGGCAGCCTGGTCATAGTAGTAGTGCACACTATCTAAGAACTCCCGGCCCCCTGAGATTGGTTGACTCATAGTTTCTGCGGTTGGTGGTTTGTGTAAAACGTACTAACCCCTGAGCGCGTTGCTTCTGCTGAAATTGTTCCACGGAGAACATTTTCCCGTTTTTGGCCTGTTTTCAGAAAAACAGCCCCAAAACGGCCCGCTGCCCAAGTTGCGGCAAAGGTAGTATGGATTTCTGCGGAATAATACGGAAATTACCGAATAGAAGACCACCCTTACCACACAACCCAGACATGACCAGTATCTCCTCTTTCGCCCGGGCCGGCGTGGCCGCTTTGGGCATTTTCTTCTTTACGCCCTCCTTGCACGCCCAGGTACTTGTAAAGGCTGACCCCACCATCCAGAACCTTACCCGGCAGGTGAGCGCGCAGGAACTGGAGCGGCTGGTGCGCGGCCTGGTCAGCTTTGAGACCCGCCACTCGCTCAGCAGCACCAAAGACAAAAAGAAAGGCATTGGGGCCGCCCGCAACTGGGCGCAGGCAGAGCTGGAGAAAGCCGCCGCCACCGCTAACGGCCGCATGACCGTGACCCAGGACAGGTATACCGTGAAAGCAGATGGCCGCCGCATTCCGCAGGACGTGGAGATGGCCAACGTGATGGCCACCCTCAAAGGCACTGACCCCAATGATGACCGCGTGTTTATAGTGAGCGGCCACATAGACAGCCGCAACACAGACGTGATGGATGCCACCGGCAAAGCCCCCGGCGCCAATGATGACGGCTCTGGCACCGCCGCCGTGATTGAGCTGGCGCGCGTTATGGCCAGACAGCCATTTCCCGCCACCATCATCTTTGTCTGCGTGCAGGGCGAGGAACAGGGGCTTTACGGGGCCAAGCATTTGGCCGAACGCGCCAGGAAAGAGAACTGGAACCTGGTGGCCATGCTCAACAATGACATGATTGGCAATTCGTACTCAGATGAGACCAGGCTCCATGACAACACCCGTGTGCGCATCTTCTCTGAAGGCGTACCCGCCCTGGAAACCCCAGAAATGGCGGCATGGCGCAAAAGCACCGGCGGCGAAAACGACAGCCGCAGCCGCCAACTGGCCCGCTACATGAAAGAAATGGGCACCCGGTACGTGCCGCAGCTAGACGTGGTGCTGAACTACCGCACAGACCGTTTCCTGCGCGGCGGCGACCATACCCCGTTCAGCCAGGCCGGTTTTACTGCCGTGCGCGTCTGCGAGATGAATGAAAATTACCAGTACCAGCACCAGAACGTACGCACTGAGAACGGCATCGCCTACGGCGATTTCCCCGAGCACGTAGATTTTGAGTACCTGCGCAAGAACACCACCCTGAACCTGGCCACCTTGGCCAACCTGGCCCTGGCCCCAGCCTCGCCAGAGGAAGTAGGCGTTGTCACCAGCAACCTCACCAACCAGACCGAACTGCGCTGGAAAGCCCCCACCAAAGGCGAAAAACCTGCGGGTTACTACATCCTGATGCGGGAAACGGCTTCACCCATGTGGGAAAAGAAAATCTACGTGGAAGGCACCACCACTACCCTGCCCTACTCCAAAGACAACTACTTCTTTGCCGTGCAGGCCGTTGACGCAGAAGGCCACGAGAGCCTTCCTGTTATGCCAAAGCCCATCAGGTAGATAAAACCTCACCCCAACCCCTCTCCCACTAAGAGGGGCTTTTTCTCTTGCGTTTTAGGACAGTTTTGGAAAAATAAGCCTAAAACAGACCAGTAGTTGCATCTATTGGGCTGCCTTATGTTATAGCATGTTTATTCTGGTCTGAAGTCTATACCTTTAAACTTGTAAACACTTCTACCTTTAACCGCTGCTTCTGCTAATTACCTCACATGGCTGAACTCTACACCCCTATCTTCTCTAAAAAATACTTAGAAACCAAAACCCGCCATTTTCAGCTGAGCCAATACCCAGACCTGACGCACAAACTAGACCTTATTCTTAAATGGCAGGCAGGCATAAAGAGCGGCAAGATTGTAAAGCAGAAAGAAGAAGAACTGCAGAGCGAGTTTCTGAACACCTTCTTTGGCGAGGTGCTGGAGTATGTGTACAGCCCTGAAGCGCCCAAGTGGAACCTAAGTAAAGAGCATAAATCTGGCACAGACAGCACCAAGGCAGATGGCGCGCTAGGTTATTTCTGGCTGTTTGGCAAAGAGCGCAAGGCAGACGTACGGGCGGTCATAGAACTCAAAGACGCAAGGGCAGACCTGGACAAACCACAGAACCGCTTAAATGACAAGCGCAGCCCCATAGAGCAGGCGTTTAGTTACGTGCCCAAAGCCGGGGGCAACTGCAAATGGGTGCTGGTAAGTAATTTTCTGGAGATTAGACTGTACCACCACGCTGACCAGAGCCGCTATGAGCGCTTTGACGTGCTGCGCCTGCACGAAGAGAAAGAACTGCTGCGCTTTCTGTTTCTGCTGCACAAGGACCGCCTGCTGCTGGAGCACGGCGAGGCCGCCACAGAACAGCTTTTCAGAGAGCGGCAGGCCGAGGAGCAGAACATCACCAAGCACTTTTACAAAGACTACAAGACTTCCAGGCTAGACCTGTTCCAGCATTTACGCAGCCAAAACCCAGACGTGCCGGAGCTGGTCATCTTCCAGAAAACGCAGAAACTGCTGGACCGCGTGGTGTTTGTGTGCTTCTGCGAGGATTTGACCATTATTCCGCCGTACACGTTCAGGGGTTTGCTCAAGACCGTGAAAGAAGACCGCTTTAACCGGCAAGACACCAAAATCTATGAACGGGTGAAGGGCTTGTTCATGGCCATTGACGAGGGTTACCCAGACGCGGGCATCAACAAGTTCAACGGGGGGTTGTTTGCGCCAGACACGGTGCTGGACAACCTCCAGATCAAAGACAGCACGCTGGAACACATCATTGCGCTGGAGAAATATGATTTTGCCAGTGATTTGAACGTGAACATTCTGGGGCACATCTTTGAGCAGAGCATCTCAGACATTGAAGAGATAAAAGCCGAAATTGCCGGCGAAGCTTTTGACGTGAAAAAGGGCAAGCGCAAGAAAGACGGCGTTTTCTACACCCCTGAATACATTACCCGCTACATAGTGAAAGAGGCCGTGGGCGGCTGGCTGCAAGACCGGCAGCAGGAACTGGGCTTTGCGCAACTGCCAGAGCTTACGGAGGCAGATTACGCCAGCATACGCTTTGACGCCAGGAAAAAGCTGGTGACCAACAAGGCCGTAGAAAAGCATTTAACCGCCTGGACGGCCTACCGGGACGTGCTGCAAGGCGTAAAGGTGCTGGACCCGGCCTGCGGCTCTGGCGCATTTCTGAACCAGGTCTTCGATTTTCTTTTCCAGGAGGGACAGCGGGTGAACAAAGAAGTGGCCCGATTGCGGGGCGGCCAGTTTGAAGCCTTTGACCTGGACCGGCACATTCTCACCAACAACATTTTTGGCGTAGACCTGAACGAGGAGAGCGTGGAGATTACCAAGCTCAGCCTCTGGCTCAAGACCGCCAACAAAAGCAAGGAACTCACCACGCTAGATGCCAACATTAAATGCGGAAACTCTCTGATTGCAGACCCCGCCGTAGCCGGTGACAAAGCCTTTGACTGGCCTACGGAGTTTCCGGAAGTTTTTGCCAGCGGTGGGTTTGATGTGGTGGTGGGCAACCCGCCGTATGTTGATATAAAAGCTTTGTCTAAGGATATTGTTAATTACCTCTTCAAAGCTTTCGAAACAGCAGAAAACAGAATCAATCTCTACTCCATTTTTATAGAGCAAGGCCTGAAAGTATTAGGAAAAAATGGCCATATATCGTTTGTCATTCCTAATTCCTTACTCATAAATTCATCTTATAAGAAAATCAGAAATCTTTTAGTTGATGGTCTTGCAAGAATAGTTAAGCTTCCCGATGGAGTATTTGAAGAAGCGCAGGTTGAAACAATTATATTCCAAGCTGCCAAAGAGCGTAAAATTAAAAGTGTGAAGATTATCTCTTATTTAAGCAAAGAGAATATTCTCAACATTGACAATACTTTAGAAAGAGATGAATCAAAAGAAGCTTGGATTAAAGACGCAGACAAAAATTTCAGTATCTATTCATCAACCAATGAACAGCAAGTTTTAAGTAAATGCGAATTAGGTTCTGTTCTCTTAGAAGATATAGCTGAATTTGCATTAGGAATTACTCCTTATGACAAATACAAAGGACATTCAGAAGAACTCATCAAAAGCAGAACGTTTCATTCAGAACAAAAGCTGGATGATTCATATAAGCCTTTGATTGGAGGCGAAAACATAACTAGATTTTATATTCAGTCTACGATTAAGGAATACATTAAATATGGTTCTTGGCTCGGCGCACCACGGGAAGAGAAATTCTTTACATCACCTAGAATCATCATTAGACAGATTGTATCTGGAAATCCACCAAGAATTTATGCTGGTTATACTGAAGAACCTTTATATTTCACGCAAATTGGTTTTGCCATCATTCCAAACAGAAATGACGTTTTACCAAAGTATCTTTTATCACTTCTAAACTCAAGCTTAATCACTTACTATCACAAATATAGATTTCTAGATATTCATAAAGACTTATTTCAAAAAATCTTAATTGCTAATTGTAAACGGTTTCCCATTAAATTAATCTCTCCAGAAGCACAGCAGCCTTTTATTGACCGCGCAGACCGCATGCTACAAAAGAATCAGGAGTTGCAGGCGCTCAGCCAGAAGTTCTTGACGCTGCTGCAGTCTGAGTTGGGCGTGGGCAAACTGAGCCAGAAGCTGGAGAAATGGTACACCCTCACTTGGGATGACTTCGCCAAAGAACTGGTAAAAGCCAAGATAAAGCTCACGCTGGCACAAAAGTCCGAGTGGCTGTCTTTTTTTACCCAGCAGCACCAGGCGGCAAATCAGTTAGTTGACCAACTTCGTACAACAGATAAAGAGATAGACCTGCTGGTTTACCAATTGTATGGGCTAACACCAGAAGAAATAAAGCTGGTTGAAGGTGATTAACTTCCCATCTCTACGTAAAAGTGCTGTTCAGATTTCATAGTATTCTAGCATTTAATTCCTTTGGCCGCTACTGCCCTACCTAAAGCATCTTTCCTGAACTGGCTCTGGCAGCCGGTAGAAAATGCGCCGCTGGTGGTGTTCAGGTGGTGCTTCGGGCTGTTGCTGTTTCTGGAGACGGCAGGGGCCATTGCCACGGGCTGGGTGCGCCAGAACCTGGTGGAGCCTAAGTGGCATTTTCCGTTCATTGGTTTTGAGTGGCTCACGCCGCTGCCGGGCAGTGGCATGTACTACTATTATGCGGTGATGGCGGCGCTGGGGCTGCTGGTGATGGTGGGCTTTTACTACCGCGCCAGCCTGACGCTTTTCACCCTGATGTGGTGGGCCAGCTACCTCATGCAGAAAATCAGCTACAACAACCACTACTACCTGCTGTTGCTGCTGTGCTTTCTGATGCTGCTGGTGCCCGCCCATGCCTACGCCTCTTTAGACGCCAGACGGAAACCCGTTTTAAAAGCGTACACCTGCCCCCGCTGGTGCCTGCTTATTTTTGTGGCGCAGATGGGCATGGTGTACACCTATGCGGGGGTGGCCAAGTTAGATGCCGACTGGCTGGCGGGCATTCCCATCAAGATCTGGTTTTCGGGCAAAGCCCATTTCTGGCTGATTGGCCCGCTCTTGCAGGAGCCATGGTTTCAACAACTGGTGGTGTATGGTGGCCTGGCGTTTGACCTGTTGATCACGCCGCTCCTGCTCTGGCGCCGCACCCGTGTGTTTGCCTTTGCGGTGGCCGTCTTCTTTCATGGGTTTAACGAGGCGGTTTTCCACATTGGCATTTTCCCGTTTCTGGCGCTGGCCCTTTGCCTTTTCTTCTTTGAGCCGGAAAGCGTTCGGCGCATGTTCCTCCGGAGGAAACCGGCCGTTACGCCTGAAGAGTTTACCCCTCGGCTACCTGTCTCTTGGCGGGAAAAGGCGCTGCTGGTGCTCTTGGGGGTCTACTTCGTTTTCCAGGTTCTGCTCCCGCTGCGCCATTTCTGGTTTCCGGGCAACCCTAACTGGACCGAAGAAGGGCACCGCATGGCCTGGCACATGATGCTCCGGAGCAAATCTGGTGAGGCCAACTTCAAGGTGGTGGCAGACGGCCACACGTTTTGGGTAGAACCCGCTGCACACCTAACCCCCAAGCAGGCCCGTAAACTTGCCGCCTACCCAGACCTGCTCTGGCAGTTCAGCCAGTACCTGGCCCGTGACTTCAAAGCCAGAGGATATCAACAGGTAGAGGTATACGTGCATGCGCAGGCCAGCCTGAACCTAAGACCCTCCCAGCCTTTGGTAGACTCTACCGTAAACCTGGCGGCCGTGCCGTGGCGGCCCTTCACCCCTGCTTCCTGGATTGTACCGCTCCAGGGAAAATAGCCGCAACGCCAACGTTCTGTTTTAGAGCTGTTTTTTGGAAAACAGCCCTAAAACGTTCCCTTTTATTGGCCGCTATCCTGCTCAGCAGAATATTCTTCCTTCTTTCCCCCAGAAGACCCTGAAAAGCAAAACTTTTCTGGAGCAGATGGGTAATGCAGGTAAAGTATGTTCAATCTTCTATATTCGGCCGCACGTACACCTTCCTTGGGAAGGCGTCATGGGGTGAAGCGGCGCACTGCTTTTCTTACCTGAAGTTCAAATTGCTACCTATATGCGTCTCAACCGTTCTTTCTTCTGGTTCCCTCTGGCCCTGGTGCTCCTGTGTACCGGCATGGCCCCTGCCCAAAAAGTAGGCCTGGTCTTAAGCGGAGGGGGCGCCAAAGGGCTGGCTCACGTGGGGGTGCTCAAGGTGCTGGAGAAAAACCAGATTCCCATTGATTACATTGTGGGGACCAGTATGGGGGCCGTGGTGGGAGCTCTGTACTCAGCGGGCTACTCCCCAGAAGACATTGAAGAACTGGTGCTGTCGCCCAGGTTCCAGTACTGGGTGTCTGGCCGGCAGCTGGAAGACCATGCGTTCAACTACTTCAGCCTGGACCCCTCCCCGGCAGCCCTGAGGTTACCGCTTGTGCTTAAGTCAAAAGTTAAGGTGCAGACCAGCCGGGGCCTGATCAATGACGTGAACCTGAACTATGCCCTGGCCTCTACCCTGTCTGCCGGCAGTGCCATTGCCCGATATAATTTTGACAACCTGTTTGTGCCGTTCAGAGCGCTTACCGCCGAAATCTTTACCCGCCAGCAGATTGTGCAGCGCAGCGGCTCCCTGGCAGACGCCGTCAGAAACTCCATGGCGGTTCCGCTGGCGTTCCGGCCCATCAGGCAGGCAGACGGGCGTTACCTTTTTGACGGCGGCCTTTTCAACAACTTCCCCACAGACGTGATGCGGAAGGAGTTCAAACCAGATGTGATCATTGGCGTGAACGTGGGCGATGTCTCTTTTAAGAAATACCCGCATGAGAAAGATGATGAGATTCTGGGCTCCTCGCTCATATTCCTGAGTTTTGACGTGGCAGACACCACCGCCGTTGGCCCTGGCGGCGTTTTGATCCAACCTGACCTGGAAGGCTATGCCACCACTGACTTTGCCCGGGTAAAAGAGCTGATAGACATTGGCGTGAAGACCACAGAAGAAAAACTCCCCCAGCTGCAACAGCGCATCGCCAGAAAAGCAGACTCAGTGCAGCTGGAGAAACGGCGGCATAATTTTAGGGAGAAGGCCCCTACCCCCAAATTTGTACGCGTGCAGGTGCAGGGGCTCAAAGAAAGTCAGAATGACTATGTAAGCAAATTTTTTCTCAAGCAGGGGAAAAACTACACCATTGATGAGATTGAAGAGGGCTACTACCGGCTGGCCGCCAATGACTTTTTCAGGAGTATTTACCCGCGCATCAACTATGACAGTGCTGCCGGGGGCTACGTGTTGAGCGTTGATGCCCGCCAAAGCAACAATGCCACCGCAGAGGTGGGTGCCGTGTTCAGCACCCGCCCGGTAGACAACCTCTACCTGGGGCTGGAGTACCGTTACCTCAACCGGCTTCTGTACACCGTGGGTGCCAATGCCAACATAGGCCGGTTTTATTCTGCAGGCCAGTTTGGCCTGCGGGTAAACGTGCCGGCACGGCTGCCTTTCTATGTGGAGCCTTCTGTGATGTACCAGAGCCTGAACTACCAGGACACCAATGATTTTCTAGACCGCGGGGTGGCCGCCAGCACGCAGGTGCGCCTCAGGGACTTCAAGGTGGGCTTGCAAGCGGGCATTAGCCATAACTTCAGGAGCCGGTTTGTGCTGGATGGGGCGTGGTTCTCCAATGAAGACCAGTATGCCAACATGGAGAATGTTTCATCAGCTGACCGGCTGGATGAGACAGATTTAAGTGGCCTCACAGCAGCCGTCCGGTTTGAGCGCAACTCCCTCAACCGGAAGATGTATTCCACCAAGGGGCACCGGGCCGTGCTGGGCCTTAGAGGGGTAAAGGGGTCTGAACTGTACCGCCCCGGCTCTACCGCCCTCGCCACAGACACCAGAGAGGCAGACCACCAGTGGCTCCAGTTTTCGGCCACGTATGAAGGCTATTTCCCGTCTGGGAATGACAAGAGAAGCTGGGGCTACTTCTTTGAAGGAATGGTCAGCACCCAGGGCAAGTTTTCCAATTATAGGTCTTCCCTCACCACGGCCCCCACTTTTCTGCCGCTGCCAGACTCCAGAACGCTTTTCTTAGACAATTACCGCGCCCCCCGTTACGCCGCCGCCGGTCTGCGGTACTCTAACACCTTCTGGACAAGGTTTGAATGGCGCACTGAGGTGTTCACCCACGTTCTGCACCAGCCCTGGAAAGAAGGCGAGCTGCAGCAAGCGGTTAGAAGTTCTACGTTCAGCCGGCCCTACCTCACTGCCAGCTCTGGCATCATCATGCAGCTCCCCATTGGCCCCGCCGCCCTTCATGTCATTCATTATGACAACAGAGTACACCGCTGGTCTGTCTTTGGCCACGTAGGCTTTCTGCTGTTCAGAGGCCGTACGCTGCAATAGAAATAGCCCCTGTGGATAAATGCTCCCGTGTTTTTGGCCTGTTTTTCTGAAAACAGGCCAAAAACGTCTTTAGCGGCTCAGAATTCCAGTATTTACGTTTTATAAACAGACGCAGCGGAAAGCATTAATTGCAGGTTATCCACACTATTGCATCTGCTGTTTTTCTTTTTTCCTGAAATGCACGGGCAAGAGGACAGTAGCGTTTTCAGCTTGTTTTTCTGAAAACAGGCCAGAAACAGAAGGTCCCTGTTCGGCTAGGGTTGCACCATACCGGGCAGAGAGTTAGCTTAGGGAAGGCACTTGGGCGAGAAACGGTACTAGAGATGGTGGTGGCTACTTAAAAGAAGCGCCGAAAGAAAAAAAAGAACAGCAGGCATCTGCGGTAAACCGCAGAGTGGGGCTGCCTGCTGTCCGGCTATATCTTTGGCTTAGGGAATAAAACCAAAGGAAGAAAGCTCAAAAGGGGGAAATGTACTTTTTTGCAAAAGTACAGGAAATAACCTGAAACCAGGTAAGAAGTTAGCTCCGGCGCTTTACAGAACCGCTACCGCTCACCCGGCTGTCTACACTGGGGGAACCGTCATAGTACACGTTGCCGCTCCCGCTAATGCTGGATTTAAGGGTAGACTTGGCATTTATTTCGCACTTGCCAGAGCCGCTGATGCTCACCTGGGCCTGGTCAGTCTCAAAGGCATACCCACGCAACGCACCAGACCCGCTGATAGACACTTTGCTCTCTTTGCCTTCGCCTTTCAGCACAATACTACCGGAGCCTGCAATGCGACTGGAAACTTCGTTTACCCTGGCAGACAGCTTAATGCTACCAGAACCACTCACGGCCAGGTCCAGATTATCTGCCTTGAACGTATCTTCGCTGGTGATTTTACCGGAACCGGCCACTGCAATGGCTTCTACCCGGGGCATAGTGATGTAGATGTTCACGCGCTCCTTGTTGTTCCAGCTCATGTTCCAGTGGCGTTCTTTGGTTCTGATGTTCAGCTTCCCGTCTTTTACCTCGGTTACCAGATCTTTTAACTGGTCAGCGTCGCCTTCTACCTTCACGCTGTGGGTATTGCCCTGGCGCAGAACAACGTTGGCCGGATAACTCAACCCTATTTTGGTGAAAGCGCCCACGTTCCGGCTCTGCTCCTCCACCAGACGGGCAAAGGTGAAAGAAGACAGGGTAACCACCAAGGCTACAAAGGCAAGCAACGGGAGAAGGTTCAGCTTTTTCATGACAGATTTGGGTTTTGTTACATGCTAAAGATGAAAGAGAAGGCCTGAGGGTTGCTTCTGCAGGCAAAAATTTCTAAGAAAATTTCTGCGGTTCTGTTTTTAGCCTGTTTTTCTGAAAATGGCCCTAAAACAGAAGACATAAAAAAGGCTGCCCAACTGGGGCAGCCTTTTAACATTCACTATACAATAGTCTTCTAGAAATTTGAAGCCGTGGCGGCAGGCTGAAAAGCTCCTTTCAACTGGTGCATCACCCCGTTGGCAAATACCTGGTCAGTGGCCTGCAGCCTAACCCCGTCTACAATGACAGCTCCTTTCTTTTTGCAGATGCGCAGTTTGCCGCCGTTAATGGTTTGCACATCAGCCCCGTCTCTCAGGTCTGCGGCCGTATAAGCCCCTTTGACAATGTGCTTAGACAGAAATGATCTCAACGTTTCTGGTGCTTCGCTCTGATATTTGGCCAGTGCCTGCGGCGAAGGGGCAAAAAACGTATACGCCTCCCCGTTAGAAAGCAAGGGCATGAGCCCGGCTTTGGTCACCAGTTCCAGTAACTCCTGTTGGTTGTTCGCTGCCAGCCCCTCGCCCACGCTCATGCGGGCTGTTTTAGCAGACGCTGAGGTTCCCGTGGCCAGAAACGCCTGCGCCTGGCCGCTGGTCTGAATGGCTACCCATAAGAATAGCAATAACAATATCTTTATAGAATGTAATTTCCGCTCCATCTGTTCCTCCTCTCCTTTAGCCGTTTCTACTTGATTATACGGCCATTCAGAAAAAAAAGATGGAAAACGCTATTTTTAGAAAAGTCCAATTGAACTCCTAATCATACCCAGGAAGGCAGAAAGGTGGCCAGGCACCAGGATCAGGCTCAGGATAAACCCGAAGGCGGCCCCGTAAAAGTGAGCGCTGTGGTTAATGCCGTCATTGCCTTTCTTGCTAAGGTAGTAGGAGTAAAACAGGTACAGCGCCCCAAAGATGTAGCCCTTGATGGGCAACGGGATAGGGAAAATAATCAGCTCTGTGAGGGGGTTAAAATAGATGCTGGCAAAGATAATGGCCGCCACCCCACCTGAGGCACCCAATGAATAGTACCGGCTGTCATTCTTATGCTTGAAGTAGGAAGGCAAATCTGACACAATAATAGCCACCAGGTACAGCCCCACATAGATGATGGCCCCTGTGGTCACCCCAAAAATGCCCATAAACTGCTGCTCTACCACGTTGCCAAAGATGTACAGGGAGAACATGTTGAAGAACAGGTGCATGAAATCTGCGTGCAGGAACCCAGAGGTCAACAACCGCCACCACTCGTTCTGCTGCGCCACACTCTGCGGGTGGTGCACCCAGTTTTCCATCAGGTTCTGGTTCCTCCAGGCATACAGCGAGGCAACTACCGTAATGGCAATGATGATAAAGGTGATACTAAGGGGCATGGAACAGAGAATAGAGATGATACCAAAAGTAAGCTTCTGCCCTTCAAGAACAAAAACCGTGCTGAAGCCTTCATGCGAGGGGAATGAACTTTGTTGAAAATTCTATACCCCTGTTTTCGGCCTAATTTAATAAAAACAGGCCAAAAACAGGAGGCACCACTCCGTTTGTCAACTCTCCCGCTCAATGAGTTGAATAGCCAGAAGACGCAGCAGTTCCTTTTTACTGTTCAAGGCGTTTACCTCATTCAAATGATGCAACCCCTTTTGGAAATAGTGGTTAATCTGGTTCTGGGTCACTTTCTGGATTTCAAGCCCGTCATAAATCTCCTTTACCGCCTGTACCTTCTCCTGCTCATTGGCCGTTTGCCCCTGCCATTGCAACAGCTCCTGCTTTTGCGTGGCAGATGCCCGCTCCAGGGCAGTCAGCAACAGATATGTTTTCTTGTCAGAGACAATGTCGCCGCCTACGCGCTTGCCAAATTTGGCCTGGTCACCGTACACGTCCAGCAGGTCATCGCGTAGCTGGAACGCCAGGCCCATGTTAATCCCGAACTCTTTCAGATGCCGGGCATCTTCTGGGGCGGCGTTGTTGATAAGTGCGCCCACTTCTAAGGCAAAACCCAGCAGAACGGCTGTTTTCAGCTTGATCATGTGCAGGTACTCGTCAATCTGCACATCTTGGCGGGCTTCAAACTCCATGTCCAGCTGTTGGCCTTCACAGACCTGGGCGGCGCAGGTAGAGAAAAGTTGCAGCGCCGTGGCCAGTTTCTCCGGCTCAATGCCTAAGAAGAACTCATAGGCGCGCACCAGCATCACGTCTCCGCTCAAAATGGCGGTGTTGGTGTTCCATTTCTCGTGCACGGTCTCTTTTCCGCGGCGCAGCGGGGCCTGGTCCATGATGTCATCATGCATGAGCGTGAAGTTGTGGAAAACCTCTACCCCAATGGCGGGCATCAAAGCTTTATCCACATCATCATGGAAAAGATACGCCCCCAGTAACGTCAGCACCGGACGCACCCGTTTCCCACCCAGTTCCATCATATACCGGATGGGCGCATATAGTTCATCTGGCTGCTGCCCGTACGTGAGCGTGGACAGCGTCTGGTTTATTCGTTCAGAGAAATGTGAAATATCCACAGAAGAAATCTTTAATGTTCAAGCCGATTAGCGGCTGAGGTAATCAAATTAGTAATAACGTGGCCATTCCCTAAGTTCTTCCCCTTCTCTCTTGTCATCCTGAAAGGATCTTGGTGGCAAGCTAGAAAGACAACTCCTACTACAGTTCGTCTACAAGATCCTTTCAGAAGACATAAGGGGGAGTGACACACACCCAAAACTACTGTAAAATCAGGAAACAGGCGGTTTTGTTTTCTGGGAAAGAAGAAAAAAGCGTTTTCAGCCTGTTTGTCTCAAAACAGGCCAAAAACGCCTTTACCTTATTAGCCAACTACTTTTTGGCCACGGTATCAATGAGTTCCAGGTCAATGGTGCGCTCCAGCACATTGGCGGCTTTCACCTCCACAATCACCTCATCTCCAAAAGAAATGATGCGCTTGTTGTTCTGGCCAATGATACGGTAGTTGGCGGAGTCCAGTTCATAGAAATCATCCTGCAAATCGGCGAGCCGAACCATGCCTTCGCACTTGTTCTCCTCAATCTCCACGTACATGCCCCAATCCGTCAAGCCAGAGACAATGCCTTTGAACTGCTGACCAATAAACCCGGAGATATATTCTACCTGCTTGAACTTAATGGAAGCCCGTTCAGCGTCTGCGGCGCGTTTCTCCATGTCTGACGAATGCAGGCAGCGCTCTTCGTACTCCTCTTTCTCGGCGGTGTACTGCGCGTGGTTGTACTGGTCAATGAGGCGGTGCGCCATCATGTCTGGGTAACGCCTAATGGGCGAAGTAAAGTGCGAATAATGCGCAAATGCCAACCCAAAGTGACCTTCCTCCTCGGTGCTGTACTTGGCCTTGGCCATGGTTCTGATGGCCAGGTTCTGCAGCACGCTCTGCTCCGGTTTGCCCTCCGTAGCATCGGCCAGCTTGTTCAGCTCTTTAGAGATGTCTTTGCCTTCCTCCAGGTCTACCTTATAGCCAAACTTACGCGCGAACAAGGAGAAGTTCATCAGTTTCTCTGGGTCTGGCGCGCCGTGGGTACGGTACACCATGGTGAGCTTGTTCTTGCCTTTGCGCATCTTGTACACATGTTCGGCCACGTATTTGTTGGCCAACAGCATGAATTCCTCAATGAGTTTGTGGGCGTCTTTGCGCTCTTTCACATAAAGAGAAAGCGGTTTGCCGTTCTCATCCAGCTTGAATTTCACCTCAATGGTTTCAAAGTTCACCGCGCCGTTCTTGAAGCGCTTGTCTTTGAATTTCTTGGCCAGTTCGTTCAGCTTCAGGATTTCCTCTTTGTAATCGCCTTCACCGGTTTCAATCACCTCCTGCGCCTCTTCATAGGCGAAGCGGCGGTCTGAATGAATGATGGTGCGGCCAATCCAGTACTCATGTACTTTGGCATTCTCATCAATTTCAAAGACGACAGAGAAGGTCAGCTTATCTTCATTTGGTCTTAAAGAACAAAGGCCGTTAGACAGGCGCTCAGGCAGCATGGGAATGGTACGGTCTACCAGATACACCGAGGTGGCGCGCCGGTAGGCTTCCTTCTCCAAGCGGGTGCCCGGCTGCACATAATGCGTTACGTCTGCTATGTGCACACCAATCTCCCAGTTGCCGTTCTCTAGCTGACGCACACTCAAGGCATCATCAAAGTCTTTGGCATCGGCGGGGTCAATGGTGAACGTGGTTACGTCCCTAAAGTCGCGGCGCTTGGCAATTTCCTCTTTGGTGATGACGTCTGGAATGGCGTTGGCTTCCTGCTCTACTTTCTCGGGGAACTCAAACGGCAACCCGAACTCGGCCATGATGGCGTGAATCTCGGCGTTGTGTTCCCCGGCAGGGCCGAAGGTCCGGATGATTTCGCCCGTGGGGCTTTTATTGGGGTCTTCGGGCCACTCGGTAATCTTCACCAGCACCTTGTCGCCGTGTTGGGCATCGGCGAGGCCGCGCTCGCCTACGAACACGTCAAAGTACATGCGCTTCATGTCTGCCACCACAAACCCGAAGCCTTTTGACATCTCCAGCCGCCCTACAATCTCTTCGCGCTCGCGGTGCAGTACCTCTACTACTTCGCCTTCTGGGCGCTCATTGGGTCTTCTGCTCTTGCGCAGCTGCACGCGCACGGTGTCACCGGCCATGGCGAACATGAGCCGCTCCACGGGCACGCGTATATCTTGCTCTGAGTCTTCGCTAATCACATAGGCATGGCGGCCGTTGGCCAAATCTACTTTACCCACCATGGTAGGCCCGCCCCGGCGCGAAGCGCCACCAAAACGGTCACTATCTCTACGGCTGCTGCCGCGCTCTCCGCGCCCATCTCTATCAAAACCACGTTCAGAAGAACTGCTGCCTTTAAACTCTGGGTTAAAGATATACGCGTCTTCCTGCAGATGAATGAGCTCGCCGTTTTTGCGCATCTTCTTCAAGAGCCCAAACACTTCTTCGCGTCCTTCTTTGTCATTGACGCCCAGGCGGCGGTGCAGCTGGCGGTAGGTGAATACTTTCTTAGGCTCCTGGCTGAAAATGTTCAGTAATACTTCCCTGGAGACGGTGCCCGCGTTTTGACCACGGCCACCGCGGCCGCGCGAACCGCCTCTCTCGC
This sequence comes from Rufibacter ruber, assembly GCF_001647275.1. Taxonomy (GTDB): domain Bacteria; phylum Bacteroidota; class Bacteroidia; order Cytophagales; family Hymenobacteraceae; genus Nibribacter; species Nibribacter ruber_C. The sequence goes on along the minus strand of NZ_LRMM01000022.1, from coordinate 16,311 downwards.
CTTTGGGGGCGCGGCTGTCTTTTCTTCTACTATCAGACCGTGGGGCGGCATCTTTGCCAGCGCCTGGGCCTCTTCTTTTTCTTTCCATTAATTCTTTTCAAAAGTACTTGGCGCATTCTTATTCGGTTTGCCAAGGGTGGCAGTTCATTTTTCTGCCTTATCAATTTATTTCTTTTTTGCTTTCCGCCGCGGCGGAAAACGTTTTTCTGTTTCTGGCCTGTTTTTGGGAAAATAGGTTAAAAACGTCCCTAGATTCAGAGGCAACCTATTGCGCCTTCACTACTTTATATCCCACCCACATACATCTATATTCCCCATTTTATCATTCTGGAAGAATCTTGTGGGCAAGCTAGAAAAGCGTTTACTCAACAGTAATTACCGTTCTTCACCTGTTCCTTTCAGGAAGACAAAAAGAGAGAAAGCTTTTGAATTCCATCTTATCAAGTTCCTGAATTTCTGCGCAGGCTACTTTTCCGTTTTTAGCCTGTTTTGGCGAAAACAGATCAAAAACGCCGGCACAAGCGGACGCTTGCGCCATGGCTAAGTAAATGCAACTGCTGTTTTGGGCCTGTCTTCAGGAAAATGAGCCGAAAACGTAGGCTTACCTTAGCGTTTCGCAAATATATTCATTCGTCTATACTTGCTTTATATGCTTTTCGTTTCTCTTGCGCCGCTAAAATATCTGCTAATTCTCCGGTGGGCACAGCTTGTAGCAACGTTTTGGTGTACGCGTGCTGCGGATTACTGAAAATTTGCGGCGCGGGGCCCTGCTCCACTACCTGGCCTTTGTCCATGACCAACAGGCGGTCTGCCATAAACTTGGCTACTGCCAAATCATGCGTGATGAACAAGATGGTAAGGTGGAACTCGCGTTTGAGGCGGTTGAGCAAGTTAAGTACCTGTGCTTGCACAGATACGTCTAACGACGAAACTACTTCGTCACAGATGATACACGTGGGTTCCAGCGCCAGGGCGCGCGCAATACAGATGCGCTGCTGCTGTCCGCCGGAGAATTCATGGGGATAACGTTCAAAATGTTCAGGGAGCAGCCCTACGGTTTCCAGTAGTTCCAGGGCGCGTTGCTTTCTCTCTCTGCTACTTTTTAACACCTGATGCACCTGCATGGGTTCCATGATAGCCTCCCCAATTTTCATGTGCGGGTTGAGCGATGCGTACGGGTCCTGGAATATCATCTGGAAGTCTTTCCGGCTGCGGCGCAGCTCTTCTTTGGGCAGATTGCCCCAGTCTTTGCCGTTGAAAAGTATCTTGCCCGAACTTGGTTCTATCAACCGTACTAACGCGCGGCCCAACGTAGTTTTTCCACAGCCAGACTCCCCTACAATGGCCATGGTTTCTCCGGGGAAAACCTCAAAGGAAACGCCATTTACCGCTGAAATTCGCTCTTTCTGCTTCAAAAGAAAGCCGCTACTCACAGAGAAGCCTACGTGTACATCTTCTACCTGCAACAGCGGCTGCTCCGGCTCCTTTCCTGGCTGTAGATTGTGTGATTCTGCCGTGATAGGTGCTGCTTTGTCCACAGCAAAAGATGGTTCTTGAGAAAAGGTTTCCTCCCTTGCTACAACTTGTTTATCGGCCTTGGCCGAAAGGAAATCTGCAATGGTGGGCAGCACCCTTACCTGCGTCTTGAGCGTAGGCCGGCAGGCCAGCAGGGCTTTGGTGTACGGGTGCTGCGGTTGGGTGAAAATGTCAAGGGTGGTGCCTTGTTCCACTATTTGGCCTTGGAACATGACCAGAATCCTGTCGGCCATTTGAGCCACTACGCCTAAGTCATGGGAAATAAAGAGGACCGAGGTGCCGTTTTTCAAGCGCAGCTCGTTCAGCAAGTCCAGAATGGCGGCCTGTACGGTGACATCAAGGGCGGTGGTAGGCTCATCGGCAATCAAGATAGACGGTTCACAGGCCATGGCCATGGCAATCATCACCCGCTGCTTCTGCCCCCCTGACAACTGGTGTGGAAAACTCCTGTAAATCTTCTCCGGCTGCGGCAGCTGTACCATCTCCAGAAGCCGCAGGGTACGCTGGTACGCCTCTTCTTTGGAAATAGGCAAGTGGATTTGCAAGACCTCCATCACCTGTTTTCCACAGGAGATAACGGGGTTCAGAGAAGACATGGGGTCCTGGAAAACAATGGAGATATCATTGCCCCTTATTTTCTGCATCTGCTTCTCGGGCAGAGAAAATAAGTCTATCTCCCCTAACTTGGGAGAATTGAAAAGCGCATTTCCTGCTACTGTGGCTGACTGCGTCTCCAGCAGCTGCATCAATGACAACGCCGTAACCGTTTTGCCGGAGCCGGATTCCCCCACTATGGCCAACGTCTCCCCTTTCTGCAGTTGAAAAGACACATTCTGCACCGCCTGCACCAGCCCCTGCCGCGTTTGGAACTGTATGCTTAACTGGTCAACTTGTAGAAACGGTTTTTTCAAGGAGGAGATGTTGAGGGCACTTTTCTTTAGGAGCTATTCTAAAATAAGGAATTGGGGCTTATTCTTTCTCTTTCACAGAGCCGGTACAGGCATCCGTTTCTTTGACACCTGTGAGCCATACCCGCAACTTTTTAATTCTTTCACTGGTGAGTTCTTCCAGAAAGGCTGCCCTGCAGATGGCATGAATGGAGCCATAGTGCCCTGGCTCCCGCTCTGGGTACTTCATTTTGAGTTCAGCATCTCTAAAGGAAACCCAGATTCTCTGTGAGGCTTTGAGATTAGAAATAAAGGCGGTATCTGATTTGTAGTAAGTGAGAATCTTCTGGTACACCTCATTCAATTCTTTATCAGCTTTCTGGTAGTCAGCGTACGCCTGGCGGTTCATTTCGGCCTGCGTCTGCCCAAAGCAGTAACCTGTAAGAAACAAGAAGAAGATGAGGAACAGATTTTTCACACTATGCTTCGTCAAAAGTTTTATGATTCCTGTTTTGGGGCTGTTTTTATGAAAACAGCTCCAAAACACCTTTTTAAATACCCACTAATAAGCCAGGCGGTGTACACCAAAGATAGCCAAATACCCTTACAACCAGAATCTCGTATAGAGGCAAAAGCGAAGCAAATTTGGCATTGGGCACAACTAAAATAGAGATTCTTAAGTAATGGTCTTTACCGCATGATAGGCTTCTGCTTTCAGATCTTCAATACCACACCTTTTTATGAAACACATTCACTACTACGCATCCTTTTTATTCAAGTCATTCTTAGCCGGTATCTTCTGCCTTTTAGTGGCTCAAAGTGCTTCTGCCCAGCATATCTATAAAAACAACTTTAGAACGGGTGTGGGCTTCGCCTATATTGTGGAAGGCGACAACAGCGGCGCCATCTTTACCCAACAGTATACCCGCGAGTTGAGTGACCGGTTGAACTTTTCTATCTCTGGGGAGTACCTGAGCTCGTCCCGCTATGACCAGAGCAAGGAGATTTTTACCTCCCGCAAGGCCTTTGTGATGTTTGATGCCTCGCTTTTCTTTGATTTAATTGAAAGTGAGAAATATTCCATTAGAATTGGCGCGGGTCCGGCGGTGCGGAGACGTTCTGAGGTAGACCTGGTACAGGGCGCCCTGGGAAATAATACCACGCCGGGAACTACCGCCGGTGAAAACTTTATTCATAGCCGGGAGAAGGACTTTGGCGGAAAGGTAGTGCTGGAAAACGACTTCTTCAGTGACAACCGCCTATTCTTTGGCTGGAGGGCCTCTGGCTACTTCTACAATGCCGGTACGTCTATCTTCTCTGCCGGCCTGACCATGGGCTACTCGTTTTAGTTGTTAGTTCTTGGTTATTTGTTATTCGTAACCTTAAGATTTTGCGTTTTCGGGCTGTTTTTCTGAAAATAGGCGAAAACAGATGTACCATAAAAAGAAAGGCCGCTTCTGGGAGCGGCCTTTCTTTTTATGCTTCTACTATGTTTATCTCCTGCGGATTGCTGTTCTCCAGGTTCTGCTTTTGCGGCTGGTGGTTCAGAAACTTGTTCTGGTTGAGAATGATAATGGCTACTCCCACAAAGATAGCGGCATCTGCAATGTTGAAAATAGGCCAAAGCGACATAGGCGTACCGCCGATGATGGGAATCCAGTGCGGCAGAATGCCTTCCCAGATATCAATGTAGAACATATCTATTACCTGTCCGTGCAGCCAAGGCGTAGGCGCATCATAAGGAGCATTGTCTAAAAACACACCATAGAAAATACTGTCAATCAAATTACCAATGGCACCGCCTAAAATGAGGCCCACACACCAAATCAACCCTTTGGGGTAACGGTGCTGCACCAGGTAGTAAATAAGGTAGCCAATGGCCACGGCCGCCCCCATTCTGAACACGGTCAATATAATTTTCCCGTACTCAGACCCCAACTCCACACCAAAGGCCATACCGGGGTTCAGCGTGTAGTGCAGTTTAAACCAGTCACCAAACACCGGAATCTGGCCGGGCAAGCCCATTTCCATGTTGAAATGCACCAACAGCTTCACGGCGTGGTCAATCAAAATCACCAGCAAGGTGACCAGGTAATATTTTGCGTACTTCATGTGTTGTATTTAGCTTTCTGTTTTTGGCCTGTTTTTCTGAAAACAGGCCGAAAACAGAAAGCGGTTCATGCTCTTTCTCAGATGTGGTTAGTGGGCTACTTCCAAATGTACTGGCAGGTTGAATTCGTCTAATTCCAGCACGGTGGCGTCAGAAATTTCCGGCACCAGCTTCAGTTCTACGGCCTGCACTTCCTCAGAAATATAGGCTCCGTAGGCTCTTAAAGCTGCGGCTACTTCTTCCTGACCTTCCTGCAGGAACACCCTGATTTTGTCCTGCACGTCCAGGCCGCTGTCTTTGCGCAGGTTCTGCAGACGGTTCACCAGTTCGCGGGCCATGCCTTCCAACTTCAGGTCCTCGGTGATGGTGATGTCCAGCGCTACCGTCAACGAACCTTCAGAAGCCACGAGCCAACCCGGGATATCCTCACTCAAAATTTCCACGTCTTCGCGGCTCAGCACGGTGGTGTCATCTTCGCCCAGCGGAATCTCAAAGAAGCCTTCGCGCTCCATCTTGGCGATGTCTTCCTGCCCCATCTGCTGGATTTGCGCGGTCACCAGCTTCAACTTCGGCCCGAATACCTGCCCCAGACGCTTGAAATTTGGTTTGATTTTCTTCACCAGAATGCCGGTAGTGTCTTCCAGGTACTCCAGCGTTTTCACGTTCACCTCAGAGAGAATCAAATCCTCAACCGCTTGCAGCTGGTTCTTCGTTTTCTCGTCTAAGATTGGCACCAAAATACGGCTCAACGGCTGACGCACTTTAATCATCTGCTTCTTGCGCAGCGAGTGCACCAGCGAAGAAACCGTTTGCGCCAAGTGCATACGCTGCTCCAAATCTACGTCAATCAGGTCTTGCTGCACGTCTGGGAAGAACTCCAGGTGAATAGATTCGGCTTGGCTGCGGCCACTCACGCGGTTCAAATCCAGGAACAGACGGTCCATGTAGAATGGCGCAATGGGTGACGCCAGTTTAGCCACGGTCTCCAGACACGTGTAGAGTGTTTGGTAAGCGGCGCGCTTGTCCTGGTTCAGTTCGCCTTTCCAGAAGCGTTTGCGGTTCAGGCGCACGTACCAGTTACTTAGGTCATCGGTCACGAAATCCTGAATGGCGCGGGCGGCTTTGGTAGGGTCATAGTCGTCAAAGAAAGCGGCTACTTCCTGCACCAGCGTGTTCAGGCGGGAGATAATCCAGCGGTCACTTTCGGTACGCTGCGCCACCGGCACTTCGGCCTCCTGGAACGTGAACCCGTCAAGATTGGCGTACAGCGCGAAGAACGAGTACGTGTTCTGCAACGTGCCGAAGAAACGGCGCTGAATCTCAGTGATGCCGTCAATATTAAACTTGAGGTTATCCCAAGGCGGAGCGTTCACAATCATGTACCAGCGGGTGGCATCCGGACCAAACCGACCGATGGTCTCAAACGGGTCAATGGCATTGCCGAGGCGCTTGCTCATTTTGTTGCCGTTCTTGTCCAGCACCAGACCGTTGGCAATCACGTTTTTGAACGCCACGCTGTCTTCCAGCATTACGGCCAGCGCGTGCAGCGTGAAGAACCAGCCGCGGGTTTGGTCTACGCCTTCAGCGATGAAGTCTGCCGGGAAGTTTTGCTCAAAAATCTCTTTGTTTTCAAACGGATAATGCCACTGCGCGTACGGCATGGCGCCCGAGTCAAACCACACGTCAATGAGGTCGGTTTCCCGTTTCATGGGTTTGCCGCTTGGGCTTACCAACACAATGTTATCCACATACGGGCGGTGCAGGTCAAAGCTGTAGTAGTCAAAGTCTCCCATCTGGAACTGGGCATTTTCGTCCTCAGCGCCAATGGCCTTTTTCAACAGTTCCTCGGCCTTGTCCAGCAGAGATTCTTTCTCACTAGCCTCTGCGGTTGCGCCCGTCCCTCCTGCTTTGCGTAGCGGGTTTTCGGTCATCACGCCGGCGGCAACACTGCGTTCAATCTCGCGGTCCAGTTCTACTACTGAGCCAATACAGATTTCCTCGTCGCCGTCTTCGGTGCGCCAGATAGGCAGCGGCGTTCCCCAATAGCGGGACCGCGACAGGTTCCAGTCTACCAGGTTCTCCAGCCAGTTACCAAAGCGGCCACTTCCGGTTGATTCTGGTTTCCAGTTGATGGTTTTGTTCAGCTCAATTAACCGTGATTTAACCGCGGTGGTCTTGATGAACCAGGCATCCAGCGGGTAATAGAGAATCGGTTTATCCGTCCGCCACGAGTGTGGATACGTGTGCTCGTATTTCTCAACCTTGAAGGCCTTGTTCTCTTCTTTCAGGATGATGGAGATGATGACATCGGTGTTTTTGTAATCCGGATGGCTTTCATCTTCATTGGTGTAGTTCTTCACGTAGAAGTCATCAGGCCCCAGCGGTTTGTGGGTTTTGATGTTGTACTTCTGTACGCCTTCCTGCAGCCTCAGCCCAATCTCGTTGATGAATTTTCCCCGTTTATCAACAGTGGGTAACTCATTGCCCAGCTCATCTTTAACGGTAAGCGCCGGAATGCCGTGTTGCTTGGCTACCCTAAAGTCATCGGCCCCGAAGGTGGGCGACGTATGCACTACGCCGGTTCCGTCTTCGGTGGTCACAAAGTCACCGGCAATTACCTGGAAGGCTTTGTCGGCGTCATAGAACGGCTGCAGATACGGCATCAGTTGCTCATACCTTAGACCTACTAATTCCCGGCCAGTGAACTCCTGCACCATCTCGTACGGAATAGCTTTGTCTCCGGGTTTGTAATCTGTGAGAGCTAAGTCTTTGTTCTTCTCTGAGAAATATTTTCCTACCAGCGCCTTCGCCAGAACTACGCTCACGGGTTGGTGCGTGTACGGGTTGAAGGTGTTGATTTGTACGTAGCTAATTTTCTCACCCACGGCCAGTGCGGTGTTAGACGGCAAGGTCCAGGGCGTGGTGGTCCAGGCCAGGATAAAGACATCGCCCGTAGGGCGCGTGAACAGAAAATCTGATTGCGCGTCTCTAGTGACTTTGAACTGCGCCACAATAGAGGTGTCTTTTACTTCTTTGTAGCAGCCCGGCTGGTTCAACTCATGCGAGCTAAGCCCCGTTCCGTCTGAAGGCGAGTACGGCTGAATGGTATAGCCTTTATACAGGTAACCTTTATCATAGAGTTTCTTGAGCAGCGCCCAGTTTGACTCTATGTATTGGTTGTCAAAGGTGATGTACGGGTTGTTCAGGTCCACCCAATAGCCCATGCGCTCGGTAAGGTCGTCCCACTGGTGCTTGAAGCGCATCACGGTTTCGCGGCAGCGGGCATTGTATTCTTCTACCGAGATGGTCTTCCCGATGTCGTCTTTGATGATGCCCAACTCTTTCTCTACCTGCAGCTCAATGGGCAGACCGTGGGTGTCCCAGCCGCCTTTACGCACCACCTGAAATCCCTGCAAAGTTTTGTAGCGGCAGAAAATATCTTTCACGGCGCGGGCCATTACGTGGTGAATGCCCGGGGCACCGTTGGCCGAGGGTGGCCCTTCATAGAATACGAACGTGGGGTTGCCCTCGCGGGTCTCTACCGACTTCTCGAAAACGCGGTTCTGCTTCCAGTAGGCTCTCACCTCTTCGGCCAGACCGGCATAGTCTAATTGTTTATACTCGTTGTACTTCACCTTTTTGAATGTATGGTGGGTTCGCTGAAATTTACGTGGCTGGCGCTTCAGAACGTCTCTTGTCCTGAAGCAACGCTTGCTGAAACCGGCTGCCGCCGACATATTGGCGCACAGCTTCTTTGGCTCAACTTAGCAAAGTTAAGCAATAATTAACTTGTGCACGGGTTCTGCCCGTTTTTTCCGTTTCCGGGCTGTTTTCCAGAAAATAGCCCGGAAACGGAAAAGTCAGCTCAAAGTTCTTAGGTTTCTAAGAGAACATTCTTTCACTGATGCTGGCTAATTAATGCTGGCGCGAGTCTCTGACTCGTGCCTTTTAGTGGGTAGAGTCTCCAGACTCCCGGTTCCGGCTTATGGTTTCCGGCGAGTCTGGAGACTCGCATCACCTTTGTCACGAGTCAGAGACTCGCGCCAGAAATTGGTAGAACCAGTAAACTTCTTTTCCGTTTCTGGCCTGTTTTCTGAAAAATAGGCCAGAAACGCAAAGCCGTTTCATGTAGGCCTGACTGTTGATTCCCGCGAGAAAAGCCGCGGTAACTAAATCCTGAAAATTTTAAAGAATCCTGAAAATCCTGCTTTTCTTTGCTCCTCTACTTATTCACCTATTCTATGGCTCCCACCCAAATTGTCTCGGTACGTTTTCAACCGCTGAACCTCCCTTTGAAAGAACCTTTTGCCATTGCCACGGGCACACAATACAACGTGGAAAACGTGCTGGTGCAGGTGGAGTTATCCAGCGGAATAGTGGGTTTGGGAGAAGCTGCGCCGTTTCCGGCGGTGAGCGGCGAGACGCAGGAAAGCACACTTTCCACGTTGAAAGGCTTGGAGCCGATGCTGCTAGGGAAAGACGTGCGGGAATGGCGTACGCTGGCAAAAGAATTATCCACCCTCGCCTATGACGCACCCGCAGCTCGTTGCGGGGTGGAAATGGCCTTGTTGGATGCCCTTTGTCAACAGTACAACATGCCGCTCTATGTGTTCTTCGGAGGAGTGGGCACCGAGCTGAACACTGACTTGACCATTACCGCCGGAGATGAAGCCCATGCCGCCGCCTCGGCCAAATCTATTGTAGACCGCGGCTTCTCTGTGATTAAAGTCAAAACCGAAGGCGTAGATGTGGACTATGATGTGCGCCGCCTGCAAGCTATTCACACCGCCGCCCCCCAAGCCACGTTGATTGTTGACGGAAACTGCGGCTATGATTTGGCCCGCGCCCAAACGTTTGTCCACAAGGCCGAAGCGGCGCAACTCCCTATTATTCTGCTGGAACAGCCGCTTCCTCGGGAAAACTGGGAAGACCTGAATGTGTTGGCAACCTCCTGCCCTTTCCCCATTGCCGCTGATGAATCGGCGCGCAGCGCCGAAGATGTGGCCCGTCTGGCCCAAGACCGAAGCGGGGCGGTTGTCAACATTAAATTGATGAAGTGCGGCGTGCTGGAAGCGCTGCAGATGGCGGCGCTGGCGCAAGTGCATGGCTTGGGCCTCATGATTGGCGGCATGGTAGAAAGCCTGCTGGCTATGACTTTCTCCGCGCACTTTGCAGCGGGCATTGGCGGGTTTGACTTTGTAGATTTAGATACGCCCCTGTTCATTGCCGAGCACCCGTTCACCGGCGGCTTTGACCAAACCGGTCCTTCTTTAAGATTGCAGGCAGACGTGGCGGGGCATGGGGTGAAGATGGCTGCGCCGATGGTTGGGTAAAATTCCTGATAAAGCTTGTGAAAGCGTTTTTCGCTGTTTTCTGGAAAACAGGCCGAAAACGCTTTTTTTTTTAGCCTCTTATGTAGATACTCCCCCTTTGAAAACAGAACAGATTATATTCTAACTACAAGATGCTAAGGTTGCTCTTCCGGATTTGCAATCCGGAAGCAAGTACTGAGGAGATTTGTAATCCCCGTATCTGCACCTTTGAACGGCAAAAGCCGCGGATTGGAAATCCGTAGGATATTCAAGTTCGGGATTTGAAATCCCGAACAGCGGTGACATACGCGATAGCAATTATTGGGAACGCCATGACCGGCTGGTGTCAACATCCCCTACCCCCTTCAAAGGGGGAATATCTACTGGAGTTAGGGAATATCTCCTAGAGTGGAAGGATTATCATGTGGGAAACTTTATTTCTCTATTTCACCACTGTCTGCATCTTTCCACAACAAAAAAGGCGCTCCTGCGGTGGGAGCGCCTTTTTTGTCTTATCTGTTTCTGGCCTGTTTTGGTGAAAACAGGCCAGAAACGCACAATTACAATTTCTCGAAAATACGCTTGAAGCTCACGGCATCGCCAATGTATTGGCGCAGCTCAGAGATGTGCATGCGCTTCTGCTCACGGGTATCTCTTTCACGTACGGTGACGGTGTTGTTCTCCAGGGTCTCATAATCAACCGCAATACAGAATGGGGTTCCAATCAGGTCTTGGCGGGTGTAGCGCTTGCCAATGGCGTCGCGCTCTTCGTAAATCATGTTGAAGTCAAAGCGCAGGTCGTTGAAGATTTCCATGGCTTTTTCTGGTAGTCCGTCTTTTTTCACCAGCGGGAACACGGCGGCTTTCACCGGGGCAATGGCAGGGTGGAACTTCAGGAAAGTACGGGTCTTGGTGTTCTCGCCTTCGGTGATCTCCTCTTCCTGATAGGCGTTGCAGAGCGTCATCAGGAACAGACGGTCGGCGCCTACGGAGGTTTCCACTACGTATGGCACGTAGTTTCCATAGGGTTTGCCGTCTTCATTGAGGTCGTTGTCAAAGTACTGCTGTTTTTTGCGGCTTAGTTCCTGGTGCTGGGTCAAGTCAAAGTCAGTGCGGGAGTGGATTCCCTCCACTTCTTTGAAACCGAACGGGAATTCAAACTCAATGTCAACGGCGGCGTTGGCGTAGTGGGCCAGTTTCTCGTGGTCATGGTAGCGTAGTTTTTCGGCGGGCACGCCGAGGGCCTCGTGCCAGTTACGGCGCATGGTTTTCCAGTGCTGGTACCATTCCATCTCAGTGCCAGGCCGCACGAAGAACTGCATCTCCATCTGCTCAAACTCGCGCATTCTGAAGATGAACTGACGGGCCACAATTTCGTTCCGGAAGGCTTTTCCAATTTGGGCAATCCCGAAGGGTACTTTCATACGGCCCGATTTCTGCACGTTCAGGAAGTTCACAAAAATTCCCTGGGCAGTCTCGGGGCGTAGGTAAATGGTGCTGGACTCCTCGGCCACCGAACCTACTTGTGTGGAGAACATGAGGTTGAACTGGCGCACCTCGGTCCAGTTGGAAGTGCCTGACAAGGGGCACTTTATGCCTTCTGCGATAATGAGTTCCTGTACACCTTTCAGGTCTTCGGCCTCCAGCAGACGCGCCATTTGGTTGAGCAGGTTCTGCTTTCTTTCCACATCACCGGCTTTCTCATACTCGGCGGCTTTCTCCTCTATCAGGACATCGGCGCGGTAGCGCTTCTTGGAGTCTTTGTTGTCAATCATGGGGTCGTTGAACGAGTCAACGTGGCCCGAGGCTTTCCAGGTGAGCGGGTGCATGAAGATGGCGGCGTCAATGCCCACCACGTTCTGGTGCAGCTGGGTCATGCACTTCCACCAAAGTGTTTTGAGGTTGTTTTTCAACTCCACCCCGTTTTGGCCATAATCATACACGGCCTGCAGGCCGTCATAAATCTCGCTGGACGGGAACACGAAGCCGTATTCCTTGGCGTGCGAAATGATATCTTTTAACTGTGCGTTTTCTGTGGTTTTCTCAGTAGTGCTCATACGCGCAAATATAGGGGTTTTGGTGGCACATACGTTTTTCAATTTGAGAGAACTAGGGTAAAGGCGAAATAGAACCGCATCTTTCTGAGACATTTTACCGCTTTTTAGTAGCGGTTGGGCGTATGTTACCGCAATGTTATCTGATTTAACAATTCGGTAACATTCAAAGGAAATTAAACAGGTACTTTTGGCGTCTTTTTTTTACTCTTTAAATCTATGTTCGGCTTAGAAACTGACTTGTTGATCCTGCTGGTAATCTGTTTACTGGCAGCCTGCGCCTTTGAGTTTGTGAATGGTTTCCATGATACGGCAAACGCAGTGGCCACTGTTATCTACACCAACACACTGCGCCCCTGGGCGGCCGTGATCTGGTCTGGCTTCTGGAATTTCATTGGCGTGTTTGCCGGCGGTATTGGGGTAGCCATGGGGATTGTGTACCTCCTGCCCATTGAGACGCTCATTGACCAGGACGTCTGGCACGGCATTGCCATGATTGGGGCCCTGTTGATCAGCGCCATTCTCTGGAACCTGGGCACGTGGTACTACGGCTTACCTTCCTCCAGCTCCCACACGTTGATTGGCTCCATTCTGGGTCTGGGGATTGCGTACTCCCTGCTTCCGTCTACCAACGGCGCCACTTTTGCCTGGAGCGAGGCTACCAAAACCGGCATGTCTTTGATTGTGTCTCCGTTCCTGGGCTTCACCCTCACGGTATTCCTGATGTTCATCCTGAAGCGCTTTGTGAAGAACAAGACCATTTTCAAGGAGCCGCATAAACGCAAAGCCCCGCCGTTGTGGATCAGAATTATCCTGATCATCACGTGTACGCTGGTTTCTTTCTTCCATGGTTCTAATGACGGACAGAAAGGTGTGGGTCTGGTCATGCTGATTCTGATTGCCATTGTCCCTACCTATTTCGCCCTGGACCATACCAAGAACCCGTTTGAGCTGCAGACCTCGCTGGTAAAAGTAGAGCAGGTGTTGGGCAAAGTAGACAGCACGGTTCTTTCTGCCTCAGATGCAGAGGAACTGCGTAAGTTAAACGCCGAAGTGCTGGAGATGAAAGGGATTTTTGCCGCCAGCGCCGGTTTAAAAGAATTACCCAAAGATGACCGCTTTAAGCTCAGAAGAGACATTCTGCTCATCACCAAAGGCACTGATAAATTGATGGAGAGCAAAGACGTGAGCCTGAGCCCCCGTGACCGTGGTACCTTGAAAGAAGGCGTAACGGGTATGCGGGCTTTCACAGACTACGCGCCTAACTGGGTGATCATGATGATTGCCCTGTCACTGGGCATAGGGACCATGATTGGCTGGAAACGCATTGTAAAAACCATTGGCGAGAAGATTGGGAAAGAGCATCTCACCTACGCCCAGGGTGCCTCTGCTGAGTTTATGGCGGCCAGTGTGATTGGCTTCTCCACGTTTGTCTTCAAACTGCCCGTTAGTACTACCCACATTCTGTCTTCTGGTATTGCCGGTAGTATGGTGGCTAACCGCGGTATCAAAAACCTGAACCCCAGCACCATCAGGAACATTGCCATGGCCTGGGTGTTAACCCTCCCGGTTTCTATGTTTTTATCAGGCACGCTGTTTCTGCTCTTCCGGTGGATGTTCAGTTAACCTGTAATTTCCCATAAATTAAAAGGGGGTGCTGATATTTCAGCGCCCCCTTTTTTGTGCCCCGCACCTGCCGTTTTTCCACCTACGGTGTCTGTTGACAAGTTAGAGAAGGGGGCTCACTCTTTGACCTCTTCTTTCTCAAATTATGCCCTCTGTTGACGCGGAGCCGGTATTTTGTATAAAGGTCTCTGGTGGATAACCTTACTTCTACTTTTTCTGTTTTTGAGCTGTTTTCAGAAAAACAGCTCAAAAACGCACTAGGTGACAGAGGTTTCTCCTGCATTCAGGAACTGGCTTTGCTGGGATTGAATATGTACCTGGTAGTTTTTATCTCGTATGTATTTTGATAATTTCAGCTTCTCCTACTTTCAATATGCCTCAACTAACCCTCCCTAATTTTCATGGCTAAATCAAGAAAGAGTAAAGGTTCGCTGGTTCCTGCCCAACCTTACAAGTTCAGAAAGAGAACCGGTGTGCTGGACCTGCTAATCCGGAAGGAAAAGAACTTTCTTTACTTCATTGCCTTCTCCCTTATTCTGTGCGGGGCAGTTTATCCCTACACGCCGGTGGCCATGTGGGTGGGTTTTGCCTTTGCCGGGTATTCTGCCATTGCCAATGACAGCATCCAGACCATAGGCACGTTCATTGTTTCTAATGAAGACAAGAAATGGTACTGGCAGTGGCTTTTCATGGGCGGCATCTTTCTGGCTACTGTCTTCTACAGCTGGTACATGTTTAACGGTGACGTGACGTACCAGCGGTTGGCTTCTAAAGGCTTTAAAGACACGCCAGAGAATTTTGTGTTCCTGCAGCTGGCCTCCCCGGTGATTCTCCTGCTCCTGACGCGCTTTAGAATTCCGGTGTCTACCACGTTCATGCTGCTGAGCGTGTTCACCATTGACTCCTCCGCTATTTTCAGCATGGTGAACAAAAGCCTGCTAGGGTATGTGGCGGCCTTTCTGGCGGCGCTGCTGCTTTACCTGGGGCTGTCCCCTATCATCAAGCGTTTCATCAAAGGCGAAGCTCATGGCGCCTGGATTTGGGCCCAATGGATCATTAGTGGGTTTTTATGGCATACCTGGCTGGCGCAGGATCTGGCCAATGTGGCGGTTTACCTGCCCCGCCAGCTCAGTTGGGTGGAGTTCTCGGTGTTTGCAGGTTTCATCTTCTTTGGGTTGGCGTACCTTTTTTACAGGCGCGGTGAGAAGATCCAGCATATTATCAATGAGAAGTCTGAAGTACGGGATGTGCGCAGCGCCACCATTATTGACCTGATCTACTCTATTATCTTGTACTTCTTCAAAGAGGTGAACAATATTCCTATGAGTACCACCTGGGTGTTTGTGGGGCTGCTGGCGGGCCGTGAGCTGGGCATGCGCATCAGGGCCAAAGATTCTGGCAGCAAGTTCTCTAAAACCTTTAAACTCATTGGGAAGGACGTTTTCTCTGTAGCCATTGGCCTGGTGATCTCTGTGCTTCTGGCCATTGCCATCAATCCTGCCATCCAGGATGAAATCAAAGCTTTTTTCACACGATAAACCTCCACTCTCACCCAACAAAAAAGGCGATCCAGATTTGGACCGCCCTTTTTTGTTAGGTAGATGTTTCACGTTTTTGGCTGTTTTTCTAAAAACAGCCCAAAAACGGCTTTTAGCCTTCGTTGTTTTCAGCTGGCCATAGTACCTCCAGGTTGTCATCCATGTGCACCCCGAAGTTTACGGCCAATAGTTTGCCTTGCTCAAAGTACAGGTCAATCATCTCCTTGTCATAAGAGAGGCAGGTCACGTTGTCTTCTATTTTCTCTTTCTCAACGCTCTGTATTCCGTGTTGCTTGAAGAGGTCTTCTACCTCTTGCTGGCTTAGTTCAAATATCTTCTTACCCCAGAGGGTCACGTTGGGGTTGGCCGTCTCAATGCAGCTCAAACGGTAGTCGTCTTCCTGGTCAAAGTAGAAGGAGAAGCCGGTGTCCCAGTAGTTCCAGGCCTTGTGCTCAAACTCGTCTTCCTCATCTGACTCTTCTATTTCTTCGGGCTCGCCCATGATCTCTTCCACGTCGTCCATGGTCAAACCAAATCTTAAGTCGCCAATGCCGTAGCCCAGCTTTATCTCATGATCGAATTGCTCTTTGTCCTGTTCCATAGTTTTCTTACGGTTGTATGGTGCCGTTTCTGGCTTACTTTTTATAAAACTACTCAAAAAATACCGGGTATCCACATGTTCAGGCGGCAGAGGCCCTTATTTCTGAACCGGGCCGCGCCCCAGCTCCCCTTTCTCCTTTCCGGTCTGCGCGAGTTTCCCACTTTTCCACGGGTTCCACCTGATATCTATTATAAAATGAATTTTTAAATAAGAATTTTCTTCATCATTAGGGATGTGCAGAAGTGGACAACTGTGGAAAGCCCGGAGTTATCCTGATCAGTGTTAAGAAAGGAGTCTTCTGTTCACATTTTTACTTTCTGCTGTGGATTCTTTTGGGTTCTTCTTCAAGTACTTAAATGGTCTTTCCACTTTTTCACATTCATGGCCGTGGAAAGAGGGTTAAAGTTATTCGCAGGTGAATAACTTTTTGTTTCTGTAGATTTTATTCACCGTCTCCCACATTTTGCTCTTTGCGTGCTATGTTTCACGGTGGGCTACTCTCAATTATCAAGTTTATTGCGAGTTTATCCCGATTTTTGTCCACAGTTTTCCACGTTGTTTCCACCATTTGTGGAGGAAGGGTCTAATTTCAGAGATACGGCAAAAAAAAATTCCTGTTTTCGGGCTGTTTTTAGAAAAAAACAGCC